>CAXTCB010000015.1:0-42007 GCA_964242875.1 uncultured Acidobacteriaceae bacterium
GCAGCAAGACTTCAAAGACCCCGAGCACCGACACCGGACCGCCGCCCTAACCCGGTGGAATCACCGCGACAGCCTTAGGGGAAGCAGGGTCCAGTTCCCTGCCCCTGCACCCCTCCTTCTGAGAACATCTGAAAGGCCCAAGACGATGGACAGGACCGAAACCACAGTTCGCAACATGCTTCGAGCGATCGAGGCTCCGCTCTACGATGTAGGTGTTCTGAGTGACCGTGGTATGCTCCCGGGTCTCGACGGCATCCCCGCATCGTCAGTGCTTGAGAAACTTTCGCTTCTCAAGTACCGGAACGCCCGGGGCTCGCACATCTACATACGGCCGTCCGGCGAACACCGCTACACGGCCCTCGACGATCTCTCCGAGACCTCGCTCGCGAAGCTTGCCGCTGACGGCTTCAGTCCGTGCGCCGTCGTCGAGACCAGTGTCGGCAACTTCCAGGCCTGGCTCAAACATCATGCCGTCTTGCCCAAACTGCTCGGCACCTTCGCCGCGCAGACGCTTGCCGCCCGCTACGACGCCGACCCGAGTGCAGCCGACTGGAGAAGGTTCGGCAGGCTTCCAGGCTTCACCAACTGCAAGCCCAAGTACAAGAGACCAGATGGCCTCTTCCCATTTGTTCGCCTCAAGAGCTGCACCGGCGAGCAATACCCGATGGCCGAGACCTTTGTTGAGGAGATCACGAGGCTCCACGAAGCACGCGAGCAGGAGCCTGAGGCACGGCGGCTCGAGGCTTCTCTTTCTTCCCGAAGGGGACCGAGGTCCGAGCCCTCGCTCGAACGCTTCCGCACTTCTAGCAAGTACCAGGACCGGCCCGCTGCGGCGGACATCGCTTTCTGTGTCGCCGCTTCCGGCAGCGGGATGAGCGAGGGGTTAATGGAACGGGTCCTTGAGGACGACTATCTGTCCCGCGATCCCAGCCCTTCCAAGCGAGCTGCCTATATCCGGAGAACCATGACCAAGGCAAGAGATTGGGCAAGCCGCTAGCCGAGGCTCTTCCCCGCTCTTGTGTTCTCCTCTCTCGGTTTGTGGGACGGCCTGTTGAGTCTGAGCAGGCACCTGCGAACTACCGTCCATGAGGCGGAGCCGTTGAACAGGTTGCTCCGTTTTGGCATCCACACCGCCCGCGCATGCCGGAATTGCCGAAAACGCCGTCTTGCGGGAACCGCCTTTTGAGAGTTCTCAATTACTGTATAAGCAGGCTATGCCGGTGCTCTCTACAAACGATGGGTTGGCCCCCGAGAGGCAACGGAACGTGCGCATCGGGCAATCAATCGCGGTTGCTGCTGTGGCGTACCCATTTTCTGGTCTATGCAATTGTATGGAGCCATCATGCGTTGACGCACAGGGAGCTGAGCAGACGAACTGACGCGTTTGCTTGTTCTTGCCCTGACTATCTGTCTGGGTTGCGCCTTTTCAACGGTGATCTTCATTGCGCACGCACGCGGGGAGTCACGCGCAGCAGAAATAGCAGGGGCTTTGGCCGGCATCATCTTCAACGTACTTCTTATGCTGGCGAATGGCACCGTATAGAACCCCATTATCAAGGAACGGGCCGGTTCCCTGTTCGGCAACGCGCCCCAGCAAGAGCAGGCCAAGATCGCCCCAGAGAAAGATCAGGCGCAGGAGCAGGCACGACCGCCTACCCGGGAGATGCAGGCGAGGCTGGATGAATTGTTAGGCGGGTTCCATCGCAGGATGGAAGCGCAGCAGTCCGTCGAGGCCAAGCTGGCCGACTTCGACAAGCGCACGGATAACAGGCTTCAGCAGGAACAGGCGCAGGCGTTTGCCCCTCAGCAGCAGGAACAGGTGAAGACCAAAGAGCCGGAGATCGAGCGCGCGAGACGCGGAGCTGAAGCAGAGTACAGCTGCGCTTAGGGCAGCAATTGCTCAGGTGCGGGAGCTGCCGGCCATGCTAGGCCAGAGACCAGCAAGTACATTGCCGCCGGCGTAGATCAGTCTCCGTCCAAAGTTGGACTTTAAACTCAATCTTCACTCTGATGTGCCTTCATCAGAGTGAAACCATACTTCGTAGCGTAATCATTCGTATCCGCTTACGTTTTTGAGAGGTCCCTTGGTCCCTTTGTTACTTGTGCCTGCCCGAAGATCGGGCGAGAGCCGTCATTCGTGGTGGCGTCCTGGTTCCAGCCGTTGCGCTTCCCTTAGCATTGCTCTCTGCGCCTTGACCGTCGCTGGTGGGCTCGGAGCCCACGCACAGCAGTTTGCAACAGCGAAGGTTACCGTTGAAGATTCCACGGGCCGCGTGATCCCGGGAGCGAAGGTTTCTGTTCAGAACCTTGATACGGGAGTCGTTCGCGAGACTACATCGGACATGGTCGGCGCCGGGGAAGTTCCGGGTCTCGCCGCGGGGCGCTACAAACTTCGTGTCAGCGCGGACGCGTTTGCGACATCGGAGGCGCCGCTGACCCTGGTGCTCGGGGAGTCTGCCTCGCTACATACTCAGTTGCAAGTCGGTGCTACAAGCCAGCAGATTGATGTACGGGAGAGCTCCATCGGCGTGGAAGGCGAACGCACCGCATCGAGTCAAGTGGTCAATTCGAAGGAGATCCAGAACCTTCCGATCCTGGAGAGAGACTTCATTGACTTCGCCTTATTAACTCCTACCGCAATCATCGGTCGTAACTTCACTACCGGTGCCCAGTCCGCGTTCCAGGAGCCTGTGCTTGAGATCAGCTTCGGAGGCTTGCGGGAAACTCACAGCGTCCTTTACGGACTGGATGGAATCGACTACACGACGACAGTATCCGGAGTACAGAGGGTTAGCCCTTCTATCGAATGGGTGCAGGAATTCCGCGTTGTTAACGGCCCGGCGGCTACTGAGGGGCTGAACCTGGGCGGCTCCGTAAATACAATTACGAAGTCCGGAACCAACGATCTACACGGCTCGGTGTATGACTACTTTCGCAACAATGCCGTGAATGCCAATAATCTCTTGTCGGCACAAGGTTTTAACGTGCTGCGTTTCAATCAGTTTGGAGCCACTGTTGGCGGGCCGATCCGAAAGGAGAAGGCCTTCTTCTTCGGCGGTTATGAAGGGCAACGCAGGGGTCAATCTCCACTGTATTCAAGCTTCATCCTGCGATGTATCGACACGCAAGGTTGTCTTGGGCCGGGCACACCGAGCATCAATCAAGTCAAGACACGACTTGGACTCTCCCCAGAGAACCTTCGCGCAAACCTGCTGACCGCTGACTACAACAATGCTTTCGGGAAGATCACAGACGTCCTCAATGGGCGGTCCACGCTGACCGCAGGTTATCTCTTCACCGATTTGCATAACGGAAACGTGCCCGCCGCCTCACCTGGGCAAGGTCTCCCTTCCAGCTACCGCGACAATCGCATTCACGATCAAACGGTATACGGAGATCTGTTTCACTTACTAGGTCCGCGGTGGAACTCTGAGACTGCTCTTACCTTCGGCAGGCGCATCTTCGACATGAATCCAACCGGTGCGGGCTTCGAACCTGCACTCAACGTCTCCGACACGTTGTACAGCGGCGGGTTCCTGGGCGGCGTGAGCTATTACAGTGAGCACCACTTCCAGGCTAAGGAGGTGTTGACCCAAAGTAAGAGCAAGAACTCGTTGACCTTTGGCGTTGACTTCGAGCCGATTTGGTTTTCCGCACAGACTCCCTACTTCACACCCGGAGTCGGCATCTTCAGCCCCCAGAGCTTCTTCGGCACTGGCCCATTTGCCGCATTTGGCCCAGGAACTTCGGTTGAGTTCCTTTTTCAGCAACCCCGAACTGAATTTGGCCAACAGGTTCCCCAGCGAGCGCTACCGTTTCAGAATGGCTTCTACACAGGAGCAGATGCAGCTGCCCGCCAGACCGCTGATTCCGTTTCTTTTTGGCACAAGCTGATCTCGATGTATCTGCAGGATCAGTGGAAGCCGACGGAAGGTCTGTCTCTCTCGCTGGGTCTTCGATATGACATCGATGTGTTCCCGACTGCCGCTGACCTCGGCATCATCGGCAGGATGAATCCGACGAACTACGGTAACGTGCAACCCCGCTTCGGGATGGCCTATGCCTTCCGCAACGACAAAAGTGTGATCCGCTCCAGCTTTGGCTTATATACGGGATCCTTCGAATACAGCAGCACGATCAACGGATGGCATGGCGCATCGGCCTTTACCCAGATGAACCAACCGTATCTCTCAGAGTTTAGCGATCCGACGAATCAGCTCGTTGGATTCGGTGAGGCTGGCATGGTGGGAACCATCGGTCCTGGAACATCGGCTGCAGCATTCTCCAACTTCACACACCACGGCATCTATCCCAGCCCGGAGGTTCTGAAGCAGTTTCCCCTGGGTTTCGTGAAACGAAGCTTTCCGCAGGCCTATGCAGAGCAAGCCACTCTGGAGTTCGAGAACGACCTGGGCCGCAAATGGTCTCTGACTACTGGCTACCACTACGTTCATGCCATCCACCTTCTCAGCTCAAACACCATCAACGGCGTTCCGGCGGGAAACCTGATTGACGGAAGGCAGAAGTTCACCCCAGCGGACAGCAACTTCGGCTTCGCCCTGTATGCGACACCCTCCGGATGGTCCATCTACAACGCTGCGACGCTCACGCTTCGCAAGGAGATGTCTCAGCACTTCAGCGCGATGATGAACTACACCTATGGCAAGTCGATTGACGTGGCGACAGAGAACCAGTTGCAAGATGAGCCACAGAACTACTTACGCCCAGATCTTGATAGAGCGGTCAGCGATAACGACGTGCGGCATCGCTTGACTCTGACGGCAATGGCGGAAACGGCGGAAACCTGGTCAGCTCCTCTGCGCCACCTGCAGTTTTCCATCTTGAACACATTGCAAAGCCCGCAATTCTACAACATTCTTGCTGGATCGGATGTAAACGGCGATGGCTTCCCCTTCAACGATCGCGTTGGAAACATCAGCCGGAACACGTACCGCGGAGCCTCCTACTACGACACGGACGTGCGCTTGCAGCGTCTGTTCGCCTTCAGTGAGCGCGTGAAGCTCAACACGAGCTTTGAAGCGTTGAACGTCTTCAATCGCGTAAACGTACAGGATGTCGATCAGGTCTATGGGGCTGGCGAGTTCACGGGCCCTGTCCCAAGGCGCTACGGCGATGGCATCATCAGCTCCGCGAACCCGACCTTTGGAACACCTACGTTCGCTGGGCCGGCGCGGCAGTTGCAACTTTCTCTCAAGCTCACCTACTGACAGCGAGGCCTCTCATGCCGAATGCGCCGAATCCAAGACGTCCAAAGCGCGGAACCTTCCAGCCGAAGCCGGAGATCGAGTCTCTGGTGGTTACGTCCGGTAATACAATCAACGGTCTGGGAGAAGCAGAAGTGCGACAGGCGTCGCCGTTCTTCTGGCATCCACCTGACCTTCATCCCTACGGCGAGTTGCAGACCGTCGCTCGTGCAAGCTCCAGAAAGTGCCCTGGTACAGGTCCGGTCTTTCAGCAGGCGTATACCTATCCAGAACTCGTCCCTGTGGCGGAAGAGAAGAAGCTGGCATCGCCTCAGGCTCTTTCCGAAGAGGTCAAAAGGGTCGCACTGTCCGCAGGTGTCGACGCAGTGGGGATCGCGCGGATGGATCCCTTGTTCGTCTTCCAGGGATACACCATCGATGATCCCTGGGTCATCATCGTGGTGCTTGCGCACAACTACGATGACTTGCAACAGGTGCCTTCGGATGAGACGCACGGTGTCGGGGTTACCGAGATCGGCGTTCAATACGCGCGCGGAACCCGACTCTCGTATGCGCTCGCGAACTGGATCCGCTCGCAGGGCTACCACGCCAAACCCTATCCTGGCCCTTCTGCTGATGCTCTCCTGCTCATCCCTCCCGCCATCGCGGCTGGGTTGGGCGAGCTTGGAAAGCATGGATCGCTCATCAACCAGCAGTTTGGTTCCGGCATTCGCCTGGCAGGCATAACGACCGACATGCCTCTTTGCGCGGATCAACCACTGCAGTTCGGCGCCGATGACTTTTGCGCCTCCTGTCAGATATGCACACACGCCTGCCCGCCTGCCGCGATTGCACCCCAGAAGCAGATGGTGCGCGGACAGGAGCGCTGGTACGTAGACTTCGACAAATGCATCACCTACTTCGCGGAGGCGGCTTCTTGCGGTATCTGTTTTGCCGAGTGCCCCTGGACGCGGCCGGATGTACGCCCGAAGCTTCTTGCAAAGATGGCGACCCGCAACAAGCCGTCGCAGGCTGCTGACGGAACAAAAGAGGCGAGCCGACTAAGGAGCTTCGATACGCACGGGGTATCCGCGCCAGCCGTGGAACATCATGACTAACGAGCTTACAGAGGATTCTCTCCGGTACGAGGGTTGGAGAGTCACACTGGCTGCGTGCATCGGTGTGATGGTCAGCTTCGCTGCGGTTGTGCCGTATACCTTCAGCCTCTTCATTGGTCCGCTTCATGCCGCATTCGGTTGGCGGATCGAGGCGATCTCTCGCGGGTTCGGTATCACCGCCATCACCGTCGCCTTCAGCTCACCTTGGATCGGGCATCTGCTCGACCGGCGACCGCCAAGGCAGATAATCCTGCCAAGCATCCTGATCTTCTCGTGCGCGATGATGACTCTGGCTCTCTTGAGTGGCAGGATTGCGCAGTTCTACCTGACCTATGTCCTGCTCGGCGTGGTGGCCAACGGAACGGCCCAACTCGCCTACTCTCGTGCGGTGCTGTCCTGGTTTGAACGGCGACGGGGCATGGCGCTTGCGGTTGTACTTACAGGAAACGCCATCGGCGCCATCATCATGCCCCTCATCGCACAGAGCGTGATCGCTTCGCGCGGATGGAGGTACGCCTACCTTGTCCTCGGAATGATCGGTTTGTTGGGGCTTGTTCTTACCGCCGCCTTCGTTCGCAATCGGCCTGAGACGGTCACGTCCGGCGTTCATGTAGAACCGACCATCAGACTGAGCTCAGTTCTGGGCAGCCCGGTCTTCTGGTTGATCGCCGTTCCCGTGCTGCTTGCCGCGTTCAGCGCCAACGCCGTTATCGGTCATCTCGCAGCTATCCTGACCAGCCGAGGTGCGTCGGCGCACGATGCGGCCTTCGCGCTCTCTATGCTGGGCTTTTCTAGTATCGTGGGCGACTCGCAACCGGATATCTTCTGGATCGTCTCTTCGCCCCCGCTGTCTCCGCCGTTGTGCTGCTCATCGCCAGCGCAGGTGTTCTTGTCATCGCATATGCACCGGATGGAGGGATGGGTGTAGTGGGCGCCTTCTTAGTGGGCTTCGGGGCTGGTAGCGAGTCAGACGTGGTACCGTACGTTGTCGCCAGGTTCTTCGACAGGATTCGCTTCGCAACGATCTACGGCCTGACCTGGACGGCCTATGCCTTCGGCGCTGCGTTTGGTCCGGTCCTGATGGGCCGCATCTTTGATCGACACCATGCCTACCCGTCGGAAAGCATTGTGCTCTTCGCCGTCCCTTGTGCCATTGCAGCGTTCATGCAGTTGGCTCTTCCTTCCTACCCATCCGTGGAACAACCGTCATTAGTAGTTTCCGAAGCGATCGCAAATATCAACTGACAATAAGAGGAAACGTATGCCACACATTGATCTTCCCAACCTGCCTGGAATTCGCGGCCCAATGGCCTTCCGTCCCGAAACGTCGAAGCCCCTCAATGAGCTCGTCGACGTGCTGCTGCGAGACAGTAACTCACTCACACCAGGGGAGCGTGAATTGATCGCAACGTATGTGTCTTCGTTGAACAATTGCCATTACTGTCAATCCATTCACGGTGCGATCGCGGCAGCACATCTGGAAGACAATGAAGAACTGGTGCAGTGCGTGAAACGCGACTACGAGGCCGCTGAGATCTCCCCCAAGCTGAAATCTCTTCTCCGTATAGCAGCTCAAGTGCAGCAGGATGGTAAGAAGGTAACCACCGAAGACGTAGCTGCTGCACGCGCTGAGGGTGCAACCGACCTGGAAATTCATGACACGGTCCTGATCGCCGCGGCCTTTTGCATGTACAACCGTTATGTAGACGGCCTCGCAACCGTCCAGCCCACGGATCCCGCTCTGTACCGTGAACGCGGCAAGATCGTCGCCCGGGATGGTTACGTTGCCCTGAATGTTAGGCAGCCAATTCGTTGAGGTCTCCAAGAAGAGCACCTCTCTAGAAGTTGACCAGCGGCATAATTGCAAGCCTTCCACTTGACTGGTACAAGTAGGGGTCCCGTCAGGAAACGGACGATAGAGCACGCTAAGAAATCCAGGAGCCTGTGTAGGCCACCGTTCCGGGTCGCAAGATCCTCACAGATGCCTAGCGTCTTCGTAGACGGCATTGTTGCCAGCTTATTAAGCCAGCGCTCGCAGAGACATCAGGTCGGGTTTTCTCGCAAACGCTGGTTTTCAAGAACACTTGGAATCGAGAATTAGCGACTCGGAATGCCTCGTCATGCGTTCACGAAACCAATTCTTGTTTGCTGGTTTGCCAGCAAACAGCCAGATCATGGGTTCTGAGAAGGCAAAAAGCGGTGAGCGCGCGAGCTGAGCAGCCGAATCATTAACGTGCTTTATTCTCCGTTCTCTGACGGGACCCCTTAACACGGCGGATCCCCGCCGCAAGGTCCGGGTTGAGCAGACCGTTGTCGGACGCCTCGTACGCGAGCCGGCGAACCGCCGCGAGACGAAGATTGATCGTGGCAGGAGCGAGACGCCTAGCCTCCAACTCATAGCGGTAGCGCAGGACTACGGTTCGACCGAATGCAAGGCGTGGCTTCGAGCAATACCAGGTGATGAAGTCCTCGATAGCTGCGCCGTAGGTCCGCTTCGACGCTGCCGATCCAAGGCTCTGCAGGACGGAACTCTTCGAATGGTCGAGGTCCGGCAGGCGGAGGATCGTTCTCGTCGACCGGTGCTTGTTCTTTCGCTTCTGGATCATGAAGGCGGCTCCCTCACCGCCCGTCCATCATTCAAGCATTTGCAACAGGTCTTACACCTTGCCGACAACACCGACTTTCAGGGATCAACGTAGATCCAAACAAACAGGTCGTTACACTGATTCCATGAGACGCGTGAGGATCGACTATACGATCTACTCCCCGGATTCTGCTCCTGGCCAAGGCGAGTGTTGGGATTACCCAACTTTGCGCGGCGCGAGAAAGAAGGCTCAGGAACTGGGCGTAGGATCGCTTGTTGTCCGGAACTTCAATCGAAATTAGCCGATGGACTGGTGGCAGAGCACGTTTTGCTGGGATGTGGGACGGGTTTGCATTCAGTAAGAAAAGGTCCCTGAGTGAGGACAAGTGGAGAGTCGATAGCTCAAGTTTGTCTCAAGCCTCGGTGCTTCAGCGACGCCATCTCGACAGACGTTGATTCAGGTCCGTACTGCCCGAATGCACAAATTGTCCATTCGATTAGGTTCGTGAACTTCTCGCGAAACGACTTCGACCATGGCCAGGGTCGCCGACAGCGTGATTGCCGAAAACACTTACTTCACGAGAGCTTGGCCCGAGCGGTTGCTTGATGGCAGGGAATCTTGTTTCCAACCGAAACCAAGCTCTTATCGCATGAAGAGTGCTCGTGAAAAGGCCCCACGCACCGAGCACCAGCAAGAACCAAGCCCAGCCTTCTATGTGAGACAGACCGTGAAAGCCGCCCACTGAAGAGAGCACTAGAAGGGCAGCTATGCGAGCGGCTGGTGAGGAGCGCAGACAACATGCTATGAACTGGATCCGTCCTCGTGCACGAAGAGTGACCCAGTCCGCCTCCCGAGTCTCCATGTCGCCGAGCATCTCGTATTCGCGCTGATGCAGGAGAGAGATCATGCTGGTCATGCTACCGCGACAGCTAGGGCCCTGAAAACGGGGTTTTCGGCATGTTCGATTCGACGTTCCCAAGCGCGTCATTGCCGAACGCGCTGCTATTGGTCTCCGGTGTGCATCACGCAATGCCGAGATCGTCGTTGACGGCAACCGCAATCTCTTGCTCTGACCCCAAGTACCGTTCAGTCGTCTGAATCGACGAGTGCCCGAGCAGGAACTTGATCTGTTCGAGATCGCCTCCGGCCTTACGGCACAGTTTCGCGCAGGTACGGCGGAGGTCATGCGCTCCGAATTGCTCGATCCCGATCTCCTTGGCCGCCTGTTCGACGACCGACCAGATAGCCCAGTCGCTTAGGCTCTCCCCGATCTTCTTGCCGCCTTTGCGTATGCTGCGCAACAGCCGGCCGTCTTCGATCGCGGCTGCCGCCAGCCAGGCGTTGATTCCCTGTTTGATCCAGATCGGCACCGCCACGGTCCGGACTCGCCTTCCCTTCCCTTCGAGGTCAGCCAACACCCAGCGGCCTTCGCGCAGCTGGATTGTCAAAACGTCGAGCTCCGCCAGCTCGTTCCGGCGCAGGGCACACCCCGTAAGAAGGGCCAGGATCACGTAGTCCCGTTTGCCTTTCAGGGTCGAGCGGTTGGGGACCGCCAGCAGTTCCCTCGCCTGTTCCTTGGTCAGCCAGTTCCCGAGCCGGGTACCGCGCTGCGGAACGTTCGGCACGTCCGTCATCTGCGAGGCCTCTTCACCACTGATCACGCCGGCACGCCTGGCTTCGCCGACCAGCTTGCGAACCGCCGAGAGCTTGACGTTGATGGTGGAGGCGCCGAGCTTGCGTTCGAGCATCGCTTCCCGAAAGGCAAGCAACAGCCCGCGCGAGATGGGCTGCTCACGCTCCTTGCAGAAGGTGGTCAGCTCGTCGAGCGCAAGTGCGTAGTTGCGTTTGGAGTTCCTGGCGGTCACTCCGTTGAGGACAGCTACGCGAAGCTCGTCGAAGCGGCTGGACTCAGGCAGGGCCTGCCAAGTGTTGGACAGAGGAACGAGGGCGGTAGTCACCGGCTTTGATCCTCTAGTTCCCGGTTTTCGAAGCGCGCACGCGCGGTCGCGATCGCTTCCTCAAGTTTGCGCTCAAGGACGTCGCGCGAGGGCAGCACAGTCAGGTACTCCGCTACATGGATCCCGGTTCCATTCAGTTCCAACAGCTCGATCTGCTTCGAGCTCGCTCCGGCACAGAGGATGATGCCCAGCGGTGGACCTTCCTCCCCTTCCCTCTCGTATCTGGCGAGCCAACGAAGATAGAGCTCCATCTGGCCCTTGTACTCAGCCTTGAACGCGCCTTGCTTCAACTCGACCGCAACCAGTCGCCTGAGCTTACGGTTGTAGAAGAGCAGATCGATGAAGAAATCTTCGCCGTCGAGCTGAATGCGCTTCTGCCGGGCGATGAAGGAGAAGCCGGCGCCCAGTTCGAGCAGGAAGAGTTCGAGCTCGCGCAGGATCGCGTCCTCGAAGTCCCGTTCGAGGTAGTGGTCTCTAAGGTCGAGAAAGTCGAGGATGTAGGGGTCCTTAAGAACCAGGGCCGGGCCGACCTCCCCTCGCGCATGCAGGAGGGCCAGCTCCTGCTCAGCCAGCGCGTCCGGTTTGCGCGAAAGCGCGGTCCGCTCGTAGAGCATCGAGTCGATCCGACCGCGGAGAGTTCGGACGCTCCAGCCCTCGACGCGGCACATCTCGGCGTAAAACTCGCGCTGCATGGGTTTCGAGAGCGGCAGGAGCTCGCGGAAGTGCGACCAGCTCAATTGGTGCGACAGTGTCGCAACAATCTCCGGGTCAGGAAACGCCTCCGCGAACTTCATCATCCGGGTCAAGCTGGTGCGCTCGTAGCCGCGGCCGAACTCGGCAACCAATTGGTGCGACAGCGTCGCAACAATCTGCTCGCCGTAGCCGGCCCGCTCAGACGCTGCGCCGAGAGTGCTCGGAGGTGACGCCGTCGAGCACCAGGGCGATCAGACGCGCCTCGGAGATGGTTTCTCCGGGGTTCGGGACCGAAATAGCTGTTTCCTGGCTCATGGAGACATTGTGGCACGATAACCGGCATTCTCAGGTGCCATCGTAATGTCTCAATCGATTGATATAGCAAGGCTTATGCGCGAGACTGTGCTGGGGGAAGTCACAGATTGATCTTGGTAGCTTGCGAGCTCTTGTAAGAGCAACAGTAGCGTTTGCGAAAGAATGAGTACGCACGTTTGCTAGTCGGCGTAGACAGCTTAAGAACACCCGTAGAGGAGGATGTTTCCTCCCTGCTGCGGCCAGCCCTACCGTCCTCCGACGCCACCTCCGGCGCGAAGTTTCCGTCCGCAACGCAGCCCCCGAAAACAGAAGCTAACAGATCTCCTGCGCTCCGCGCCCAATCAGGTCACCAGGCCTTCCTGAGGGACTCCGTCCCTGGCGCGCGCAACAGCCACCCTCATCTTCCGCGCTACGCTTGTGCAGACCGCCTGAGGCGCCTCCGCTTCGCTACGGGAGGGAACCCGGCTATTGCCCTTGCCGCCCCTGCTGGCGTAGACCAGGGCCAAGGTGTGATTGAGAGCAATCACAACCAAATCCAGCAAAGCGAGAAGCCACTCCATGAGCAACCCCGCCGCCACCATGCCCGCGGCCCCCAAGCCCCAGACCTCGGAAGAAGTCTTCGCAGAGAACATCAAGCTCCTAATCCAGCAGTGGGAAGCCGGACACTCGGAAAGCCTCACCGCCTACCTGACCGCGATGGGCCGATTCCATAGCTACAGCTTTGGCAACAACCTCGAGATTGCACGGCAGAGGCCAGACGCAACCCGCGTAGCAGGGCTCTACACGTGGAACCCGCTCGGACGCAAGGTGATGAAGGGGCAGAAGGGCATCCGTATCCTCGCCCCGCTGATCGGCAGCCGCAAGAAGAAAGACACTGAGGGGGCTGTAACGCTACCTCTCGGTTTTCCATCAAACCGGTGTTTGTTGGAAGCCCTCAGTAGCATACTTATGTAGGTTTCTGTTCCGTTGCTACTCAGACCCCAACTACTGGCTCTGGCTGCTGACCGCGACCCTCTCGGGCGCCTTTTCAAGCCTGGCAGCGATCTCCAGAGCATATCCATTCGCCCTCTTCGCAGCAGCATGGGAGCGCAATTCTCGCAGTGCTCTGGTTTCCTGGAGACAAAGGCAACTCGATTGAGCTGACCAGCAGCACTGGAAGTTCCACATACCAGCGCGTGCGTTATCCTCTGTGGAGTTCAGCATCCCAGCTCTTCCATACACGCTGCAACACACGTTAGTCGTCTCAAGGAAGACTCTATGGCCTCTGGCCTTTTCACAACCGATCCAGATCTTCAGCCGCGGCAATCCTTGCTCGACCACATCGGGATACCAGCGGCACTGGTATGGGGATTTGTGGGTGTATTGCTGTTCATGATTGGCGACGGTGTCGAGTCCGGGTATCTGTCTCCGTATCTCGTAGAGCGAGGACTCTCAAATGGCGCAGTGGCCTCTATCTTTACCGTCTATGGTGTCGCCGCCGCGATCGCGGGGTGGCTCTCCGGAGCGCTCTCGGAAGTGTGGGGCCCTCGTCGAGTCATAACGCTCGGCCTGATCCTCTGGATCGGCTTCGAGATCCTCTTCCTTACAGTCGGCTTACGTCACGCTGATTTTGCGACCGTGCTGGTGACCTATGGTCTACGCGGCCTTGCCTATCCGCTGTTTGCGTTCGGATTCCTCGTTTGGATTACATTGGTTGCTCCTAAGTACAAACTCGGTTCGGCCATGGGTTGGTTCTGGTTCGCCTTCACCGGCGGGCTTCCGACGCTAGGATCTCTTCTGGCTCGCTTCGCCATCCCTCGCATCGGTCCGTACAAGACCTTCTGGCTGGCAACTGCGCTGGTGCTGCTTGGTGGCTTGACTCTGCTGATCGGCGTTCGCGAAGAGACGGGCTGTCGACGCCTTGCCGCGGTTAAAGAAGCTCCGGTGAAAGCGCTGCTTGGCTCCGTATCGCTCGCGTGGCGGAAACCGAAGGCCGGGATCGCATGTCTGGTGCGAATGATCAACACAGCGCCGCAGTTCGGCTTCTTCGTTTTTATGCCGGGCTTCTTCCGGCAGACGATCGGCTTCTCGCAGTCGCAGTGGCTCACCCTGCTCAGCTCCGTCTTCCTCTCAAACATCATCTGGAATCTGCTGTTCGGATTGATCGGGGATCGTTTCGGTTGGCGTCGCACCATCGCAATCTTCGGCGGTTTCGGCTGTACGCTGACAACGCTCGCGTTCTACTATGTGCCGACCTCGCAGCACAATTATGCTGCGACGCTGGTAGTCGGGGTTCTCTACGGCGCAACGCTCGCCGGCTACGTTCCCCTCTCTGCTCTGATGCCAAGTCTGGCGCCGGATCACAAGGGGGAAGCGCTTTCGCTCCTGAGTCTCGGTGCTGGCGCAAGTGTGTGGATCGGTCCCGCGTTGGTCGGTCTTCTGTTGGGCAAGATTGGCGTCGCTGGCATCATGTGGGTCTTCGCCGGACTCTACTTCGTCAGTGGACTCATGACACTCTCGCTCACATTGCCTCGTGGAACACTTACGGGACAAGCGGAGGCCGCATGGCATGGATAGCGATCGATGCGGGCACCTCGATCATCAAAGCGATCGTCTTCTCCGACAACGGTCGCGAACTCAGCGTAGCTCGCCAACAGACGACCGTCTTGCATCCGAAGCCGGACTGGTCCGAGCAGGATATGCACGAGGTTTGGGATGCAGTAGCAGGGACAGTCCGGAACGTCGCCGCAGCCAGCAGCGAACCCATCCGTGGAATCGTATGTACCGCGCAAGGCGACGGATGCTGGCTGGTCGATGAATCGGGTGAGCCAACTGGCAACGCCATCCTTTGGAATGACGCACGAGCGGCGGCCCTGGTCGAGCGCTGGCAGGAAGCAGGTTTGGTTGAGGCGTCCTTTCGTAGAAGTGGGTCGGTGACCTACTCGGGTCTGCCGAATGCCATCCTGAGCTGGCTCCACCAACATCAGCCGGAACGTGTGGCGAACTCCCGATGGGTGCTGACCTGTAACGGCTGGCTCGTGTCCCGAATGACCGGATACTTTCTGGTGGATCCCTCAGACGCGGCAAATCCATTCTCCGACCTGAGCGCCGGAGAGTACAGCGAGGCAACACTCGCCGAATATGGTTTGAGTGAAGACCTTCATCGCCTCCCTGAAGTGGCCGCAGAGGAACACGCCGTATGGCCGCTGAGCGACGCCGCTGCCCATCGAATGGGACTGCCCCCCGGGCTTCCCGTTTTCATGGCCCCTTACGACATTGTGACGACTGCGTACGGCTCGGGTGCGACCAGCGCGGGACAAGCGTGCGTCATCCTCGGAACAACGATCTGTGCCGAGGTGATTCGCACCTCGATTGATTGCACAGGCAAACCCACCGGAACGACCCTTCCGATCCAGGGAGGTCTCTTTCTCCGGGCGATGCCGACACTGACCGGGTGCGAAGCACTTCAATGGGCGGCTGACATTCTGGGCACTGAGGGCATACCTGGGCTCGAAGAACTCGCCGCGAGGGCTTCAGTAAGAGATACCCCGTTCTTTTTGCCTTATCTTTCGCCGGGCGGAGAGCGGTCCCCTTTTTTTGCGCCTGAGGCTACCGGCAGCTTTCATGGCCTTACATTCGCCACCCCGCGATCCGCGATAGCGAGGGCGGTCTATGAAGGCCTCAGCTTTGTTGTGCGCGAGTGCCTCGAAGCGGCTTCTAACAACGCAGCGCTCACGGAGGTTCGCGTCTGCGGAGGCGGTACTCGTAGCGATCTCTGGTGCCAGATGATCGCAGACGTTCTGGGTGCGCCAGTGCTACGGCCTGCCGACTCGGAGAACGGGGCGCGAGGTGCTCACGTCTTTGCGCTATTCGCAACAGGGGAGATTGCCAGCATCGCCGAAGGCGCTCGACAGCATGTGCTTCCCGGCAGAACCTTTTTGTCTTCCGAAGAGATGACGCGACACTACGAGAGATCGTTTCGTCGCTTTAAGCGGCTACGTGACGCGATGATGCAGCAGTGGGCGGAAGGAGAAAACCAGCGATGAAGCAGAGAGTCTATCTAGGCATCGATCTCGGGACCCAGAGCGTGCGCGTCCTAGCAGCAATGGAGGATGGAGCGCTCGCAGCCGCTCGAACAGAGCCGCTTGCGAGCATCCGTGACGGCGTTCGGCACGAGCAGTCGCCGGAGCTCTGGTGGCGTGCCGTTGTGCTCTGTTGCCGTGCCGTCATGGCAGAGCTTGGGAGCGGCTCAGAGATTGCGGGGCTGGCGGTCGATGCCACTTCAGGAACGATCGTTCTGCTCGATGGGCAGCTTAGAGCGCTTACGCCAGGGCTGATGTACGACGATGGCCGTGCGCATGAGGAAGCCTTGCTCGTCAACACGGCAGGCAACGCTCTCTGGGATGAACTCAGCTATCGAATGCAGGCGTCGTGGGCACTCCCAAAGCTGCTCTGGTTGAAGCGCCAAAACGCAATCCCGCGGGGCGCGAGTCTCGCTCACCAGAATGACTTCATCAACGCCCGCCTGGCCGGACACCCGCTTGCCGCCGATTCCAGCAATAGTCTCAAGAGCGGCTACGACCTCCTTCGTGGCCGCTGGCCCGCCGAGGTCTTCGACCAGCTTGGGATCGACACGGATCTTTTTCCTGAGGTTGGCGCTCCTGGCCAGCTTATCGGACACGTTTGCGCGAAAGCCGCCGAGGAGACTGGACTGCCTTTCGACACGCCGATCTTCAGCGGCATGACCGACGGGTGCGCCGCACAGATCGCCTCCGGCGCCACCACTCCTGGAAGCTGGAACTCCGTCATCGGTACGACGCTGGTGCTGAAGGGTGTCACTTCGCAGTTGCTGCGTGATCCATCAGGCATCGTTTACTCTCACCGCTCGGCAGACAACCTGTGGCTCCCAGGGGGCGCTTCCAGCACCGGAGCAGGAGCGATCGCGTCAAGGTTTGCGGGAGCAGATCTTGACGCTCTCAATGATGCGGCACTGCGGGCCGATGCCAGCCCGCTCCTTGTGTATCCACTCACAGGGCAAGGAGAACGTTTTCCGTTCTCTGCTCCTGAGGCTCGTGGATTTTCTCTCCGAAGGGCGACGTCGTCACTAGAAGAATTCCTCAGCATCCTGCAAGGAATCGCCTTTGTCGAACGTCTCGCTTTCGATGCCCTTCACCGCATCGGCGCGCCGATTGATGGCCCTTTGACCATCTCTGGCGGAGCCGCAAAGAGCGAAGCTCTAAGCCAGATCCGCGCCGATGTCTTGGGTCGCGAGTTGCTCATTCCACGCATCACTGAGGGAGCGTTTGGAATGGCCATGCTGGTGGCGGCGCATTTCTCAACGTTGGCTGACGTGACCGCTCGCATGGTGCACATTGCCCGCACGATCTCTCCGCAAAAGCGTTTCGAAGTCTATGCCGGTCAGTATCGGGATCTGGTACACGAACTCACCGCACGGCGATGGCTTCCGCAGGACCTGGCGGATATTACGCTCGCACGAGTGAGCCTGTGAGCCGAATCTTCTTAGTGCGGCATGGCGAATCCGAGTGGCACGCGGAGAACCGCTTCGCCGGCAGGACCGACGTTAACCTCACACCCAGAGGGCTTGAGCAAGCCGAGCAGCTCGCGCGCTGGGCTGCAGGATCGGGGCTTACCTCCATCTGGTCGTCTCCTCTGTGTCGGGCACGCGTGACCGCCGAGGCCGCATCGCGCGCCACCGGCCTCCCGCTTGGCATCGATCAACGCCTCGTCGAACTCGACTTCGGCCGAGCTGAGGGGCTTACCGCGGCGGAGATGTGGGTCGCCTTTCCTGCCGAGCGTGCCGCATTTGAGATCGACCCGATACGTAATCATCTGCCTGGCGGAGAAGACCCCGAACTCGCGGCGGCACGGGGCATCGCGGCTCTCCACGAGATCGCGGAAAGACGCAGTCATGGCCGCCACTTAGTTGTCGCGCACAGTACCTTGTTTCGCCTGGTGCTCTGTCGGCTTCTTGGCGTCTCCCTGTCGCAGTATCGCTCCCTCTTTCCCAATGTCGCGAACGGCACGCTCACCGAGCTTGATCTCTCACCCAAACGAGTGTCTCTCCATTCCTTCAATGTTCCACTCTCTACATAGCTGAGGATTCCATGTCGCAAAAGCTGCTTCTGATTGGCGATCACTTTATCTCACCCGCACTCATGCGCAGCAAACTCGGCGATCTCGCCGATCGCTTCGAGATTGTGGAAGCCATGACACCCTTCCCGCTCGAACCCTTCCGCGACATCGCCGAAGTCCGTGAGGCGTCAGGATCCGAAGAGCAGATGATCGATCTTCTCCAGGAAGTCTCGTTCTGCATCGCGCATCACGCGCCGCTCACGCGGCACATCATAGAACAATCGCCGGAACTCAAGCTCTTCATCGTCTGCCGGGGCGGACCCGTGAACGTCAACGTGCCAGCCGCAACCGAGCACGGTATCACCATTGCCTACACACCAGCACGAAATGCCGCAGCTACGGCAGAGCACACCATTGCAATGACGCTCAGTGCTCTACGTGGAATTCCTGCCGCCGACGCGGCCATTCGAAGAGGCGAGTGGAATGGGGACTACACCTACGAGACAGCTGCCTTTGAGCTTGAGACTGCGACTGTTGGACTCATCGGCTACGGCGCTATCGGGCGCATTGTTGCGCGCATCCTGCGGGGCTTTGGAGCACGCGTCGTCATCTACGATCCTTATGCAACGATCGACGCCATGGATGGTGTCGAACAACGATCACTCGATGATCTACTCGCCGTCACGAACGTCGTCTCGCTGCATGCACGCGAGACACCGGAATCGAAGGGCATCTTAGGTCACGCACAGATAGCTCGGCTGCAGCGCGGTTCGATCGTCGTCAACTGCGCACGCGGCTCGTTGATGGACTACGACGCGATCGCCGAGGCGTTGAAGTCTGGGCAACTCTTCGCCGCGGCAGCCGACGTCTTTCCCGTCGAACCTCTTCCCGCTCACTCCGCGCTGCTGCAATTGCCAAACTTCATCTTCACCCCACACCTCGCTGGCGGCACCAGGCAAGCAGCCGAGAAGGCAACCATCATCGCATCCGAAGAACTCCGTCTCTTCCTGAGTGGCAAACCATTGCGCTACTCGAGCATGTAGGCAGCCACGAGGCAACACCCTCCCTCGCAGGGTCGGTGGACATGACGTCTCCCAGGGCTTACGAAGTTGGCGTGCTTGGGGCGGCATATTGGCAGACACGGCGGTGAAGCGACAAGCTGGCAGCGAAGTGGACGCATGGTGATCCTATGAGCATCAGGTCGTTCTGGAACGCGCGATCTCCGCAGAGCACGCGTTCGAGCTTCGGTGGCAACTGCTCTGTTTCAGAATCAAAGAGACTCGCGAAGCAATCGCAACTGTCACCGTTGAGACAATCCACCACGCGGGAAGAGCTTTAGCTCAAAATCGACGCCAAAGCTATCTGCTTGCATCCGCTTGCGGACTTCAAACGCTGGCCGGTTATCTCGGCATCGTAATCGCAGTTCTGAAAGACGACTCTCAGCGTGTAGCTTCAGAAGCGGAAGAGTTTGGCAAAATGAATGCACCTTAATGCGGGTCGAGATGATAACGATCGTTTTTGGGATTCTATTTGGCGCTAGCGGAGGCATCCTTCGTTTGTTCGGAGAACAGCAGGAATGCGCTTCAAGTTCACAGCAGATCCTTGCCGCTCGCGAACACGCCAGCATCCTAATGGCTTCGGGCCACGCTACTGAAGCGGTCTCATCACTTAAGGCTGCTCTCGGCTTGTGTCCTACTGACGTGAACATCGCACGCGAACTTGCCTTTGCTCTAATGGAGGCAGGCGACACTGGCTACTCAGAGACGCTGCTGAAGGAGCTTATCAGTCGACGCGATGAAGCAGAGCTACATAGCTTGCTCGGCCGAGCCTTGACAATAGACAAGAAAAATATGGACGCGGCGGCGCAATACCAGCTTGCCGCGACGATGGACCCAACCGAGGCTCACATCTTCGATTTCGGAACTTCTTTGATGAAAGTCAACTTCGGAGCTGCCTCACAGATCTTGCACTACGGACTGAGGACTTACCCGGCATCGGTAAAGATGCATGTTGCGCTCGCCCTCGCACTGTACGCACAGGATCGCTCCGAAGAGGGTGCGAAGCTGCTGCTTGAAGCATCAGCCCTCGACCCGACTGACGTACACCCGATGGAGGTGCTTGCCGACACAAAGATCGTTCCTAAGTCTTTGCAAGATGAGGCAGAGAGGCGCTTGAACAAGCTGCGCCTGCGACACGCAGGCGATGGGCTTCTCCTGTTCGACTACGCCATGGTGAAGTCTGGTCGTTGGTCTGGAGAAAAAACAGCCAAATCGCCGGAATTGATTGCACTTCTCCAGCGGGCGCTCGCGCTCGATCCCAAACTGTCGAAGGCGCACTTTGAATTAGCCCTCGTCTACGATGAGGAGAAGAACTACGCGGGCGAGATCACTGAGCTGAAACAGGCGATCCGTCTCTCTTCAGATACCGCGCAGTTTCATTATCGGCTTGCGTTTGCATACCGGGCCATCGGAGATATGCGGCACTGTAAAGAGGAGCTGGCCAGCTACAGCTTGCTTCATTCCAGCGCTGAAGTGGCGCCTCAGTGATGGGCGTCATGCGTTGCGGCTTGGACAGGCAGAATGCGACTTCGCTCGACGATTCCTGCACCTTCCAGCACCGAGTAGATGTGATCAGCGCGCAATCGGTAGACGACCTCAACCTTTTTGGAGGGCCAGCGAATCCGCAATTTCTGCACCATCGTTGCGGCGCCGAGCCCGAAGTGCACCCGTAGATCACCTTGCGAGAGATAGCTTCCGCCGCTACGGACCTCGACGGTTTGCAGCGCACCCGCGGCTTCCAGCGTGAGCTCCGCGCCAATCGCCGAGCGGTTCGATTGAGTTCCCATTAGTTCGAATTCAATCCAATGCCGGCCGGGAACACCCTGGTTGCGAAGAATGAGGGGGGAGCCATCGATATTCTCGATGACTGCATCGACGTTGCCATCATTAAAGAGATCTCCTGTTGCGAGACCACGCGCAGACGAGGCTTGGCTGAGGATCGCTCCGCCACGTGGTGTCGCATCGCAGAAACTTCCGTCTCGTTCATTGAGGAAGAAAGTTTTTGGTTCACGGTATCCCGCACTTCCAAGGAGTCCGTCGACCTGCGGGTAGACGTGCCCAAAGACGGTAAGCAGATCGAGCCATCCATCGTTGTCGAAGTCGGCGAAGCTGGTGCCCCAGCCCAGCAGAGAGAGCGAGGCGTCCGACAACCCTGAGAGGCCGGCCACTTCGTTGAACTGCATCTTTCCGTCGTTGCGGTAGAGAGATTTCACCTCGCCCGAAAAGGTGGTGACATACAGCGAGGGCCGACCGGTGTGCAGGTAGTCTCCTGCCGTGACTCCCATGTTGGCCTGTTCTTTGCCGTCAGTGTTTACGGCAACACCGGCGTCCAGCGCTATCTCGCTGAACTTGCTGCGACCCACATTCTGATAAAGGTAGTTGGGGGTTGAGTCGTTTGCGACGAAGAGGCTCGGTCGACCGCTGCCGTCGAGGTCGGCCCACAGAAGTCCCAAACCGAAGTACCGGGGACGATCCTGCACGCCTGAGGACTGTGAGACGTCGGTGAAGGTTCCGTCGCCATTGCCGCGGAAGAGTGCGTCTTCTCCGCCCTTGAGACCATGCGGGCCGCATTGCACGGGAACGCCGCGATAGGTGCACGTGGTCGCGCTGCCGGGCTGCGGAAGGTGATCCAGATCGAGGTCGACATAGCTGGCGATGGCGAGATCGAGGAAGCCGTCTCCATCAAAGTCCGCGAAGGCGGCGCCGGTGTTCCAGCGAGAGCTGGATAAACCAGCCTGCGCGGTGGTATCAGTGAAGGTGCCGTCGCCGTTGTTGCGATAAAGGACACTGCCACGCAGACAGGTGATCAGCATGTCGGGCCAGCCATCATTGTTGTAGTCGCCCACGGCTCCACCCATTGCAGCGCACGGAAAGGCGACGCCCGCCTTGTCTGTGACGTCAGTGAACGTACCATCGTGGTTGTTGCGGTAAAGCGCGCTCCGTGACTTCTCGCCGCGCTCAATCATGGCCTGGGTTGGCGTGTTCGTGAAGTAAATGTCGAGCCAGCCGTCTCGGTCATAGTCGATCAGTAGCACACCGCCACTCATCGATTCGAAGATATAGCTTTTGACGGGATCAGAGGTGTGTTGGAAAAGGATGCCGGCGCTGGAGGCGATGTCGGCGAACTGCGGCACGGATTGGTTCGAACATGAAGGATGCGCTCCCTCGCGGACCTGCGAGCACGCGGCGATGGTAAGCGATAGAAGAATCAGGACACGCAGCGCTCTCATAGGTGATCTCTGCTGCGAGGTGAAGCGACACGGCAGATTGTGGGATCAGTCATAGCACACAGGAGTTTGCTGCGGACCCCCTGCTGCGGAGATCTGCGGTGCCCGCACAGAGTTGAGGTGGCGGCACCAAGGATGAGAAGGGTCCTACCCACGAAGGCCGGCGGGTAGCTGAAGAAGATCGGCTCGTCACCTTCAACCGAGGCACGACCGTCAATGCAGCTTTTCGGCTGCCCGTTTGCGACCGGAGGATGATGCCCCTGCTTCGCATCGCCCTCCGATCTCAGCAGTGTAGGTGCTAGTAGAACAGCTTCAGCGCGAACTGGCCCAGCCGTGCATTGTTGCGTTCATAGGTGATCTGGCTGAAGTTGCCGCCCTGGAAGTTCAAATTTCCAGGTTGGCCGAAGCTGTGATTGTTGAAAACGTTGAAGGCCTCTGCGCGGAACTGGAGCCTGAGCGCTTCGTACAAACCGAACTCCTTGAAGACGGACAGATCCACATTGGAGAAGCCGGGTCCGCGCACCTGGTTGGGTGAACCACCGAGCGGAGAGTAGTCGGTCTGGCCGATGGCCGTCGCAACCGGGGGCTGTGCGAACGCCTCAGCGTTCAGCCACTGCTTCGGACTTTTGCCTGCAGCATAGCGACTTACACCCGGAACAAGGTTGGCGAAGCAGCCGAAGTCCGAGGTCGTCACCTGCGGGCAATTAACCGTGAAGGGCTGGCCGCTCTGATGCGTGATGATGAAGTTGCTCTTCCAGCCCCCAATGGCTAGATCCGTCAAACGACCGTCGTTGCTGAAGTAGGCGCCTCCCCTGCCGAAGGGGAGAGCGTACGACCCGGAGATGTGTGTGACCTGGGCGGTATCGCTGTCGCAGAGTCCATAGTCCCCGTTGATCCCGAACCCTGGCAACCACTGGGCGCGGAAGCCCGGAGCGCTGCCGGAGATCGTTCGCTGGTTGGTAAGGCACTTCGCGAACGTGTAGTTTCCGAGCACAGTGAGGCCGATGCTCAGTTGATGCTGGTAGGTGGCCTGCACTGAGTTGTAACTGCTCGATCCGTTCGTCGTCTGAAACTGCGAGTTCGGAGAGAACTGGGGGTAGGGGATGTGGCCCTGCACCGTGGGATCGTAGATGCTGGTGCCCGGTGGCAGGATTGCGGATGGAGAGTTATGTGCCCCGAGACTGTCGAGATGGCGGCCGGTTGTCCCGACATACGCAATCTGCACGGAGTCGTTATGGGTGAACTGGTCCTGCACGGTGAGATTGAAGGTCTCGGTATATGGGGTTTGAAAGTCATACTGCCGGCCAAACAGACCAACTCCGTTGCCGGGGACGTTGACCGGGTTCTGGAGGTTCTGCCCGATCAGTGCGTTCTCGATCGTTGCCGTCGCGCCGCCCGGTGTTGTAAGGGGCGTCTGCGAGTTGACCGCGTTGAAGCCCACCGTGTAGGAGAAGGGGTAGTTGGTTCCAAGCGTTCCGCCAAAGCCGATATTGTCCAGCGCACCGTAGGCGATGCCGAAGCCGCCGCGAACGACCAGGTTGTCTGTCGCACGATACGCAAAGCCGACACGCGGAGCGAAGTTGAGGCTCTGCGCGTTGCCCGTGGCATCCGACGCGTCGCAGTTCAGTGCGATACCGCTTGAAGTCAGTAGCTGATCGAAGGTGGATGACCGCGCAACATCGCAACCCTTCTGGGAGAGGTAGTATGTTCCCGTCGGGCCGTTGCCGCCGTCAGCGATGAAGTTGGCCTGGCGTCCGTTGACTTCGGCATAAGGCGTGTAGTGATCCCAGCGGAGGCCAAGATTCAAGGTCAGTCTGGATGTTGCCTTCCAGTCATCCTGAAAGAAGGCGGCACCGTAGTAGCGAAGGGTCTTGGTCTGCGCATAGTTCGAACTGCCGTAGGACGAGGCTCCGCCTAAATTGCTGATGCCATTCGGCACAGTTGCTGCCGAGGGAAGGAGAAGAAAGTCGGCCGCACCGTTGTACCCGGTACTGGCATTCGGTATGTCGGAGTATTGGCCGTTAAAGGTGAAGTTTCCTTTGGCATACGGAGGCTGAATGATGCTGGCCCGGATGACATCGATCTGGCCGCCCATCTTGAAGGTGTGAGACCCATACACCTTGGTCACATTGTCGAGAATCTCGAGATCGGTGACTGTCTCGAGGGTTGGAACATAAGCCGCCACACCCAGTCCGGTGAATCCGTTGATGTTGATGACCGGCAGCCCGCCATTTCCCGCGCTTTGCGGAACGCCCGGAATGCCGTACTGGTCCGGGATGCCTAACGTGTTCGCCTCAAAAGGAATGATCCGCTCGATGCTGTGGCTCCAGCCCGCGTGAACCTCGTTGGTCAGGCTGGGCGTGAAGACGTGGGTGTAGCCGAGCGCGATCGCGTACCGGGGAGCCTGAGTTGTGCCGGCGCCGAAATTCTGACCCTCTGCCAGGCCCGGCAGGTTGGGCGGTGTTGTGTAGACCGTGCGACTCGAGTCATACACGCCAAACACAATGTCCTTCGCGCTGAAGTTATGATCGATGCGAACGTCGTACTGATTGATCGTCTGCTGCGCGCTGGCGAAGGAGCTGTAGTTCTGCCGCCCTTGAAGACCTGGCGTCGGCAGGGGATAAAGGCTCATGAGCTTGACGGCATTTGGATCGAGCCGCCCGGCCGGCAGCTGGTTCAGGTACTGCTCTACTTTCGTAAAGTCGGTGATGCCGGCGACACTGCCCTGCGTGTAGAAGGGATCGCGTACCACCACGGCTGTTCCTGCAGTGTTTCTCAATCCGCTGACGGGATCAATCGCGCCCGCAGCCACATTCCGCGTTGTCGCAGGGTCGAGAAAGGTGCCGAGAGCAATGAGACGGCCGAGAGCATCAACGTTCGGCTTGCTCCCTCCAGCGAGCGCGATGTAGTCCTGAAAATTCGTGAAGTTGCTGGACCGCTCCGCGAGCGTGGGCACGTAAGAGGTGCTCGGGTTTGGCTGGACGATGCGCGTTCCCTGGTAATCGAAAAAGAAGAACGTCTTTTCTTTGCCGTCGTAGACCTTGGGAATGAACACCGGACCGCCGATCGTACCGCCGAACTGGTTCTGGTGGTAAGCCGGTCGCGTGTAATCCGGGTTCTGCTTGGCGAAGTAGTCGCTTGCGTTGAAGACCGTGTTGCGGACGTAGTCCCAGAGATCGCCGTGGATGCGGTTCGTTCCAGATTTGATCACGGCGTTCAAGACGGAGCCGGTCGAGTGTCCGAACTCAGCGCTGAAATCTCCCGTCTGCAGCTTGAACTCCTCGATCGCATCTGGCGGAGGAGTGAAGGCCGCATTTGTACCGAACTGTGTTCCGCCATAGGCTTCTTCGTTGTCATCAATGCCGTCGAGGCGAATGTCGTTCTGCCAGAAGTTGACTCCATTGGTGACGAACAGAGCGCTTCCGGTCGTACCGCCTGCTGTGGTCGTGACACCTGCCGAGAGTTGCGCCAGAGAGACCCAGTTGCGTTGGGCGAGGGGAAGGTCGTTGACCTCTCCTCCCGTAATCGTCTGACCCAGCGATGCGTCTGAAGCCTGGAGAAGCGGGGCCGCCGCTGTCACCGTCATTTCGGTGCTCTGTGATCCGGGAGTCAGAGCGATCTCCACGTCGAGATTTTGCTGGACGTGCGCGATCACATTCAGTGCCGTGAACCTGTTGAAGCCCGGGCTCTCGGCAGTCACCGTGTAGGTTCCAGGCTTCACAGCCTCAAAGGTGTAGGTGCCGGATGCGGCAGAGACTGCCGTCTGGACGACGTTGGTCGCGTTATTGAGGAGGGAGACCCTGGTTCCGACGATGACCGCGCCAGTCGGATCTTTTACTGTCCCCTGGACGCGGCCCGTGTCGATCTGGGCTTGAAGCGCGGGGACGAGGATGGCGGCAAGCAGGGCGAAGAGGATGATGATTCGCTGCCAGAGATCGCGTTTGTTTACAGGCATGTGGGCGCTCCAAAGATGCTTCAAAGTTGAAAATGGTCTCGAAGGTGTACTCGGCTGGACGTGCGCAGAAATGAGCCGTTCGTCCGGGCAGAAGCTGCATTCGATTGCCCGCTTCGCTCCGCCGGCTGCAGCAGGTGCTCCGCCCTGTTCCCGGTTGGCCGTGCCTGCTTTATCAAAAAACGGAACGCCGAATGGCATTCTCCGACACTCAGCACCCCCTGCCAGGATTGACCCGGCCGCATTGCGACATCGCAGGGTTGCGGCCTGCAAACATTGAGGTTTCGGTCAAGTCGCAGATCTGACAAGACTTCAAAGGTATGTGTCACTAAATCAAACGCCATCGGGTGCCATCCAGAGACAAGCCATGCTGCATATGCCTTCGAGCCGGAACGATAGTGGGTTGCGTGATGGAATGTCAACTATGGAATCATTATCAGTGATCGAAAAATGCCTTTTGCATCATTCACTTGATTCAAGGGACGAACATTTGCTCTCGGTGAGCCTCGGATATGCTGGGCGTATGACAGTGAAGTCCAGCGAGCTTGTCGCTCGGCAGGAGATCATCCTGCAAACGCTTCAGTCTTCCGGTTCTGTAAGTGTTGAGGAACTCTGCGGCCTGCTGAACACCTCGATTGCAACGGTTCGGCGCGATCTGAAAGATCTGGAAGATCGTGCCCTGCTTCGCCGAACGCGGGGCGGTGCCGTACCGATGGGACCTCTGTTCTACGAGCCCTTTCGCCATGATTCGTCGTTTCAGGACAAGGTCGGCAGCTTCGCCGATGAGAAGCGCCGCATTGCCCGCGCGGCCGCGCAGCTGGTCAATCCTGGCGATACGATCGCATTGAGCGGCGGCACGACAACCACCGAGGTTGTGCGCAGCTTTATGACTGTGCCGGGGATCACCGTGATCACCAACACGGTGAACGTCGCGATGGAGCTAAGCGCCTGCAAAAACATCGAGGTGATCGTCACCGGCGGCATGCTGCGTGGCAATTGGTTCACGCTCGTGGGACCACTGGCGAACCTGGCGGCACAGATGGTCTATGCGGACATCATGTTTCTGGGTGTCGACGGCATCAGCGTCGACTTTGGACTTTCCTGTGTGAACCCACAAGAGGCGGAGTACCTGCGCATGATGGCGCAACACGCGAAACGCAAGGTGGTCGTGACGGATCACAGCAAGCTTGGTGTTCAAAGCAAATGGATGCTCTGCCCCGCACGTGAGATCACGACGATCATCACGGATACCGGTGCAGGCGACGACTGCACGACGCCTTTCACAGATCTTGGGATTGAGCTGATTAAAGTCTGATCAGACCTCCCGGACATACGCCTTCAGAGTAGCCATTGGCTCGCTCGTCGGCGCAGCCGGACGGATAGTGTAAGCGCCTACTGATGCCGGAAGGATGACGGTCTCGGCGTAGTGAAGGTGCAGCTCCGGGAACGCGTCCGTCGGACTCGAGATCGTAGCCGATTGTCCCTGCACAAGATTCAATACCTGCAGCGTGCCCTCCGTGTGGTGAGGTACGGGAGCCGTAAACCAATGGCGGCGGGTCTCGAGGAACTCCGTACTGTGAAGGCCGGTCCGTTCTTCGGCCCAGCCGTCGCCGCTCGCAACCGGGGAGCTCTGGTCAATCAACTCTTGCTGCACCCAGGTAGAGGTCCGCTCCCACTGGATGTTTGCGAGGCCATGCTCTAGGTGAATGGGCCTCGGCCGGCCGTCCAACCCGCTACGCCCCCAATCCCACAGCTTGAAGGTAAAGATGTACGGGGTTGCGCTGATCTCGAGTACGACGTTCCCGGTGCCGGAACAATGCACAGTGCCTGCCGGTATGGAGAAGTGGTCATGCGTCCGGGCGGGCCACGACGCTACGAAACGGTCCGCGTCGAGCGGGGTCTCGCCAGACGCAGCGGCTTGCAGAGCGACGCTCATCGCTGCGGGATCCACGGGCTCCCGCAATCCCAGATAGAGGGAGGCGCCTGGCTCGGAATGAAGCATGTAGTAGCTCTCATCCTGGGTGTACGCCATGCCGAAGTGCTCACGGATGTAGGTCGTGCTCGGATGAACCTGAAGCGAGAGATTGCCGCCTTCGACCGTATCCAGAAAGTCGAAGCGTATGGGGAACTCACGGCCGAAGCGGCGCAGGACAGACTCGCCGAGCAGGCGCTCCGGCTCCTCGTGCACGAGGACAATAGCCGGCAGTTCGAAGCGGCGGGAACCGAAGCCAAGCAGGACGCTATTTTCTTCCGGGACGCAATCGAAGCCCCAGGCGTAGTTCCGCGGACCATCCGGCAGTCTGAAGCGCCGGCGCATCCACTGTCCACCCCAGGGCCCGGGGTCAAAGAAGGGAACGACTCGAAAGGGCCGTTCGACCGTTGCACGAACGGCATCGCGTAGACCTTTCCCTTCCAGCATGCGCGGCACATCGTCATCATTGAAGTCGAGAAAGAAATCCACCTCATGATAGATGCGATGGCGGGTCTCGTCGCCCACACGCCAATCAAGGAAGAAGGCGATCTTGTATAACTCGCCTGGGGTTGCGTCCTGGTTGTCCAATCCTAGATTACCGATCAACTGCTCGCGTTGTCGGCGCTGGAGCTCCCAGCGGGCGACATTGATGTGGAGCAGAAGGTCAGGCCGTTCAACCACATGGGCTGCTCCAGCACCTACGACGATGACCAGGGTGGAGGCCTGTGCGATCTGCGATCGCAGACCGCCTAGGAGCTCCGGGTCGAAGTACGATTCGATCGTCCATGGGTGCATCACGTTGAAGACGGGATCGTCAGTCAGGGTGTTGGCGAAGGTCTCACGCAGCTGCGCCGGAGATAGGAAGGCAGCTTCGCTCAGCAGAACCCTGGCCTGACGATCGAGGGAGGTGAGGCGGTCCGCGACGCTGTGCGCATCGACTCCCGGGTAAAGCTCGATTGCAATGACGAATGGGCTTGACTCTGGAAGGCGCGAGCGAAGGGCTCCGAGCACCTCCGGCCAACCCTCGAGGCAATCCGCAGCCTCGGGTGAGATGGTCACGACTGGTTGCGTGTCGTACATCGTCAAACGCGGACCTCCTCAAAGAGAGATGCGGCACCAAGCAGGGCGGCACGGGAGCCGAGCTTCGCTGCTTCGATTCTGGGCACACCACGGCTGGTCCGCCACATGTGATCTTCGACGTAACGCCGGATCGGGAACAGAATCTCCTCGCCCCGGTGCATGACGCCGCCCCCGAAGAGAACCAGCTCCGGGCCGTACGCGTGGATCAACGCAACTGTAAGCACCGACCAGACCTGAAGACAGTAGGCGAGGACCTGCTTTGCAGTGGCATCACCTGCCCCGACGGCGCGGAAGAGCGCCTGAAAATCCAGGCACTCCTCTTTCGCGAGCAGGCTTGCGTTGAAGCCGGGCGATTCGCGGCAGAGAGCTGGAAGCGTCGAGGTGGATGCCTCGGCTTCGGCACAACCGATGGCGCCGCAGGCACAGCGTCGTCCATCCATTCGAACCGGAAGGTGGCCGCCCAGGCTTCCGGCCTGGCCAGCCTTGCTGCCCAGCAGCCGGCCCCCGATCATGGCGGCTCCGCCGATGCCAGTGCCCAGCGTGACCATCACGACATCTTCAGCGCCCTGAGCAGCGCCCGCCAGGACCTCGCCCAGCAGGGCGAGCCGGGCGTCGTTCTCAAGGCGCAATGGCAGGTCGAAGCTGGATCGAGCCCAATTCGTAAGCGCTTCGCCGCTGATGTCGGGATACTTATCGAGAACGGAGAGGATCTCATTGGTGCTGCTGCAGACTACGCCCGGGTAGCCGATGGCGATGCCGTGAGCCGAGCCGGGTGGCCTTCCAGCTTCCTCCAGACACTCCCGCAGCATGCCCTCCACGGCGATCAGCATGGCCTGCGTGGAGAGTGCCTTCATGGACAAAGTTCGATCCGCAAGGATGTGCCTTTGCTCGACGACGGCACAACTCACGTGTGATCCTCCGAGATCGACAGCCAGGATGCTCAACGTGCTTCCCATCCGGATCCTACCCCCCTGCGAGTCCGTTCCCCGAACTCTCGTCATGATGAGGAGGATAGGCAACTTAAGTCAACATGCACGAGTGAGATGAGCTTTTTCGATCAAAGCTTATGATTCAGCAGACGTATGATCTGTGAGAGTCTGCATTTCATGAGGTCACAACGCCTAAACATCCCGCTTGTCCTGTCGACGGCTGTGGCTGCGCTGGGCGGACTGCTTCTGGGATTTGATACTGCGGTGATCGCGGGAGCCACGCAGGCGCTTAGCCACAGCTTTGGACTCACCCCTCTCATGCTCGGCCTGACGGTATCCTGCGCGATCTGGGGAACGGTGCTGGGCGGGCTGCTGGCGGCGATTCCCGGCGAACGGTACGGCGGCCGGGAGAGCCTTCGCATTACAGCCGTTCTCTACCTGGTCTCCGCGCTCGGCTGCGCGCTTTCGGAACGTTGGGGGATGTTTCTGCTCTTTCGATTTCTGAGCGGTCTGGCGATCGGTGGATGTTCGGTCTTCAGCCCCATGTACATTGCGGAGACCGCGCCCGCTGCGCTCCGCGGACGACTTGTAGCATGCTTTCAGCTGAGCATCGTGACAGGCATCCTGGTCGCGTACGGATCGAATGCCACGCTCACCCTCGCCCTTGCAGGACCGGCGCTGTGGCGCTTCGAACTGGGTGTTGCGGCGCTGCCAGCCGCGCTCTTTCTGCTATTGCTTAGCTCCATCCCGCAGAGTCCGCGATGGCTGGTGAAGCAGGGCAGGCTGGACGAGGCTTGCACCGTGCTACGGACGATCGGCTCGGATGACCCCAGTCGAGATGCTGCTGCGATTGAGGCGGCGCTCGCCTCGGCCAGCGGTCAGCGTGCACCTTCACTGTTCTCCGCGGAGTTCCGCCGGCCTCTGCTGATCGCGCTCGCGTTAGGGCTGTTCAACCAACTCTCCGGCATCAACGCAATCCTTTACTACCTGAATGACATCTTTGCGCAGGCTGGCTTTCGCTCGGTATCCGCCAGTGGCCAGGCGATCGCGATCGGCGTAGCTAACCTCGTGTTCACCCTTGTTGGCGTGGCTCTGATCGACCGCGTTGGCCGCAAGCCGCTGCTGCTTGGGGGGGCAGCCGGCATGGCAATTTCGTTGACCGGAGTCGCCGCCATCTTTCTTGCCGGACGCATGCAGTCCCTTTTGCTGCCGCTGCTGATCAGCTTTATCGGCTTCTTTGCGGCATCGCAGGGAGCTGTTGTCTGGGTGTACCTCAGCGAGATCTTTCCATCGGCCATTCGCGAGAAGGGTCAAAGCCTCGCGAGCTCATGGCTCTGGCTGCTGACTGCGATCGTGTCCGGCGTGTTTCCGAGCCTTGCCGCAATCTCGAGAGGGTATCCGTTCATTCTTTTTGCGGCCGCAATGGCGGCCCAGTTCCTGGTGGTGCTGTGGTTCTTTCCGGAAACAAAAGGTAATTCTCTCGAGCAGATCCAGCAGGCGCTCAGCGGAGAGGCACGCGTCTAGTTACGCCCATGCATCTCTGAAGGGCGCGCGCGAATTGTTAGAAGGACAAACGAAGCGCGAGTTGCAGAATGCGCGGATCGTATGACGATGTGATCTGGTTCTGTGAAAAGCTCCCCGAGCTGAACGTATTGCTGGGCAGTTGCAGGTTGGTGTGGTTGAGGACGTTAAACGCTTCGAAGCGGAAGACGCCCGTGACTCTTTCGGTCACCGGAAAGTTTTTGAGCAGCCCCATATCCACAGTGGTGTACGCCGGACCACGATAGGCATTTCGTCCCGAGTCGCCGTAGTTGCCAGCTTGCGCGGGCTGCACAAAGGCAGCGGGGTTCAGATACAGGAACTGGGTGGCAGCCGTAGAACGCTTGCCAAGATAAGGGGAAACTCCAGGTACGACGCTGACGCGCTGATTGGGAGTACCAGTCAACGCGTTATCGCGACCCGACAGAACACTGAACGGGTAGCCGCCCGTGTAGTTAAAGATCATCGTATGCTCCCAGCCGCCGAGCACAGCTCTCTCAAACCCATTGTTCACTGGCGAGGGAATGCGAATGAAGGATGTGACGTTGATGACATGACGGCGATCGAAATCCGCAGGTCCACGGTCATATCGCGAGTTGGTGGGAATGGCGCGCGCTCCGCCAAGTGTCTTCGTATCCGACCAGGAATCGATTGCCTTTCCAAATGTGTAGTTCGCTAGCAGTGAAATGCCATTGGCGAAGGAGCGACGAAGGTTTGCCTGGAGGGAGTTGTAGTTCGAGGATCCACTCGCTTCGAGGATGGTGCTCGAGCCGAGAGCCGGGCCCATGGGACGGCGCTGGTTGGTGTTGGCGGTTGTGGAGGCGCCGGGAATATACACGGCCGGGTTCAACTCGCGCGCGATAGGCAGATGGCTTGACGCCGAAGCAGCATAAGCAAGACTGAAGATGGTGCCGTGGCCAAGATCCTGCTGGATCTGCAGGTTCCAGGACTGGGTGTAGGCGTTGCGAAGAGTCGCACTGTAGACATACTGACTGGTGTACAGCGGGAAGGTTGAACCGGAAGAGGCCGGCGTGGGGTACGGAAATGGATTCGTCGCGCCGGTATAGGGATTTTCTGTGCTGTTGGTTGCTGTGCCGGTCAACGTGAGTACCGGAGCGAACGGCGCCTGATCCGTCTGATTGTTGGTGGTGATGGTGTTGGGCTGGTCGTAAAAGATGCCGTAGCCTGTACGGAGGCTTGTCTTGCCGTCGCCAAAGACGTCATACGCGAGACCGACACGCGGACCCACGTTCTTGTAGGAGGAGTTGAAGCCGCCTTTCGGGATGCCGGGGTCGCCAACGAAGACAATGCCGAGGGGAGCGTTGGGGTAGAGAGCGCTCTTCTCTCCAGGCCGATAGGCTGCAAGCTTGTTGTTAAGATCGTAGTAGGGCAGGAAGGGTTCGTAGCGAACGCCGGCGTTAAGCACCAGGCGCGGATTCACCTTCCAGTTGTCTTCCGCGAAGGCAGCAAAGTGGTTATATCGCGTGTTCTTAAACTCACCTGCGCCCTGGAGGAAGGTGGAGAAGCGACTGGTGAGAAAGTCAGCAAACGCGTTGCCTGTGCTGGTGGCGAGCGTGTTTGGGTTCGGCGTGTAACTTTGCGCGGTATAGGTGTAGGTAGGGTTTTGCTGGAAGTTATTAATGTTGTCCCCGGTTCCGAAGTAGTATTCGCCGCCGAAGCTCATTTCATGACGGCCTCTGGTCCAGCGGAGCGTGTCGATGCCCTGGTACTCATCACGGATGAACTCGTTCGTGTCGCCGGTGTAGAGCGTGAAGTAGTTCGAAACGGTGAACTGATACTCGGTTTGACCCGGAGGAACGTATGCGTTAACGCCGAGGGAGGGCAAGGACGCGGATGGGTACACGGGTGTGTTCTTGTATCGGTTGTGGAGGTAGGCGAACAAAGCCTGATTCAACAGGTTGGGGCTGAAGACGTGCGTGTCGCTGGCGTGATAGCGCTCATAGGTCCAATCACCGGCGTTCTTATAGGCAAGATAATTGGTCGGATCCAGAAATGGCTGCGCGATCTGGTGAGACCGGATGTACGTGCCATAGAGCGTGTTCTTGCTGCCGAAGTGCTGATCGAAACGCGCGAGTAATTGCAGATCGCTTGTGTTGTTCAAGCTGCTGTAGAAGATCGTTTGGCCTCCCTGCGCGTTGATCGGCGTTCCGGTAGGAGCCTCCGGGATGAACTGCAGGACTGCACGGGCGACGGGGCTGATGGTGGGTATCTGTCTTCCCGTGAAGGTCCCCCGGCCGGGGTCGTAGGGGATATACAGCGGTGTGGAGATACTTGAAAAGTCTCCGTTACGCAGGGCCGCACTCGGAACGACTGCGCTGCTCGCGTTCGGACGCTGATGCACCAGCGTCTCCTGGAGCGAGACGAAGAAGAAGCTCTTGTCGCGGCCGTCATACAAGTGAGGCAGGAACACAGGGCCTCCGACCGTTCCGCCAAACTGATGACGCTTCAAACCATCGTCGGTCTTTATACCCCTGGTCACGGCAGCGAAATGATTTGCCGCGTTGAAGTCATTATTGCGGATGTATTCGAAGGCGCTCCCGTGCATCTGGTTGACGCCGGACTTGGTGACCGCATTCACGACCCCGCCGGGTAGCCTGCCGAACTCCGCATCGAAGTTGTTCGTTTGGACGCTGAACTCCTGTAGAGCATCCGGATTGGGAAGAGGTGCGGGGGCGTTTACGTAGTTGTCGTTGTTGCTGGCGCCATCAAGGATATAGTTCGTCGTATTGGAACGATTGCCGTTGATGGAGATACCGGTAGCGCCGGGATAGGTATTGCCGCTGGTGACGTTCGCGCGTGGATCACGCACGACGCCCGGTACGAGAAGGATGAGGCTGATCGGATTGCGGCCGTTCAGGGGAGCATCCTCGATCGTCTGCTCGCCGATGGTCTCTTTCAGGGTCGAAGTGGTGGTATCGACACTGTTGCTGATGGCCTGAACATTGACGATCTCCGCCGTGTTGCCGATGCTGAGAACCGCGTCGGCCCTGCTCTGTGAATTGACCTCTACGCGTAGTGCTTGAATGCGTACGGCCTTAAACCCTGAAGCCTCCACACTGACGTCGTACACACCGGGTGGAACCTTGACGACGAAGCTGCCGTCGCTGAGAACGTTGCCGACGGTACGCGCGGCTGTGCCCTCGTTGGTCGCGGTGACGGTGGCGGAGCTGACCACTGCGCCGGTCGCATCTTTTGCTGTTCCCACGATGTTGCCGTTGAGGTCCTGTGCCTGGAGGGCCGAACTCAACAGGGCTGCGGTGCAGACGAGCTGCGAGCTACGGACGAAGATGCGTTTGACGAGAAGTGACATAGGTTAGCAGACCTCTTAAGCGCTCTCCGGGCCCTCATGGCAGCCGAACCACATTCGTGGGAGCGTGATGAACATAGGGGATGGGGTGCAGGTCTGTCAACAGTAAACCGACGTTCTGTCGACATTTGGTGTGCGGCAGAGAAAGTGCGTGCTAGGCAGAGAGATTGGCGCCGCAAAGGTGTACGGCAATCTCCAGTTCGTGCAGCACGGCAGCCTTGAGAAGGGCGGCGGCTTTTCCAGTCGCGGCGTCCGGGACGTAGACCACGTTGACGTGATTGGCCCGGTGCCTGGCCATGAACTGATCTCGCGTGACACCAGTGAAGATGGTATGCACGATGGGCCACTGGTAGGTTGTCTCGCGCCACCGCCGTTCTGTCTCTTCGGGGGGCAGAGCGAGGGCTTCCCCAAGGCCGAGATCGCAGTGCAATCGGCCGTGTTCAACGAAGATGCGGCTCCATACCAGGTGGCCCGGCTTTCCGATGCCCTTGAGCGAGCCACCGCCGAGGGGAAAGTACATGGGCGGCTGCCGTTCACTGCTGGTGCTCGCAAATCCATTGACAAAATGATTGGGCGGCGCGGCTCCGGAGATCTGCAGAAGCCAGACGAACTCGTCAACGCCCTCACCATGGTAGTGCTCACCCCACCGCACATCGTGCAACGTTGTGGAGGGATCCAGGCCGAGAGAGTTCCAGATGAGATTAGTGATCAGCGCATCGACGCCGGCACACTCATCCACCTCGTTGAAGTGCACCAGCGGGGCACCAGGGTAGAGTTCCTTCCCAGTCGCCACGTCGAAGACAGGTGGGCGCTCCGCGTTGTTCAGCAGACCCTCGGCAAGATCCGACGCAGGCGCCATGTCCTTGAGACCCTGCTGATATTGAATGCCGATCGCGTCACAACCGAAGTCCGCTGCGATACGAACAGCTGCGACGTACATCCTGCATTGATCGACGACCTGAGCGCGGGTCAGTTCCGTTGCGGAATCGCTGCCGAAGCGGAAGCTGACACCCTTTTCGATCAACCATTGCAACACGGCATCTGCTTCATGATCTGGAACGTCGCGCATCTTTGCCACCAGGGCCGACTGACTCAGGCGCTCCTTGTAGATACCGCAAGGATTGAGGAGTTCGTCGTCGATGATGGCGTTGTACATGCCCATGCAGCCCTCATCGAAGATGCCAAGGATCGCTTTCCGATGGCGCAGGCCTTCGGCGATGCTTTGTGCAGATCGTGTGACCTCCGCGGGCACCTGCGCCGCATCCAGGTCTCGCACATGACTGCTGTCGCGGCGGACGATGCCGGTGCTGAGCCACTCAGCGAGGCCGTTTCGAAAGAAGTCATCCTCGAAGTCCGTGCTCCAAAGAGACGAAAATGGCACGCCTGCTTTGACCAGAGAGCCATTCAGGTTCAGGAGACCAACGAGCCCCGGCCATTGGCCGGACCAGTTCGCCACGGTGAGGATGGGACCGCGATGGGAACGCAAGCCGGGCAAGACATGATGACTGTACTGCCACGCCGCGGTAGCAAAGATCAGCTTCGCGTCACGCGGGATGTCCATGAAGACATCCATGCCCATACGCTGCGACGATATGAAGCCGTGGGCCTCGGCTTCACTAACAGGGAAGCTTCGACGGAGTTCATACCCCGCGTTCGCGCACACGCTGGTAAGCCTGTGCTCCAGATCACGCTGCGCAGGCCAGCAAGCCTGGTTCGCGGAGAGGCGTAGATCGCCGCTGGTGACCAGAAAGACCGAATCCTTGGGACGACTCGCAAGTTGCGCGATCTGCTTCATGGCGTTCTCCTGGGCGTTACAACGAGACTCAAGACACTGGACGTGCGAGCAAGCGGTACCACGGCTACAACGTTGGCAGCCAGGTGCGGAACCAATGCTTCAGGGCTTCCCCGTCGGCGCGGCGCTGCGCGCTGAGAGGAAGTGCGAAGCTTGCATTCAGGATCTCGCGTTCTTCGGCGATCCACTTTAGGCCCCACGGCGTGGGGAGAGAATTCAGCTGCTCGAGAAAGTCGTCTAACTGGCCGGTGCACTCCGCGAAGCCCGGGCTCATGACTGGCTGGCGGTAGATACTCTGGATCAGTTCCGGCACTACGCAGGCAACTCCGGAGACGACGCCGTCACAGAGGCCTTCCTGCATCGCCGGTGCGAGCGCCTGATCGTTCCCGACGATTCGGCAGGCGTCGGGAACCTCCCTGCGGAGGGCGCGCAGAATGTCGAGCGAGCCGCTCGAATCCTTGATGCCGATGATGTTTGGCACGGAGTGACAGAGATGGCAGGCTGTCTGGACCTCGAGCCCGGTCGTGAACTGAGGCAGGTTGTAGAGCAGCACCGGCAGTGCGACGTTCCCGGCTATCTCCTCGCAAAAGGCTGTCAGGTCCTGCTGAGCGTACGGGAAGAAGTACGGCATCGGCAGAAGAAGGCCCTGCACCCCGACGCGCTCTGCGATGGCGGCGAGTTCGAGGGTTTGCGCGGAGCTTCCGGCGCCTACACCACAGAGCACCTCTGCATCCACGCAGGCAGCCTGCACGGTCGCGAGCAGCACCTCGAGGTGTGCGGGTGTGGTGAGGCAGAACTCACCGGTAGCACCGTTTACCGCAAAGCGTCGCAAACCTTTGCCCACCAGGAAGCGAATAACTGATGTAAACGCGGGTACATCTACTTCGCCGCGCAGGGAACGGGGAGTGAGAACGGCAGCATAGACGCCTTGGATATGTTTTGACTTCAAAATCAGCTCCAGTGGAACAGATCAGCGGGGCAGGTCGGCAAGTGGCAGCCGCACGAACTTGATGCTTTTGCGATTCCAGGTGTAGGTCATCAGCAGATCACCATTGGCGGCCTGCACCAGAGCGGGGTAAGAGTATTCACCAGGTGTGTCTTCGAGCGTCTTGAATGGCGTGAAGTGTTCGGTGTCCGTACTCATTGCGAGGTTAAGCGGGGTGCGGCCAGTGGTGGTGTTGTTGTAAATGAGGACTACCCGGCCGTCTTTCAGCGCGATGGCATCAATCCCTGAGTTCGGGTTGGGAACATCGAGGGGATGAGCCTCTGTCCATGTCACACCGTTGTCGTTAGAATCCGCAACGGTGACGCGCGCGGTTTTGGCGGTCGAACGCGCGTAGAGGCGGAGGTGTTTTCCCTTAAGCTGGACGACCGAGGGCTGAATAATACCCTGAATGAACTTCCAATCTGTTGATCCCGGAACATCAGCCGGGACGACACCAGCCTTTTCACCAAGCCCTTTGACATCACGATCCAGAGGCGGCACAATCGGCCCTGTCTTCGCCCAGGTCGCCCCATTGTCGGTGCTTCGCTCTATCCAGACGGCCCATGTGCGGTAGCTTTCGAAGGAAGTTCCGCTCACAATCGTGCCATTCTTGAGCACGAGGGGCTTCGCACGGATTGGGCCAAGCAGACCTGCTGGAAGGTGCTCTGGCGCGGACCAGGTCTTGCCGTCATCGCTGCTCACAATGCGCCCAGCGCTCCAGGTCGATGGGCTGGGACCGAACTTGTAATACATCCAGAGGCGCCCATCGAGGGTGTGGAAGAGTACGGGGTTATAGCACGCGATACCTGGCTCGCGCACCAGTTCAACCGGTTTTGTCCAGCCGTTGCGATCGCGGATGGCAAACCAGATGGCGACGTCACTTTTGCCTTCTGCGGAGCCGCCGAACCAGGCGGACATGACATTTTTGTTGTGCAGTTCCACCACGGTGGAGGCGTGACTGGACGGAAAGGAAGTGGAGCCCGGCTGAAAGATGAGCTCAGCAAGAGTTTCCCCGGAGGCAGTTCCGGGACAGGCACAACAAAGAAGTAAAAGGAGAAGTATTCTCACGAAGATCCTGAACGACATGGCGACTATACATACATGTCGTCGGTATGTCGACACATCCGCATATCTCAGATATAACTGCATCCAGCGGAATGAGTCGTCCTTCGTCGATCAAGTCTGTAAGTTATCCTTTGCCATGAGCCGCAAACCCAAGCTGAAAGACGAGCCACGCTCGATCTCCATTCGTGAGAAAGCCTACCTGCACATTCGGCAGCTGGTTGCCGGCGGCCAGCTGCCGGCCGGATCCGCAATCTCAGAGCTGCAGCTGGCGAAGGATCTTGGAAGCAGCCGCACACCCATCCGGGAGGCAATGAATCAGCTGGCTGCGGAAGGCATGCTGGAGCAGGCAGCCGGAGGCGGCATGCTGGTGGCGCACATCAAGCGCGAAGACATTGTTGAGCTGTACGAGTTGCGAGAGGCGCTAGAGGTTTACGCCGTGGCACGTGTGGCCGCGATGCCGCTACACGCGGAGGACAAGCATCGTCTGCAGGCATCCATCGACGAAATCGGCGTGCTGCGCAAGGAACTCGTGAAGTCGAGGAAAAATCTTCTGGATGAAGCGCAGATGAAGCGGTTCATTGCCTTCGATCTCGGCTTTCATGCACTGCTGATGAGCATGACGCACAACACGCGCCTGCAGAAAATCATTAATGACACCCGGCTACTGATCAGTGTGTTTGCAATCCGCCGCGGAGGTCATGATCTTCCTACGCTCAAAAGTATCGAGCAGTACCACCAAAAGATCCTAGACGCCGTTGTGGCGCAGAACCTTGAAGCGGCAATGACGGCGCTTTCCGAGCACATACGCGCAAGCCAGCAGGAGCGGCTGATCGAGTACGACTTCTGGCGGCGGGAAGCTTCGCTTCGGCATGACGTTCCTGCCTTTTTCAACGTCCATCGCATTCATCCCGAAGCATAACTTCGCCGTGACAACGCGCCTCGCAAACCGGCCGCTGTACAAATGGCTGTTGGTCGGCATGCTATGGCTCGTCTGTTTCTTCAACTACGCTGACCGCCAGGCAATCTTTTCTATATTTCCCCTGCTCCAGCGCGACATGCATCTTTCCCCGGTGCAGCTTGGCATTGTGGGTTCTTCGTTTATGTGGATGTATGCGCTTTTCGGCCCTGCGGCGGGCTGGCTATGTGATCGGCTATCCCGCAAAACGCTGGTGCTGGGCGGACTGATCTTCTGGTCGGCGGTGACGGCCGGCACCGCATTCACGCACAACTACCTGCAGCTCGTGGTCTGCCGTGCGCTCGGCGGCCTTGGAGAGGCCCTCTATTTTCCGGCTTCTATGTCGCTAATCAGTGATTACCACGGGCGCGCGACACGATCTCGTGCCATGTCGATTCACCAGTCCGGCGTCTACGCTGGCAGCATCGCGGGCGGCGCTCTCTCCGGTTGGATCGGACAGAATCAAGGGTGGCGAATGAGCTTCATCTATTTCGGCGTTCTCGGGATGATGCTGGGTGCGCTGCTCTTGGCGTTCCTTCGGGAACCGAAGCGTACGCAGGATGAGGAGATGGCTGTGGCGGAGAGCGCCGAACAAGTACAGGTACTTCTGGCAGACAGACGTTCGACGGGAAAGCCAGGTTTCTTGAGCGGAGTCGTCAGCGTCCTCAGCCGTCCCATCGTCGTGGTGCTGATCGTCGTATTTATGGGAGCCAACTTTGTTGCCGTGGTCTTTCTCACGTGGATGCCGACGTTTCTGTTCAACAAATTCCACATGAGCCTGGCGATGGCGGGCCTCAACGGCACCGCGTTTCTGCAGCTCGCATCGGTAGTTGGCGTGCTTGGAGGCGGCGTACTGGCAGACGCGGCGGTGAAGCGACAGGGCTGGCAACGAAGTGGACGCATGGTGATCCAGGCCGTGGGGCTGCTCTGCGGTGTGCCGTTTCTGTTCCTGATCGGGCGAACCAGGCTCACATCGACCTTATTCTTCGCGATGGTCGGGTTCGGCCTGTTCAAAGGGCTATATGACGCAAATCTATGGGCCTCCCTTTACGACGTGGTGCCAAGCCGTAGCCGCGGAATCGCAGTTGGAATCATGAACTCTTTGGGATGGCTGGGCGGTGGAGCGGCGCCTGTCCTGATCGCGATCGTGGCGAAAGAATATGGGATGAGCGCAGCATTGAGCTCAACAGCGGGCATATACCTGGGCGCGGGTGTGTGCCTGCTAGTGGCCGGGCACAAGTTGCGTCAGCTGTCTGCGCCTTGAGGAACGTCGCTCGACCAGTCTTTCGTCGGATCGGAAGAGCAGCGTTCCGAGTAGAACCTTGTTCCTCTTGTTAAAGCTCATTCGCCAGTCACTCGAACCGCATGTAGACGCGTGTCATACCCTACTACCTTCCCGGAACGTCCCGGTCGCAAGCCCGTCATTGTTTTCGCTCAGGACTCAGCGATCGTTCAGAGCCGATCGCGGAGGCGAACGTCGTAGCTGCGTGAGTTTGCCCCACGCTGCGCTTGCAGATGAAGCACCGTGCCTGCAAACTGCTGGTGGAACAGAGGGTCGTTCGGATTATCGGAAGGCCTGGCACCATTAATAGTCAGAATGCGATCGCCCTGCATGAGACCGGCGGCCGCAGCGGGGCTGCCAGGGAGCACCGTTTTGATTTCGTCAGAATCATGGTTGAAGTCGACGAGAACGCCAACGCGGTTGAATGCCGCAGGCTTGTTCCATTCGGAAGCCATTTCAAGGTACATGACCGCGCGCTTGCAATCGACTGTGACGACGAAGCGCTGAAGAAAATCTTGCCCAAGATTGCCAGCCAGCTTGTTGTTGAATGGGTCCTCCCCGTCTGCAGGCGCACGACCGGCCCCTTGATCTGCAAACCATCTAGAGAGAACTCTGGCAGGCGCACATTCCAAGCCGCCGGCGAGTCGCTTCCGAAACCACGACCGTTGTAGCCAAGGTAGCGCGCCTTCAACGTATGGACTAAATTGTTTTGCTTGAGGAACGCAGAGCTCAGGAATTTCCAAATTGGTTGCCGGTATCAAGCAGAAATCGCCCGCTGATACGCCCTACCTTCGCATCGACCCCCAGCACCGAGCTGCAACCCTGAGTAAGCTCCCACAACCTCGGAACAAACAACACGTAAAGCAGAACCGCGCTTCCCGCGCTGATTCGGTAACCA
>CAXTCB010000016.1:0-41980 GCA_964242875.1 uncultured Acidobacteriaceae bacterium
TGATGCCGATCCGGGTGACGCACTCGCTGGTGGACTGCGTGGCGCTGGCGATCCATACGCCGGTGGGAACGATTGTGCACACGGGCGACTTCAAGATTGATCTGTCGGCTCCGGACGGGCAGCCGTTTGATCTGCAGGCGTTTGCGGAGCTGGGCAAACAGGGCGTTCTGGCGTTGTTCCAGGACTCGACAAATGTGGACCGCAAGGGGTACACACCGGGCGAGAATGCGGTGCGGCCGGCGCTTGATGACATCTTTGGCAACACGAAGAAGAAGCTGTTCTTTTCCTGCTTCTCCTCGTCGATTCACCGGATCCGGATTGCGATGGAGCTGGCGCACAAGCATGGGCGCAAGGTGGCGATTGTGGGCCGGTCCATTGATAACTCGACCGAGATTGCGCAGGATCTGGGATACCTCGACGTGCCGCAGGGCCTGGTGATTCAGCCGGGGCAGATGCGGGACTTCCCTTCCGAGAAGCTGATGATCCTGATCAGCGGCACGCAGGGCGAGCCGATGAGCGCACTGAGCCGAGCGGCGGTGAATACACACAAGTTCGCGAAGATCGATGCGGGCGACACGGTGCTGTTGAGCTCGCGGATCATTCCGGGCAACGAGCGGCCGATCGGTCGGGTGATTGATCACCTCGAGCGACGGGACGCAAAGGTGATCTACGACGACGGCACGAACGGTTTGATCCACGTGAGCGGGCATGGCAGCCAGGAAGAGCTGCGGCTGATGATCAATCTTGTCCGGCCCAAGTTTTTCATCCCAATCCATGGGGACTACCGGCATTTGAAGCGGCATGCGGAGCTCGCGCAATCACTGGGGATCGTGGAGAGAACGATTCTGCTGGAAGACGGTGATGTGCTGGAGCTCGGTAAAGATAAGGCTTCGAAGACCGGCAAGGTTCCGGTGGGGCGGATCTGTATTGACTCGGGTGGAGCGGCGTCGGACGTGGTGCATGACGTCATGATCAAAGATCGCAAGAACCTGAGCGAGGACGGCTTCCTGATGCCGATCATTGCGATCAACAAACAGACGGGCAAGATCGAGCGGACACCGGAGATCGTGATGCGCGGGTTTGCGGTCGATGATCCGATCGTGGTGAACGAGGCTCGGCAGGTGGTGGAGCGGGCGCTTGAGAGCTCGAGCGCGGAGGAGCGGGCCGACTACTCGATTACGAAGGAGAAGATCCGGCAGGAGTTGAAGCGTTACATTCAGAAGTCGACGAGCCGGCGGCCGTTGATTATGCCGGTGATTCTGGAGCTGTAATAGCAGTTTCAAGTTGAGTACGTCGCGTCGACCCTGTCCGGGTCGGCGCGATTGTTTTTTTTAGAGTGCGGGTTGAGGAGGCGGAGATGGCGGAGTTTGTGACGCTGGAGGAGATACGGGCGGCGGCGGAGCGGATTCGCGGGGTGGCGGTGCGGACGCCGCTGGTGCGGCTCCAGCCGGAGCGGCTGCGGGCGGCGGGGCTGCCGGTGCCGGCGTTTGCCGTGTATCTGAAGGCGGAGAGCGCGCAGCCGATTGGCTCGTTCAAGCTGCGCGGGGCGTACAACATGGCGGCGCAGCTGCCCGAGGCGATGTGGCGCCGAGGATTGATCACGTACTCCTCGGGGAACCATGCGCAGGGCGTGGCGTATGCGGCGCGGGCGCTGGGGACGAAGGCGGTGATCGTGATGCCGGAGAATGCGCCGCAGGTGAAGATTGTCGCGACGCGGGCGCTGGGGGCGGAGATTGTGATGGTGGGGAACGCGAGCTCTGACCGGCGGCGCAAGGCGGAGGAGCTGGCGGCGGCGCATGGGTACGCGATGATTCCGCCGTATGACGATGCGGCGATTGTTGCCGGGCAGGCGACGTGCGGGCTCGAGATTACCGAACAGCTGCCCGAGGTGGACCTGGTGGTGGCGCCGGTGAGCGGCGGCGGTCTGCTGAGCGGGGTGGCAACGGCGGTGAAGCTGGCAAAGCCGGGCTCGGCGGTGCAGGTGTGGGGGGCGGAGCCGGAGCTGGCGGCGGATGCGAAGGAGAGCTTTGATACCGGACGGCTGGTGGAGTGGCCGGCGGCGAAGACGTCGCGGACGATTGGGGACGGGCTGCGGACGCAGAGCCTGGGCGTGCTGAACTTCGCGCATGTGCGGCGGTTTGTGGACGGGATTATGACGGTGACGGAGGAGGAGATCTTCGCCGCGATGCGGCTGGCGCTGGCGGCGACGGACCTGGTGATGGAGCCATCGGGCGCGGTGTCGCTGGCGGCAGTGCTGTTTGGTGCGGAGCGGCTGCCGGCGGCGAGGGCGGTGGTGGCGGTGATCAGCGGCGGGAACGTTGATCCGGTGCTGCGGGCGCGGCTGGAGGATGAGGTGGCGGCTGGAGTGCGGACTTAGGGGACGCGGGTGCCCTGGTGGAAGAGGATCTGCCAACGGTCGTCGCGGAGGGTCCAAAGGGAGCTGCGGAGGGCCACGATCGGCTTGGCTTCGGGAGTGGTGGTTCGGGCGGTGCGGTAGGTCACCAGGGCGAGCGTGTCCGAGAGCATGGAGCACTGGAAGTCATAGAGGATGATGGTGGGGAGGGGCGACTCTGCCGGAAGCTCCTCGAGGATCTCGGATCGCGAGAAGGTTCGGCCGGAGCTGCCGATCTCGCGAAAGTCCCTTGCGAGCAACGACGAGAGCTGCGCGTGATCTTTGCGGACGGCGGGTGAGAGAAGGGTCTCTTCAAGGTGTTTGAGGTGATCGCTGACGGTCATTCGGCCTCCCTGGACGAGTATCGCGCGCTGTGGACCGTTACGGACGACACCCAGGGTCGGAATGGCGTGCTGTGACGTCTAATGAGAGCTATGCGATCTGGACTGTTTCGCTCCTTCGTCTTTGGATTTGTGATGTTGTCAACCGGCACTGCCTTGATGGCGCAGGGGAAGAACGCGCCGCAGCAGGCGGGGTACGACCGTGCGGCGCGGGCGACGCTGCTGCACAACGCAAATGTGTATGTGGCGGCGGATCCGAATTCGCAGAAGCTCTCGGAGGTGTCACCGGGGCACGAGGTGGTGATCAGCGAGCGCAATGGCGAGTGGATGAAGGTGTTTGCGAATACGGACGCGAAGGATGCGGTTAACGAAGATGACCAGCCGGAGTTTACGGATGCCGAGGCGACGTCGCCGCTCTCGGGGTGGATCAAGGCGAAGGGCGTGGTGAACGCGGCGACGCCGGGTGGGGACATGGTGCTGTTTGGCGCGGCGGCGAATGCGGAGGATGCGGCCTCGGCGCCGCATGCGCCGGCGAGTGCGGCGGCGGAGGCGCACCTGCTGTATCGGCGGGTCTATGAGTACTTTCCGCAGTCGCCGCTGGCGGCGGAGGCGGCGTGGCGATCGGCGGATGTGCGATGGCAGATCGACCAGCATGATGTGCGGACGCTGCCCTCGGCGAAGGAGCAGGAGGCGTACCTGCGGCCGCAGGTGTATGAGGGCGAGATGAAGCACGTGATCAAGGCGTACCCGGGGACGAAGTACGCGGCGTATGCGGCGTTCAGCCTCATCGACAACAAGCTGTGCGGAGACTGGCAGGGGTTGCCGAAGTGTCCGGAGATGGAGGCGGGCTTGTATGAGAAGTACGCCAAGCAGTTTCCGGACGGACCGCGGACGGCGCAGGCGCTCTACAACGCGGCGTATCGCGAGGGGGTGGCGGTGACGATGTGGACGGTGCAGGACGAGCACAAGCATGCGGACGTGTCGGCGCGGAGCGTGCAGGCGCTGGCGGATCAGGCACGGGGAAAATTTCCTGACTCTGACTGGACGGCACGGACGGCCAACATTGCGTACAGGGTGCAGCAGGGGATTCCAGTGTTCGGGAGTGACCGGGAGTAACGGCTTGCTCGTGAAGGCTTACGGTTTGGCTGGCGGTCTCCGTTTAGGATGGAGAGATGCCTATCTGGAAGGTCATTCTTCTCGCCCTGCTGCAGGGTCTCGCTGAACTTCTGCCCGTTTCGAGCTCCGCCCACGTGGTGGTTGGCGAGAAGCTGCTGCACCTCGATCCATCAGCGCCAGAGATGACGCTGCTGCTGGTGATGCTGCATACGGGCACGATGTTTGCGGTGATTGTGTACTTCTGGAAGACGTGGAGGCGGACGTACTTTGCGAGCAGGGACGCGTTTCTGCGGTTTGCGATCAGGGCGGCGTGGGCGACGACGCTGACCGCGGTGATTGGCTATCCGCTGATCAAGATGATTGAGCGGACGGCGTTTAAAGGGCAGAGCAAGGCGGAGATCGAGCTGCTGTTTTCACGGCTGGACCTGATCGCGTATGCGCTGCTGGCGGCGGGGATCCTGATCCTGATTGCGGGGCTGCGGGAGCGGCAGGCAGTGCCGAACACGGTGCGAAATCTGACGCCGGATCTGCGGACGTCTGTGACGATGAACCAGGCGGGATGGATTGGCGCGGTGCAGGGATTGTGCCTGCCATTTCGCGGCTTTTCGCGGTCGGGCGCGACAATTTCGACCGGGATGCTGGCGGGTGCGGCACGGGAGCGAGCGGAGCGATTCTCGTTTGCGCTGGCAGTGATCCTGACGCCGCCGGTGGTGTTGCGTGAGGCGCTGCGGCTGGTGAAGGCGACGCACGAGGCGGCTGCCAACGGCGTGGCAATCAATCTAGGTGGGGCGGTGCTAAGCAGCCTGCTGGGTGCGGTGTTCGCGTTTGTTGCAGGTCTGGCGGCGCTGCGATGGCTTTCGAGCTGGCTTGAGGCGGGGCGGTGGTATCTGTTCGGGATTTACTGCATTGTGGCTGCTGGTGTGGTGTTTTACCTGCACACGGCGGGTTACTAAGCGGAGGCCGAAGCAGGCAGCCAAGCGGAGCGGCGAGTGTAGCGCCAGGCCCAGTAGATGAGCGGGAGTTGCAGGGGCAGGCGAAGCCAGGCGGCCCAAAGTGGGACCTGCGGGAAGCGGGCGTGTTCGCTGATCATGGTGACGTTGGCCGGGAAGACGGCGATGAGGAGGGCGACCAGGCCCCATGCAGCGGCTCGCCCAGGCTGGCCCAGTCGCGATTGCGGGACGAGGAGGCCGAGGCCGCCTGCGATCTCAGCTGCCCCGCTGACGAGGATGAGCTCGCGATGCGCGGGAAGATAGCTAGGCATGAGCTGCATGTAGGTGCTCGTCGCGACGAAGTGAAGGGTACCGGCAGCCACGTAGAGAACGCCCATCAGGTTTCGCGCGAGTTGCATGGAGAGGCTCCGAGGCAAAGCAAAGGCGGGGACTCTTCCCCGCCCTTCTTTTCGAGACAGTCGTGGCTACTTCTTGAGGGCGTCGCGCTGTGCCTTGATGAAGTCATGCGAGGTGAGAACGTCGGCCTGCTGGGTGCTAAGGAGTTCGCGAATCGGCAGCGGAAGATCCTGCTCGAGGGCGTCCTTGTAGGCCTTTTTGGCTTCGTCTTCGCCCTGTTCCGCGGTCTCGAGGAGGGTGTGGTCGCCGCCGCCAAGTTTCGCTTTGAGGTCTCCCCAGGTGCGATGAAGGGCGGCAACGGCGGTGCCTGATTCTTTTACGTCACGCTCGCCGAGGCGGTGCAGTTCATTCTCGAGCTCGGCGCGGAAGTTGGCGCGCTTGAGGCTTTCCGCGAGGAAGAACCGCTTGAGCTGATCGTCTTTCACATGCTCGCCGATATCGGCATAGCCCTTCTGGCTGTCCTGCAGGGTGTTGATCAACGAGGTGAGAACACGTTTGGTCTCATGCAGCTTTGCTTCATCCGTAGCCATATTGCCCCTTACCATTGCTAAGATCGGCGACCTCTACCGGTGTGTTGGTTCCTCGGCGGATGTGAAGGCTCCGCAGGTGCGCCCAGTGAACGTAGATGCCGCTGCCGTGGATGGGTTTGCATCCTGATACCCCGACGGACGCGAATCTCGATCGCCCGAGGCGCTCTGGGATAATGACAGTTGCTCCTGGCGCCCGCCCTGTTTCGCCTTTGAGCCCGCGCCGTAGTGATTATGCGGGGCGACGGCGATGAGGTCGGGCCGCGAGTTGGCGGTGACCCTATGAAGAATTTACGACCCGGAACAGCCCCGACTCGCAACCGACGTTTGAACGAGCTGATCGGCCTGGTCACGCTGGGAGGGGCAGCGCTGCTGCTGCTGGCTCTGGCGACGTATACGCCGACAGACGTCTCGTTTGATACGGCTGGGGCCTATGCGACCGGGCGACCGGCCCATAACTGGATCGGGATCTTTGGCGCCTACAGCTCGGACGCGCTGCTGCAGCTGTTTGGAGTCGCCTGTTTTTTTCTGCCGTTGCTGCTGGTGCGGCTTGGCCTGCGATGGATGCGCTCGCGATCGGCTGGATCAACGCTGACGAAGCTGATTGGGCTCTGTTTGTGGCTGCTGGCGGCCCCGGCGATGGTGGCGTTGCTGCCGGGCGGCCTGCTGTGGCGGCACACGCTGCCGATTGAAGGGGTGAGCGGACGGCTGGTCTCGGACATGCTGGTGCAGTACCTGAACCTGCCGGGCGCGGCGGTCGTGGTGACGGTGATGGTGGCGGTGTCGCTGTATCTTTCGACCACGTTCACGCTGGCGACGGCGCGGGAGTGGCTGACCACGCGGTTTTCGCTGTTCCGCAGTCTGCATGACCGATGGGCGCAGTGGCGGTTGAACCGGACGAACGCCCGCGTGGAGGCGACGACGGAGCGGTTCGGCACACGGCGTGAACTGGCGGAGAGGCAGGCGCGGGCTAGCGAGGCGAAGGCGGCAGAGGCTGCGAAACCGGAGCGGAACACGCTGCTGGCCGGGCTGTTTGGCTGGTGGAGCCGGCGGCGCGCGGGCGTGATGCCGGAACCCGAGATGCCGAGCGTGGTGCCGGAGGGCGAGGCGGCGAGCGTGTGGGAGGCGATGCCGCGAACGCTGGTGGATGCACCCGCGGCTACATCGTTCTCGACGGCCATGGCAGCAGCCGCGCCGCATGCGGAGGCGCTGGCCAAGGCGGCCACGCCGCGTCGAGCGCTCGATGACGAAAACAACTTCGAGGAAGCGGCGTTCGCGTTTCCGGCCGCCGCTCTGCCGCCGGCGGCACGCAAGCCCACCGAAGCGACCGCAGCGCCCGTGCCACTGCCGGCGCCTGCACGCGCCGCGGCCCGGATGCCTGAGCCTATGCCCGCAGCCCCGGTGGAAGCGCCGGCGGCGCATGCGATCTCGTTTGGCAAACGGGCGGATTCTGACATCAAGGCGGTGGCGATTGCGCCAAAGAGCGTTCGCGGTTACAAATTGCCACCCTCTTCCCTGCTCTACAAGAGTGAGGAGCACGCGCAGGTTCGGGAGGATGCGCTACGTGACGAGGCGCGAGTGCTGGTGGAAAAGTGCGGCGAGTTTGGGGTGGACGGGCAGGTGACGCAGATCAACCCGGGGCCGGTGGTGACGACGTTCGAGTTCAAGCCGGATGCGGGGGTAAAGTACTCACGCGTGACCGGGCTGGCGGATGATCTGTGTCTGGCGATGGCGGCTGAGAGCATTCTGATTGAGCGGATGGCGGGCAAGTCGACGGTTGGGATCCAGGTGCCGAACGCAGAGCGGGAGACGATCTGGCTGCGCGATGTGGTGGAGTGCGAGAGCTTTGCGCAATCGAAGTCGCGGCTGGCGATTGCGCTGGGCAAGGACATCAACGGGCGCATTGTGACGGGCGACCTGGCGAGCATGCCGCATGTGCTGATTGCGGGCTCGACCGGCTCGGGTAAATCGGTGGCGATCAACGCCATGATCATGAGTGTGCTGTTCAAGTCGACGCCGGAGCAGGTGCGGATGATCCTGGTGGATCCGAAGCGCGTGGAGCTTGGGATGTATGAGGGCATTCCGCATCTGTTTACGCCGATCATCACGGAGGCGAAGCTGGCGGCGAACGCGTTGCGCAATGCGGTGCGCGAGATGGAGCGGCGGCTGAAGCTGCTGGCGAGCCACCATGTGCGGAACATCGATCAGTACAACAAGATGGTGGAGAACGCTACGGCGGACATGTTCGAAGACCCGCGCGATCAGGAGCCGCTGCCGTACATCATGATCATCATCGACGAGCTGGCTGACCTGATGATGCTGGATCGATCGAACGTGGAAGAGGCGATCACGCGGCTGGCGCAGATGGCGCGCGCGGTGGGCATTCACCTGGTGCTGGCGACGCAGCGGCCGTCAGTCGATGTGATTACCGGGCTGATCAAGGCGAATGTGCCGACACGGATGAGCTTCCGGCTGGCGACGAAGGTGGATTCGCGGACGATCATTGATTCAAATGGAGCGGAGAGCCTGCTAGGACGCGGGGACATGCTGTATCTGCCGCCGGGAACGAGCCGGGTGCAGCGGGTGCATGCGCCGTTTGTGACGGAAAAAGAGATTGCGGCGGTGACGGAGTTCTGGAAGGCGCAGGGCGAGGCGGAGTACGTGCAAGGCTTCCTGGAAGGGCCGAAGGAAGAGAATCTCGAGGGCGAGCCGGGAGATGGCGGCGAGGCGAACGACGAGCTGTTCGACGACGCGGTGCGGCTGGTGTTCGAGTTCGGCAAGGCGTCGACGAGTTTGTTACAGCGGCGGTTACGTATTGGATATGGGCGCGCGGCGCACCTGATCGACCTGATGCATCGGGATGGACTGGTGGGGCCGGCGGACGGATCGAAGCCGCGCGAGCTGTTGAAGCCGGCGACGTGGCTGAACGAGGTTGATACGGCCATGCGTTAGGCCGGTGGCCCGGGCGTCAGAGGCGAAGCTTCTTTGATCGCAGAAGAAACAGGCCGACGAAGCAGATGGCGAGAATGAGCCCGAGATAGGTGGACCGTGGGTGCCTGCGGTGCAGGAAGCTAATGTGCTGGCGTGGGGTGAAGCGCGGATTGAGCTGTTCGGGCCCGAGCGTTGCGGGGTGGACCGCGGGGTCTGGACGGAAATGCCGGGCGAAGTCGTCCTGCGGGGGGGCGAGCGTCGCGTCGCCATAGAAGAGCGTCATCGGGTTCGAGGTTGCGGCGCTAAAGCAGAGCTGGCGCTGACGCGTTTCGAGCGAGATCGAGCGGATAGGCAGCGGCGGACTGTTGCCGTTGTCGATTGCAACCTCAACCTCCGCGGCGGCCTGGAGATTGGCGCCAAGGATGGCGGGAACGGTCAGTCGATCGAGGTTGATAGAGGCGCCGCCGTGGGTCAGGTGCACATGGCTGATGACGCCACGGATCTGTTCGCCGGAGCTTTCGGGCTCCCCGACGGTGTGGCTCAAGATGCGCACGGGACGGCTGAAGTTTAGCGTGTTGCCCGGAGCCAAGGCGATGCGCACGCGCTCGATGGGGAGATGGGCAGGGACAGCCAAGTGAGCGCGGGTCTCGCGGGAGAGCTGGTCAAAGGTGCTGGCGGTGACGGCAGCTGTGTAGAGGGTTTGCGCTTCACGGCTGGGCGGGACAGTGGCTCCCTGGACCATGTCCGGTGAGAGTGCAGGGCTTCCTGGTAGCGGAGTCAGCGTGACGTGCAGGAGGGGCGCGGCCGTCTCCTGCAGATGCAGGGTGGTGTCGTCAGGCAGTTGCTGCGCGCCCAGCTTGAAGAGGGTGAAGTCGCCTAGCGGTGCGCCGTTGGCGGTGACGGTGGCCTGTGCGAGGAGATTCTGGCCGGCGAGTGTGAGCGTGACATCCGTGTAGGGGCGCGCGGGCATCTGGAGATCGAAGCTGATGGTCCTGCCGAGCGGGTGCAGGTTGAGAAGCCGGGCCGGTTCGGTCTCTGCCTGCCCGCTGCCGCTCTGCAGCAAAGCGTAGGGGATCTCGTGCTGGTCGCTCCCGGCGTAGAGACGCAGGTCGGCGAGGGAGGCGGCGGCGTGCCCATAGAGGGCGGGATCGAGAAGGACGCAGCTCGGGCCGATGTGCGCGACCGTGACGGATCGCTGATAGCGGAGGTGGGGGATTGGGCTGCTCGTACCGGCAAAAAGCAGAAGCAGCAGCATGGCGAGCCATCGCATCATGCGGAGATGTCCCGGGCTGTCCGGGTGTTGCCGAGGGAACAGGCCATGGCCCTTACTGTAACTGTTCCCCGATGATTGCCGAGGGTGGCGCGAGTGGCGCGGGCCTTGATAGTCTGGGCTCGAATGCGGGCCCCCGACCAACTACGCGTTTTGCTGATCGACGATGATGAGTTAAGCCGGGCGGTGCTGGAGCTGCACCTTTCCGCTGCAGGGTACGTGATCACAGAGGCGGAGAGTGGTGAGGCGGCGCTGGAGCGGCTCCAGGACGGGGCTGAGAGCGGGTTCGACCTTATCCTCTCCGATCTGCAGATGCCAGGGCTGCACGGGCCGGCGCTGGCGCGGGCGATGCGTGACGCCGCCGGAGAACAGGTGCCGCTGCTGGCGATGAGTGGAAGCCAGCCAGCGGCAGAACGGTACGCCGGCTTCGATGGATTTCTGCTGAAGCCGTTTTCCCCTGAGGCGTTTGCGGAGGCTGCGCAAAGGGTGCAGCGAGGCGGCGTTTCGAAGGAACGAGTTTCACAGGAGACGGTTGTGCTGGATGAGGCGACCTTTGCGCAGCTTGAAGGCATGATGAAGGCGGAGCAGCTGCGGGAGATCTTTGCCCTCTCTCTGACGGAGATGGAGAGGCACAGGGAACGCATGCAGCGGGCGATGGAGGAGAGCGACGCGGCGGCCCTGCAGGCAAGCGCGCATGCGATGAAGGGCGGCTTCGCTCTCCTTGGGGCGCTCGAGATGCGGGAGCTGGGGGCAAGGCTTGAAGCGGGGACGGGGACACCTGCTGACCAGACAGCTACACTCCGCGAAATTCCGCTGGCGGCGGAACGGCTCCGGCGTATGCTTACATCGCGCGGGCTGGCGATTTAAGGCAGCCCACGCGTCCAGGCCAGGAGACACGATGAACCAGGGACTCAAGAAGCCGGCAGGATTCGGCTCAAGCACGAACCCGATTCGAATTGTTGTTGCGGATGACCATCTGGTTGTGCGCAAGGGTGTGATTGCCATGCTGTCGAACGAGGCCGGGTACGAGGTCGTGGGCGAGGCGGAGGATGGCGATGACGCGATCACGCAGACGCTGGAGCTCGAACCGGATGTGCTGCTGCTGGACCTGGCGATGCCTCGGCTGCCGGGGCTGGAGGCGATGCGGGCGATTGTGAACCGGTCGTCCGGCGTGAAGATCATCCTGCTGACGGCGACGATTACGACGCAACAGATTATCGAGGCGCTGCAGATTGGGGCGCGCGGCATTGTGGAGAAGGGCTCGGTTGCAGGAGAGCTGACGCGATCGCTGCGCGCCGTGCAATCGGGCGATTACTGGATTGGCGGCGAGCGGGTGGCGAACCTGGTCTCGAAGCTGCGCGATCTAACGGCAAAGGCGGCGGCGGGTGCGGAGCGGAAGACGTATGGGTTGACTCCGCGCGAGCTGGAGGTGGTGAACTCGATCGTCGAAGGCTGTTCCAATAAAGACATCGCGAAGGAGTTCACGATCAGCGAGGAGACGGTGAAGCGGCACCTGTCGAATATTTTCGACAAGACGGGTGTTTCGACACGTCTCGAGCTGGCGCTGTTTGCGATTGCGCACAAGCTGGTAACGCTGGACACGTAAGTTTCATCGCAGGAGGATCCGGGGCAGGCGAGTGAATCCTTTCCGTCTGCCCCACACTCTTAAGCCTATGAGCGAACAGGTTGCGGACCTCCTCTTTGATGTTCTGGTGATCGGCGCCGGGCCTACGGGTCTGGCGTGTGCGATTGAGGCGCAGCGGGCGGGGCTGCGAGCCGTTGTGGTGGACAAGGGCTGCCTATGCAACTCGATCTTCCACTATCCGGCGCACATGACGTTCTTTACGACACCGGAGCTGCTGGAGATCGGTGATATTCCGTTTTCGAGCTCGAATCCGAAGCCGACACGTACGGAAGCGCTCGATTACTACCGGCGTGTGGCTCAGCATTATGCATTGGATCTCCGGCTGTACGAGACGGTGGACTCGGTGGATGGTGCGGACGGTGACTTCCGGGTGAATGTGACCGACCGAAGCGGGCGGGCGGTGACGCATCGTGCGCGCAAGCTGGTGGTCGCGACGGGCTACTATGACCTGCCGAACCGGCTTGGCCTGCCAGGGGAAGACAGCAAGAAGGTGGATCACTACTACGATGATCCGCACCCGTTCTTCGACCTGGACGTGGTGGTGATCGGGGGCAAGAACTCGGCGGCGATTGCGGCGCTGGAGCTGTGGCGGCACGGTGCGAGGGTGACGCTGGTGCATCGTGGGACGGAGATGCACCGTCAGGTGAAGTACTGGATTCTGCCGGACATTAACAATCGCATCAAGAATGGTGAAATCACCGGGCTGTTTCAGAGCGAGGTTGTGAGCATCGAAGAGAACTCGGTGACGGTGTCGACGCCGGACGGGGTGCGAACCCTGCCGAACGACCACGTGTTCGCTTTGACCGGCTACCACCCGGATTTCAGCTTCATTGAACGGCTGGGGATTCGGCTGGATGAAGAGAACGATCGCTGCCCGGTGTGCGACCCTGCGACGCTTGAAAGCAATGTTCCCGGGATTTATCTGGCGGGCGTGATCGTTGCCGGGGAGCGGACGCACGAGATCTTTATTGAAAATGGCCGCTTTCACGGCAGGTTGATTGCCGATCATCTACGGGGGATGGCGCCGGATGAGGACCAGGCGGCGCTGGTGGGGTCACGCTCGGCCAGGCGGAATCTAGAGTAGCGAAGATTCAGCCGATGACGCGACGGAGGAAGCCGCGGATGCCGAGCGAGGTGAGCAGGACAAGGAAGACGCAGAGCATGACGAGGACGAGCGCAGAGTTCATGTGCGGCATGCCGGTGGTGAGCGCGCCGCGCAGGCCTTCGCTCATGTAGACGATCGGGTTGATCAAGACGCCGATCTGGAGCCAGCGCATGTGGGTGAGCGCGGCCCACGGATAGTAGACACAGCCCAGGAAGGTAATGGGCATGACGACGACACCGAAGATGAGGCCGATCTGCTGCGGCTTGACGCTGGTGCCGATGGTGAGGCCGAGGGCACCGGAGACGAGGCTCGACAGGGCCATCACCGTAAGCAGGAAGGGCCAGTTGGAGACGTGGGCGACGACCGGTGTCGCGGGGACGTAGTAGGCCATGGGAAAGACGATGGCGGCGGCGATCATGCTCTGCAGGGCGGAGAAGACGATCTTCTCGATGGCAACGGCGGCGACCGGAAGAGGGCACATCACGCGATCGTCGATCTCGCGGGTGACGCCGAACTCCTGGGCGAGCGGCAGAGCGACGGCGGCGATGCCGGAGAACATGATGGCAACGGCCATGAGGCCAGGGAGGAGGATGGTGGAGAAGCTGGCGCCGGCCATGCTGGCGGTGGGGTTCATGGCGGCGGAGCCCATATGCGGCATGATGACGGTGAAGACAAAGAGGAACAGCAGCGGATTCATGCAGACGCGGATGACGAACGGCAGGAGCTCGCGGCGAAGCACGAAGAGATCGCGCACGAAGAGACCGGCGAAGGCGCGCAGATACTGTTGCTGCCGCGTGACGGTGGACGGTGTGGTGAGAACGGCGGTGGCCATGGTGTGCTTCTCTTTCTACTCGCGCAGCTCGCGTCCGGTAAGACGGATGAAGACGGTCTCGAGACTCGGCTCGGTGATGGTGAGATCGCGCAGGCCGAAGGGGTCTGCGGCGCGGACGACCTCGGACAGGAGACCGTCGAGCGGCTGGGCGAAGACGCGGACGCCGGCGTCGGTTGGCTCGACGGCGGTGATGCCGGTGAGGGCGCGAAGGGTTTCGGGCAGGGCGGCCTGGGCGCGCTCGTCGTGCAGGTCTAGCTCGTAGATTTTGCCGGCGCCGACAGAGGCTTTGAGGGCGGCGGGCGTGTCTTCGACGAGGATTTTGCCGTGATCGATGATGGCGACGCGTTCGCAGAGTTCGTCGGCCTCTTCCATGTAATGGGTGGTGAGGACGACGGTGATGCCCTGCTCGCGAAGGGCGCGAACGGCGTCCCACATGGCGATGCGGCTCTGGGGATCAAGGCCGGCGCTGGGCTCGTCGAGAAAGAGGACCTTCGGGCGATGGGCGATGGCGCGGGCGATCTGGACGCGCTGGGCGAGGCCGCCGGAGAGCTGCTGCGGACGGGCTTCGGCGCGCTCCGTCAGGTGGAACTGCTCGAGCAACTCGCGGGTGCGGGCTGTGGCGTCAGCGCGGGAGAAGCCGAAGTAGAGGCAATGAAAGCGGATATTTTCGAAGATGGTGCAGGCGCGATCAAGCGTGTTGTACTGCGGGACGACGCCGATCTCGCGACGGGCCGTTGCCGGGTGCGCGACGACGTCGATACCGGCGATGTGAACGCGGCCGGAGGTTGGCAGAGCACGGGTGGTGCAGATGCTGATGGTGGTGGTTTTGCCGGCACCGTTCGGGCCAAGGAGGCCGAAGATCTCACCTTCGCCGACGTTGAGGTCGATATTGTCGACGGCAACGACCTCGCCTTTGCCGGTGTAGACCTTCCGGAGATGTTCCATTGCGACAATCAAGCGAATCTCCCGGCGATGGCCGAATCTCAATTATAGGCAGGAAGCAATGGCGTTGCGGATGCGGCGACGGCCCCGGTGTGAGAACGAATGCGGTGCAGTTTCTTTCTCCGGGACGAACATGGGACGTAGAATGCAGCTATGTCGCGTGGATGGGAGAGCAAATCCGTGGAAGAACAGCAGGCTCAATCTCAGGTTCCGCCTCCAGACCGACGCGTTGCAGATGCTGCCGATGCTGAGAAGAAGCGCATGCGGCAGGCGTTGGAGATGCAGCGGGAGCGCATTCTTTCAGAGCGAACGGCCAGTGCACACCGGCGATCTGCGCTTTCGATGGCGCTCGCGGATGTGGAAGAGAAGCTGAGTGAACTGGGCTGGTCGATTCACCTCTGATTTCTGCGCTACTTCCCTGCCGGGCGCCGCACGAGGGTGGTGGAGTTTGCCTGATCGATGCTGGTCATCAGGATGGAGTGAATGTTGACGCGTGCGGGCCGGCTGACTGCCCAGAGGATGGCGTCGGCGACGTCCTCCGGCTGCAAGGGTGTGATGTTCTCGTAGACTTTGGCGGCTTTCTCCTCGTCACCGCGGAAGCGGACGGTGCTGAAGTCGGTCTTGACCATGCCGGGATCGACCGAGGTGACGCGAACGGGAGTTCCCATCAGATCCAGCTTCAGGCCCTCGCTGAGGATTCGCTCAGCGGCCTTGGTCGCACAGTAGACACTGCCGCCGGCGTAGGTCTGGTGGCCTGCGGTCGATCCTAGACTGACGACGTGACCGCGACCACGCTCAACCATTCCGGGCACCACAGCTCGAGTGACGTACAGCAGGCCTTTGATGTTGGTGTTGATCATCTCTTCCCAGTTTTCCGGGTCGTCTTCGTAGAGTTTGCCGAGACCGCGGCTCAGGCCGGCGTTGTTGACGAGGACGTCGATTGCTTGCCAGTCAGGAGGAAGGCTGCCGGCCGCGCCAAGGAGAGCATCTACGGCCCGGCGATCAGTGACGTCGAGGGCTTCGCTGTGGACCGCCTGAGCACCGGCGTCTGTGAGGTCAGCCTCGAGGGCCTTCAGCTTTTCGAGCCTGCGCGCACAGAGAAGAAGCTTTGCACCGACTTCGGCAAAGGCCTTTGCTGTGGCGGCGCCGATGCCAGAGCTGGCGCCGGTGATCAGGATTACTCGACCGCGAATGGCGTCGTCTATTCGGGACATTGGCTGTACTCTCCTTCGCTTCTTTGCTGTTAGACGCGGAAAGCGGCTCTTACCACGGTGGACGCAGACGCACGGAAGCCGGCCGTGTTGGCCGGCTTCTGTGCCTTGAGACATGCCTTACTGCGGGTTGGATGTGCCCTGCGGAAGCGGGGCATCTCCGCCGGCGGTGGGAGCGGACTGCTGTACGCCGATGGCGTCTCCAGAGACGACCAGCTGGACGCGGCGATTCTTTGCCTTGCCTGCGGCCGTGCTGTTGTCGGCGACAGGGTTGTTTTTGCCGTACCCGGTTGCAGAGGTGTTGTCCATTGGAACGCCCTGAGAGACGAGGAAGTCCCGCACGGCGCCAGCACGATTTTCTGAGAGCTTCTGGTTGTAGTCATCACCACCGACTGAGTCGGTGTAGCCCTCGATCTGCAGCTTCAGACCGGGGTAGGCCTGGAGTATGCCGGCAACCTTGGCAAGAGCGATCTTGGCGTCAGGCTTGAGGGTGTACTTGCCGGTGTCAAAGAGCACGTCCGACATGTTGACGATCAGGCCACGAGCGGTTTCGCTGGTCGCAAGGACGCTGTTGAGCTGGGAGCGCAGACGCTCACGAATCGCGTTGGCGTCATCGGCGCTTTTGTTGGCGGCGGCTGCCTTGGCGCGAGCTTCGGCGGCTTCAGCCTCGGCGCGGGCACGCTCGGCGTCAGCCTGGGCCTTGGCCGCGGCTGCCTGCTGCGCTTCAAGCTGCGACTGCTGCGCCTGCAGCTGCGAGGCCTGCGCCTGCTGCTCAGCGGCCTTGCGGGCGTCCACTGCCTGCTGCTGCCGCTCGGCGGCCTGCTTGCGCAGGGTCACAAGGCGGGCATCTTCGGCACGCTGCACGACCTGGCGCGCATAGGTGATCTCCATCTTGGTGTTGCCCTTTTTGTTACGGTCGATGTCGGAGGCGTTTTGCAGGTCCTGGTTGGCCTGCGCCATGATGTCGGCCGCGTACTTGTCAGCACCTGCTGCCTGGGCGATGCGCATGGCGTTGTAGGCTTCGTACAACTCCAGAGGAGACTTCTCGTTGCGGGTGATCGGGTTCAGATTGCTCTTGGAACCGTCGGTGTCGGCGTAGGCGCCGCGCGGGAGCAGCGAATAGTGTGCATTGACCTTCTCGAGAACACCCTGCGTTTTGTCCTCGATGACCTGATTCTGCATGACGACGACGTCGCTGGGCTGGGAGACCGAGAAGTACGGCTCTGCGGTGACGATCAGGCCGAAGGACTGCAGTGACGTTGTGACGGTGATGTTGCTCTTTGTCCCTGCAGGGAGCACTTCTCCGAGGTTGTTGGGGCGGCCGTCGGGCGTAATCGCCCAGAGGACATAGGTCAGATATTCGGGACCAAAGCCATTCGCCGGGGTGAGACCCTCGAACTTCGTTTCGATAGTGATACCGCCGCGTTCGCTCTTGACGCTTGCCTCTCCTTTGGCGCCGGGGAGGAGGGTGGTTCCTTTAAAGGCTACCTTGGTCGAGCCGCTGCGATGGAAGTAGTTGACGGCGTCCAGATCGCGCTGCACTACCTTGACCCGGTAGAGGTAAATGCCATCCTTCTGCTGCACAGCCTCCCTCGCCTCCTGCGGAGTGATGTTGGAGGTGGGGTTGGCTTCCTGCGCGAATATGGAGGTGGAGCCGGAAAGAAGCATTCCAGAAAGGAACAGGGTGCTTCCACCCCGAAGAAAAAGCGACCTGCGATTCATAAACGTTTTGATCTCCTGACACCGTCGCCGACTCCTCGAAACTCATTCATTCTATGGGAAATGGCGACTGCTAAGAATGATGCGGCCGCACCGTCAAAGGTTATTCCCCGCCGGCTCGGCCGGGTAACACTTTCGTGGCGGAAGCAGACACACAATGGCCCGGCGATTGCGGGCGCCGGGCCAGACGTGCGAGAGGCAGGTGGAGAGCGGCTCAGGCCTGGGCACCGCCCGATCGTTGCACAAAGTGGTACGGCGGCCAGGGGCCGGAGAGTTGCATACGGCATTCCTTAAGCTGCTGGGTGGCGGAGCTGTATTTATTTTGGTACCGCTCGACCGTTTTTCCGTCGATCAGATGGGCGATATCGAGCAGCATCTTGCCCGATTCCATCCGTTTACAGGTGATCTCCTCGGCAAGGGGGAGAAACATGCGATGCATCTGGACGGAGAGGGCGCGTGCCTTGCTCTGCCGCTCGCGCTGGCGGGTGGCGCTCTGGCGGAGGCTGGTGAGGTATTGCTGGCCAACCGTCATATCGCGAAGGGCGGTTCCTGGGCAGGTATCGTCAACAAGGACCTTGAGGTGCATCTCGGCCTTGCCGCGCAGACGCTCTACATTGGCCTGGAAGTGCTTCTGATTAGAACGAACGGAGCGGCGAAGCGCTTCATCATCCTCAAAGGTCGTGCCGAAGCGGAACGGCAGCACGGTGGAGTGTTTGAAGGAATCGGCAATAACCCGGGCGTGATCACGCTGCGCCTGCTGATCCATACGTACGGCATCTTCGGCGAGGTGCTCTGAGACAATGACGGCGAGATCGCCGGCGGGAAAGAGGAACGCCTGGTTGTGAAAGAGACCGTGTACCCCTTCAAGCGGGGTTGGACGACGATGTCGACAGAGCTCCGGAAACGCCTGGCGCTCCGCGATGCAGTAGGCATACCATGCCATAAATTGTCTGACCTTCCTAGAAACTCGCGGGGCCCACACCGTGCGTGGTTTGCCGAGATAAGAGACTGACCCGCAGACGTTTCCGCCTGCTATCGCAACACCCTGGCGCGTCTGCTTCTGCAAACTGTGCCGAATGCGAGTCGGATAGTAAGCCTGTCGCAACAGTCTTGGCAATGCTTTGTTCCAGATTTTTTCTGGTAACGGTACAGAGCGGGGTTAGGCTTATGGCATGCGCAAACCTATGTTCCTTTTTCAGACCTCGTTCCGGCTCATGGCCCTGGCTTTCGTTCTGGTTGGCGGGGTCTCCTCCGGGGTGGGACAGGATCCCGCAGCAAAGGCAGCGCCGGACACGATCATCTTCACCAACGGCGACCAGCTGACAGGAAAGCTGGTGCAGGCGCTCGGGAGCACCGTCACCTTTCATAGTGATATGGCGGGCGACATCAGCGTCTCTCTGGATAAGGTCAAGGAGCTGAGGTCGTCGGGCAGCTTTGCGCTGCTGCAGAAGGATCAGAAGGTTGTAGGCGCGCTGGTACGGCCGGGCTCGGTCAAGGTCGCCGACGGAAAGCTGAGTGTTACGTCGGGAGAGCAGATCGTCCAGACGATCCCTGTGGGTGACCTGGGATATCTGATCGACGAGCCGACGTTCCGCCGCGAGACGAATCCGCACCCGAGCATCTGGTATGGCTGGAATGGCGCGATCTCCGCGGGCGCAACCATCGTCCGGGCGACCCAGAATGCCACGACCTTCAATGCGTCGGTGGCTCTGATTCGTACTTTCCCGACGGTTGCCTACCTTCCACCGCGCAATCGGACGCTGGTTGATCTCAGCGAAAGTTACGGAAACCAGCGGTCACCGGGGTCGATCCCGCAGACAAACCCGCCACTGCCCGACCAGGTGGTGAAGACAAGCATCTTCCATGCGGATGCCGAGCAGGACGAATATCTGAGCCGGCGCTTCTACTATCTCGGTGAGGTGGCGTTCGATCACAACTTCTCTCTCGGTCTTGATCTTGACCAGATCTATGGTGCCGGCGTGGGGTATACCGTGATCTCCGATGCCAGGCAGCAGTTGGATGTGAAGGCAGACGTGCATTACGAGAAGCAGTCCTTCTTCCAGAGCGCCTCCAACCAGAACCTGATCGGTTCCACCTTTGGAGAGACCTACCACCGCAATCTGCCGCGCAAGATCCTCTTCACTGAGGCCGGCAATTTCATTTACAGCTGGAACAACTCGGACGCGTACGCCGCCAACCTGTCGGCGGGATTTGCTTTCCCGATCTGGAAGCGCTTCGCCGCAAACATCACCGGTACAGACAACTACGTGAACAACACGCCATCCTTCTACAAGAAGAACAGCTTTCAGTTTGTGACCGGTATCAGCTACACGTTGAAGTAGAGAGGCCGAACCGGCTTGGTGCGGGGGCCAGTCCTGATAGCAGCGTGTGTGTTTGAGCTAGCGGGTGCTATGCAGGAGACGCAGAACGGGCTCCGGCAGATCGTCGTTCGAGCTCTTCAAGAGAAGAGCGAGATCCCAGAGCTGTGTGTCGGTCAGGCGCTGCCCGTAGGAGGGCATGCCCTGGATAAGATTGCCCTTCGCTATGGACTGATAGAGGATGCCGACCGGCTGGGATATGGCTTGAGAGCCGGCGGCGTTCTTGCGGTCCCAGAACTGCGCGGCGGCGGGTCCCCTGGCGTTCTGTCCGGGGCGGCCATGACAGCCTGCGCAGTTGGCGGCGTAGAGCCGGGCGCCTCCTTCGAAGACCTCTTCGCTGATGCCGAAGGGGGCGGAGCGAGGTGCAGGGCCGGCGGTGGAGGGCGGGACTGCGGACGCATGTGTCTGCGCCGTTCGGGGGCTGAGTGGAACCTGCCCGGGGGTGAGGCTTGCAGGAGATGAGGTCCGGGGCACGGCTGTAGGGGCGCTCGATCGGTCTGCTGGCGGCCCTGGCGAAACGATCGCCGAAGGGTCCGGAGATCTGCTGGTATGGCGAAAGAGGTAGGTGCCGCCGGCGAGCACGGCGACAAGGACTGCGAGGGCGGCCAGAGTCCGACCTGAGGTTCCAGAGGACGACCGTCTGCTGCCTTGAGATCGCCTGCCTGCGCGCCGGCCGGAACCTCCGTTTACCCTCTGCTGTGCCATGACTCTCCGTGCCTTCTTCCCGTACCACACCGGCACGACTTCGCCCGTGGATGTTCTAATGAGATACGCCCGCTAAGGCCGCCCTTGATCGAAGTCTTCACCTTAGCAAAGCCGCGGGCAGAGGAGTCTGTGGAGTGCGTGGTTTCCGTTCTGGTTGGATGGCGTTCACAGCGCCTGTCGTTCTGCTTTCAGCTCTTACTTCCTCGGTTGCAGAGGCGCAGGCGCGACGTCCTGCACGCTCGCGGCGTGAGACCAACGCCAATCGGCGGGCGCGCATTGACCGGGAGATCGCCGAGACCTACTCGCATCGATGGGAGATTGCGGGCGGCGGCGGATATCTGCGGTTTCGTTCCGGGGAGTACCTGCAAAAAAGCAATGAGGTCACGTTTTTTGGCAGCACAAGCTATTTTCTGAACCCGAAGCTGGGCATTTTGGCGGACGCGCACGGGGCGTATGGCAACGCCAAGATCGGCAATAACGATTTCAATCTGCCGAACCCGCAGATCTCCGAGTACGTCATTACGGCCGGTCCCGAGTACCGCTTTTACGCCAAGCAAAAGACGGCGGCGACGGCCTTCGTGACGGGTGGCGTTGGCTACGGAAAGTTTGCCGGTTCTTCCAAAAACATTCCGCCGCAGCTGCTTGGCATCTGGTCAACGCCGTGGCGTGCGGCGTTTACGGCGGGCGTGAACTTCGACTACAACTTCTATCCAAACCTCGCGTTTCGCATCGCGCCGACCTACATTGGCACCACATTTGATGGATCACCATACCAGGGTGTCCAGACGGTTCACGGCACGGTGCAGAACAACCTCGGCTTCAACATTGGCGTGGTGTACCGGATCGGTCGGCAGAAGTAAGCGGACTATGCGGGCGACGTGCGAAGCATGGTGCGAGCGGCGCGCAGGCGTTTGCGAAGGCGGGCTGTTTCTTCGCGATGGCAGAGCAGGCAAAGGGTGCGGATATTATCCAGATCGCACTGCCCGCCACCTTCCGCGACGGGAACGATATGGTCTGCATCCCAGAGCGATCGGCGCGATGACATGGATCGCATGCCATAGACGCGGAGACCTTCTTCGCGGGCTGAGCCGCGAGCTCGTTTGAGCGCGGCGAAGATGGCGATCGTGTCCGCAGCGCAGACGGCGCATCGGCCGCGGTCGCGGGCGAAGACCTGATCACGCAGATAGCCGGGATCGGACCGAAGCCGCCACTGGTGGACGCAGAAGTCTGAACAGAAGGTGCGACGACGCCTGGCCAGGATCTCAAGATCGCACCAGCGGCAGAGCGGAAGTCCTGCAGGACCGCGGCGAAGATCGGGCCGGTGGTGTACGCGACCGGCCTCGGCGAGGATGCGGGTTGGATGAAGGTTTGCCCTCAGCATGTATGGTCAGGTTAATTGTTGGATCGTGCGCTGTGGAGTAGCCTGATCGGTGCCTCCCAGATTGGACGGGAAGCGACCTAACGGGTGGCTCGAAGACTGTTGTACACAAAGGAGCTGTATGGCAAAGCTGGAGTCGGTAATGGTGACGCTGGGAACGGAGGCACCTGCCTTCGAGCTCAAGGATGTCATCTCTGGTACGGCAGTCGGGCGCGATGACGTGCTGGCGGGAAAAGCTGGTCTGCTGGTGCTGTTTGTCTGCGTGCACTGCCCGTATGTGAAGCATATCGAGGCGGAGCTGGCGGCAATCGGCAGAGACTTTGGGGAGCGGGTCGGGATTGCGGCGATTCAGCCGAACGATCTTGCGCAATACCCGGAGGACGGGCCGGACGGCATGCGAGCGCAGGCGCAGCGACTTGGATGGAACTTCCCTTACCTGCTGGATGAAACACAGGAGGTTGCGCGCAGCTACGATGCTGTGTGCACGCCGGATATCTTTCTGTTTGATGGCGGTGCGCGGCTGGTCTACCGCGGCCAGCTGGACGGATCAAGGCCCCGCCGCAAGGACTCAGGGAACGATCTGCCAGTGACGGGTGAGGACCTGCGTGCGGCCCTGACGGCGATGCTTCTCGGACGGAGCGTGCCGACCGAGCAACGTGCCGGTATTGGCTGCAGCATCAAGTGGCGTGCGTGAAGCCTGATGGCTACCGATATCCCGCGAGTGCGGTCTAAAGGAGAACGGTTCCGCAGTAGTGTTGGAGCTTTCAGATCGCTCTGTGCAGTAGCTACTGTTCGAAACGCTTTACCTGCGAGTAGAACGAACAGAGGTTGGAAGCCTGGCAGCTAATCCCACGTTGTTCTGCCTCATTGAAAGGGAACGCAAATGACAGAGATTCTGAAGAAGCTGAAGACGGGCGTTCGTCACTTCCGGCGCAACGTATACCAGCAGCATGCCGAGGCGTATCAGCTTGCGGCCTCAACGCCGCAGAAGCCGCATACCCTGATCGTTGCCTGCGCCGACTCCCGCGTGGATGTCGAGACGATCACGAACTCGGGGCCGGGTGAGGTCTTCATCACGCGCAACATTGGCAACATGGTTCCGGCGTATGGGGAGATGCTTGGCGGCGTCTCGGCCGTGATCGAGTATGCCGTCAGTGCGCTCGGCGTGAAACATGTGGTGATCTGCGGACATTCTGACTGCGGCGCGATGAAGGCGCTGCTGCATCCGGAGGCGACCGAGGGCATGCCCACTGTGAAAAGCTGGCTGAACAACGGCAAGGCCGCGCTTTCCGTAGCCGAGAGCATGCAGATGGAAGATGGCCGCGGTCTCCTGCCCGTTGTGACAGAGCAGAATGTGCTGATGCAGCTGGCACATTTGAAGACCCATCCCTCCGTGGCCGGCGCCATGGCGCGTGGAGAGCTCAGCGTCTCCGGCTGGGTGTATGACATCGGCTCGGGCGAGGTGCGCATCGCCGAGGATGGCTCCCGCGACTTCCACCATGTCACGACGGAGGAAGCCGAAGCGGAGCTTGAAACGGAGATGGAGGCCTGAGCGCATGATTGTCCCGAAGGAGGCTCAACTTGGGCGAATGCTGCAGTATGTCGGCTGGCCACTGCTCGCGCTGATCGCGTGGGATGTTGTCATCGTGGTGGCTTTCAAGGTGCTGCACTGGGATTGGGTTGGCTCAAAGAATGTTCCGCTGGCGCTGTACGGGTCGGCGATCGGCATTATCGTGGGCTTTCGCAATAACTCGGCCTATGGACGGTGGTGGGAGGCGCGCGGCCTGTGGGGGCAGGTGGTGAACAACAGCCGGTCGCTGGCGCGGCAGGTCTGCTCCACGATGCACCCGAACCCGGAGCGGAACGGTGCGGATTTAGCTGATCTGCAGGTGATGAAGCGTCGCCTGGTGCTGCACCAGATCAGCTATGTCCACGCGCTGCGGCAGCACCTGCGGAAGCTAAGCCCGTGGAGCGACATTGAACCGCTGCTGGGGCCGGACGCAGTCGCCGCGCTGCAGACTTCGAAGAATGTGCCACTCAGCATTCAGCAACAGATGGGCAGGTTGCTGCGCGAGAGCAAGGATCGCGGCTGGATTGACCGTCTGGAGTGGCAGGCCATGGATGGCAATCTGGACGACCTTGCCGACGCGCAGGGTGGAACAGAGCGTATCAAGAACACGCCCATGCCGAAGCAGTATGACTTCTTTCCCATGCTCTTTGTGCAGATTTACTGTCTTCTGCTTCCTATTGGCATGGTCGAGAATCTCGGCTGGTTCACGCCTTTGGGATCCACACTGGTGGGCTTCATGTTCCTGGCATTGGACAAGATCGGCCGTGATCTCGAAGATCCGTTCGACAACAAGATCTACGATGTTCCGCTGACCTCAATTACGCGCACGATTGACATCAACCTGCGCCAGTTGCTGGGTGACTCGCAGTTGCCGCCACCGGAGGAGCCGATCCACGGTGTGCTTTGGTAGAAGTTTTCGCAGACTCAACTGCAACAAAGAAGGGGCCACGCGGGCCCCTTCTCTGTTGCGGCTAGAAGAATCTAGCTCGCGAAGTTCTTGGTGGTCGAATCGGAGCCGTGCTGCTTCACCAGCTTGTTGTACAGGCCGAGAATCAGGAACGGGGCCGCCCATTGCCCGACGAAGAGAGCGTTGTCGCTCTTGCCGGCTGCCTTGAAACCGACGGAGACTGCCATCGATGCCAAAGCCATTCCGAGATAGGCACTGGACGGGATCTTCGACGTCACTTGTTCAATGGCTGCTGTAACTTGATCTTCCTGGGCCTCGCCCGGGGCTAAGCGGTAGTCGGTCATGATCTCTCCTCAGGGCGGCTTGGCCGCTCAGTATTCTGATGGATGCAAAGATCGAGCAGGATGCGGCCCCGTTGTCCCGATTTCTCGAAAGGGCCGATGTTTTTGGGATCAAAGTTGGCGCTTCCTTTGTTGCTCCTTCAACATCTTCGTCTGGGATGGCGTGGCGTCTAGAGCCAGCGGCGCATGCGGAGATAGAGCAGCAGGGCGAGTGTGCTGATCGCTCCAAGAAGCGAGACGTAAAGCGCCCCATGCGGTGAGTCCTCAAACGGCAACCCCTTCAGGTTCATCCCATAGACGCTTGAGATGGCGAGCACCGGCAGAACTACCGTGCCCAGCAGGGTAAGCACTTTCATCACCTCGTTGGTCCGGTTGGCGACGCTCGAGAGATAGATGTCGAGCGAGTTGTTGACCAGATCCCGCTGCGTCTCGACCGAGTCCAGCAGGCGCACTAGATGATCGTAGATATCACGCACGAACGGCTGGTGCTCGGCATCAATGATGGAACCTGGATCGCGCTGGAGATGGAGCGTGGCGTCGCGGGAACCGACAAGAACGCGCCGCAGCTCGACGAGCTGGCGCTTGATCGCGAAGACGCTTTGCAGCACGATGGGATCCGGCTGGGCGACGACGCGGTCCTCGAGAGTGTCAATCTGGTCGTCAAAGGCGTCAATCGCCGGGAAGTAGAGATCGACGATCGTGTCGAGGATGAGATAGAGCAGGCGGGCCGGCTTGTCGTCTTCGCCGTCGCGGCGCGCCCGTTCAAGTGCCTCACGACTGTTTGGGCAATCAGGATCCGAGATGGTGATGAAGAAGCTTTCGCCATCTGCCTTTCCGGCAAAGAGATCGATGGTCGAGAAGGAGACCTCGACCTTGTCGCCGGTCTTTGTCAGACGAACCGGCTTCAGGACGGCAAAGGTGTAGTGCGGCGTTTGCTCGACCTTGATGCGTTCATCGTCCGAGCGTGCGTCCTCAAGATGCAGCGGGTGCAGCTGGAAGCGATCCGCCAGCTCCTGCAGCTTGGGATCGTTTGGTGAATTGAGTTCGTACCACGGCATGGAGAGGCCCTCATGAGGCGCGAAGTGCGCGTTGCGATTCTCGCATGCGCTCACCCCTGATCTGCGTGAGCCCGCACGTGTGCAGGGTATGCTCAAGGGAACCCATAGAGTCAGCTCTGCCCCTGAAGGAGAACCTGCCCATGCTCGCCCGCCGCTTTCTGGTGTTTGCCGCCTTTGCGCTTTCTTTTTCGCTCGCACCCGCACAATCGGCCGAGCCTGCCAGTGACAGCAGGTATGATCCACGTCTCACGTTTGCGCCGCTGACCCTGCCGCAGCCCGTGAATAGTTACCGCTCCAGCAACGGCGCACCCGGCCCCGCATACTGGCAGAACGAGGCGGACTACGAGCTGCATGCAACGCTGGACACCGCAGCAAAACAACTGCGTGCAACGGAGACGATCACCTACACAAATAACAGCCCTGACGCGCTGACGAGTCTGTGGATCCAGCTGGACCAGAACATCTATCGCAAGGATGCAAGGGCGGCAGTCGTCAACAGCGGACGACCACGGCGCAAACCCGTGCCGGACTCTGAAGAAAACCCAAACAATCGCACCAGCGAAGGCTTTGTGCTGGAGTCGGTCGAGATCGAAACGGGAAAGCAGCACAGTAAGGCCGACACGCTGGTGGACGACACGCGCCTGCAGATCCGCCTGGCACAGCCGCTCGCAGCGAAGACTTCCCTCAAAGTTCACATCGCCTACCACTACGCGATTCCAGGTGTCTGGGGCGGCCGCAACTCATGGGGCAGATCCAAGCAGGGTGAGATCTACGACATGGCGCAGTGGTACCCGCGGATGTGTGTCTATGACGATCTACGCGGTTGGGATACGCAGCCTTACCTGGGCAATGAGTTCTATCTCGAGTACGGCCACTTCGACTACTTCACGACCGTGCCCGCGACCATGATCGTCGCCGGCTCAGGCGAGCTGATGAACCCTAAGGACGTGCTGACGAAGGAGCAGATGGCCCGGCTCGAGCAGGCGCGCAAGAGCGACAAGACCGTGATGATCCGCAGTGTGGCTGAGGTGGATCAGCCGGCGAGCCGCCCGAAGCAGGATGGCACACTTACCTGGCACTTTCACATGGACAACACGCGCGACGTTGCGTGGAGCGCCAGCCCGGTGTTCGTCTGGGATGCGGCCCGCATCAACCTGCCTGAGGGAAAGAGCTCCCTCGCAATGAGTGTGTATCCGCCGGAGAGCGCGGGCGATGAAGGCTGGGGCAGGTCCACCGAGTATGTGAAAGATGCGGTCGAGAACTTCTCGCGTCGCTGGTTCCCTTACCCGTATCCCGCTGCGATCAACGTTGCTGGTTTTTCGACCGGCATGGAGTATCCGGGGATCGTCTTTGACGGCATCGAGGATCAGGGCAAGACGCTCTTCTGGATCACGGCGCACGAGATCGGCCATGACTGGTTTCCGATGATCGTTGGATCGAACGAACGCCGCAATGCCTTCATGGACGAAGGATTTAACACCTTTATTGACATCTTCGAATCGGATGATTTCAAGGGCGGTGTCTACGGACCTAAGCGGGACTCCGAGTACTCGGCGGGCGGAGAACCGGCAGACACGATTTTGAAGGTGCTGGATAATCCGGCGGCGCCGTCGATTGTGATGCCCGCGGATGGGTATACCTGGCAGCTTGGCCATCCGGTCAGCTACTTCAAGGGTGCATTCGGCATGGTGCTGCTGCGAGAGCAGATCTTGGGACCGGAGCGCTTTGACTGGGCGTTTCGCAAGTACATCCGGGAGTGGGCCTATAAGCATCCGTCTCCGTCAGACTTCTTTCGCGCGATGGCCAGTGAAGGGGGTGAGGATCTCGACTGGTTCTGGCGCGGCTGGTACCTGAATAACTGGACGCACGATCTTGCGGTGAAAGCGATTGACGGTGAGGCAGTGACGTTTACCAACAAGGGTCAACTGGTGCTGCCTGCGACTGTCGAGGTGAGATACAAGGATGGAACGTCGACTCGCTTCCGGCTGCCGGTGGAGACTTGGCTGAACAAGAGCGAGGTCACCTGGGCGGGCGAGAGGCCGGTGGCGAGTGTGGCGATCGATCCTGATCACAAGCTGCCGGATGACGATCGCGCGAACAACTCGCTTTCAGCGAAATAGCGTGGCGGCGCAGCGGAGCTAACCGGCTATCGCTGCGCACCCTCGGCCCGCTCATCATCTGCCCAGAGCAGACCGCATTGGTTACACATCCATCGCTTTTCGCCCATGGGCGCCGGCAGCGAGAATAGGTAGAGTGTCGCGAGCGCGGCACCGCGGCCGGCTCCTTCGAAGTTGATATCGAGCGAATCGCAGCGGGGGCAGCGCGGCTGAATGTAATCAGGCTCACCCTCCATCTGAATACTCGCGGGCACGGGAGCGGAAAGAATCTGCTCTGCGACGGCGGCGTCCGACTCGGCTACCTGCAGGCGAATACCGCCGATGAAGTTTGAGAGCTGCCAGTCCAGGCGAACCATGTTCTCGTTTTGCAGAAAGCAGTAGATGCCGGCGCCTTCGATCACAGCACGAGCCACGATGGCTTCAGACAGATCGCGGTACCGTCGAACGGTGACGAGCTTCTGGTCGACGGGTGGTGTGGGCTCTGCCTCCTCCTCAAGCAAAGGCGGCTCGAGACCACGCTGTGCGAACTCGGCTCGCAATGCGTCCTGCTCGGGCTCGGTCAGCGTGTCGTACCTGCGTGCGAGCGCCATCAGACCGGCCTCGTTCATAGCTGCATAGCGCCTGGAAAAGCTTTCGGCCAGATTGTCCGGATCGGGACGCAATGCGATTACACCGGCGCGAGGCGCTGACCTGCCTCGATGTGCGTGATCTGACCGTCGCGCATGTGCAGGATGCGGTCGGCGATCGCGGCGGCCTCAGGATTGTGGGTGATCATGAGCACAGTCTGGTTCAGCTCGCGGCTGGAGGTGCGCAGCATACCGAGGACGGCATCGGAGTTTTTCGTGTCGAGGTTGCCGGTGGGCTCGTCGGCCAGGACGATAGCGGGTCGCGTGATGAGGGCGCGGGCGATGGCGACGCGCTGCTGCTCGCCGCCGGAGAGCTCGTTTGGCCGATGATCCAGGCGCCCGCTTATGCCGAGGAGATCGGTGAGGTGCGTGAGGAGGGGACGATCGAGCGGGATTTTGCTGCCGGAGATCTCGTGGGCGATTTCGATGTTGCCCATGGCGGAGAGCGTAGGGAGCAGGTTAAAGCGTTGAAAAACAAAGCCTATCTTGGCTTTGCGGAGACGGGTGCGGGCAGCGTCCGAGAGTGGCGCGAGATCGATCCCGTCGATGGTGACTGAGCCGGTGGTGGCCTGGGTGAGGCCGCCGAGGACGTGGAAGAGGGTGGATTTGCCGGAGCCGGAGGGGCCGACGATGGCGACGAACTCGCCTGGGGCGACCTCGAAGCTGACGCTCCGGAGAGCCGTAACCTCAACTTTGCCAGTACGATACGTTTTGCCGAGGGACTTAGCGATGATGATGGGGTTCATTGGCTCAGATGTGAGTTTAGCAGTCCGGATGGGATGATAAGGGATGGCTGAGCGGCTGAGTGGATTGATGTTGCTGGGGTTAGTGCTATGGACGATGGTGGGGGCGGCGGGTCTGCTGGTTGCGCGCTCCCGTGGCGAAACCCGTCGATTTCGTCGAGGTGCGGGCACGTTAATCGCGTTTTGGGTGGGGTACGTGCTGGTTCTGGTGGGGGTTTCGCTGGGGCAGAAGGGACGGGTCTACCAGCCGGGTCAGGATCGGTGTTTTGGCGCGATGTGTTTCGCTGTGACGGCGGTCGAAGAGCCGCGAGGGTTCCTGGTCCGGGGGGAGGATCCGGAACGGCTGCTGCGGGTGCTGGTGCGGATGGAGAACCGGGACCGGCAACACACCGAGAGCGAGGAGGGTCTGGCGGCTTTGCTGATCGACGGGCAGGGGCGACGATGGCAGCCGGTGCCGGGCCTGGGTGGGGTTCGCCTGACGACACCGATCGCGGCGGGAGGTGCGACGACGAGCGAGCCGGTATTCCGGCCGGCGAAGGAGGCGACAGGGCTGCGACTGGTTCTTGAGCACACCTCCTGGACGTGGGCGAGGCTGAAGATCGGGGACCCGGAGAGTTATTTTCATCGGCCGGCGGAGATGGTGCTGCCGGAAGGAAGAAAGTAGCCGGGTGTGGGGAAAAAGAGTCTGGTGACGGTAACAGGACCGTGCTACGCTACTCGCCTCCGCTCATCTCTGCCTTGATCGGGCCATTCAGGCACAGGACGGGAGCCCTGGTTTTCCTGGTGCCGGCTGCGGTTCGCCGTCTCCTGAGGGTTACGACTCACCCTGGAGTTTCTCGCCATGGATATGCATACGTTGCATGTCGAGCACGCGGCGCTGCTTGGCCTGTTTACCCTGCTGACAGTTTTGAATTCGGTGCTTCATCGCGGCACACGCGGCCTGCGGTGGTTTCCGGCGTTTACGTTTTGCGCGTTCGCGGGAGCGGCGCTGATCTCGCTGCGCGGACCGGTGCCGCTGACGATTTCGGTCGTGATGGGCGACCTGTTTTTCTCACTGGCCTACGTGTTTCTGCACCGGGCGTTTACGGAGTTTTTCGGGCAGCGGAGCTACCAGAGCTGGGTTCAGATGGGGCTGGCCGGAATCTGCGCGGTCGCGGTGTGGCACTGGACGATCCCGGTGCCGAACACGCAGCAGCGGCTGCTGTGGTACAGCGTGATTCTGTGCCTGCAGGTGGGTTTGAGCGCGTATTTTGTGCTGCGTCATGCGGTGGGCGGCCTGCGCTGGCCGGCATGGATGATGGGCGGCCTGCTGCTGCTGTTGAGCGCGAACAATCTGTTTCGGGCGGCCTCGGTCGCGCGGTTCGGCACACCGGACGACTATCTGCAGAGCCGCGGTCTGCTGTGCTGGGCGCTGCTGGTGACGACGGTGCTGCAGGGCGCGGTGACGATTGCGTTTGTGTGGATGACGGCGGCACGACTGCACACGGAGCTCGAGACCGAGGCGATGACCGACCCGCTGACGCGACTCCTGAACCGGCGGGCGCTCGATCAGCGGGCGCAGCGCGAGGTGATGAGCAGCTTTGCGAGCGACCTGCCGCTCTCCGCGATTCTGATTGACCTGGACGACTTTAAGAACGTGAACGATGTATGGGGACACCACTGCGGCGACGCGGTGCTGGTGAGTGTGGCGCGCTGCCTGGAGGCGGAGATGCGGGAGCATGACCGGCTGGCGCGGCTGGGCGGCGACGAGTTTGCAGTGCTGCTGCCGCGAACTTCGCGGTACGAGGCGATCGACATTGCGGAGCGGTTGCGCTGCAGCGTGGAGGAGATGCGCTGCGTCGCCGGCGAAGCGGTGATGACGGTGCGGGCAAGCTTTGGCGTAGCGCAGATGGACGAAGAGGTGCGCGGGTGGGAGGAGCTGCTGCTGCAGTGCGACCGGGCAATGTACCGGGTGAAGGCAAAGGGCGGCAACCAGGTGCTGGTGCACTAGCGGGCCGGGGATGCCGGAGACCCGGCGAAGGTCGCGGCAGTGCCGTTGCGTCAAGCAAAGCGAAGGAGAGACAGGGTCCCTCTGCAGGGCTTGAGGGAATGCGTCCCGGTGACGCACGGCGCGCTTTCCGGGCTTTCTCCGGGCAGGGTGCAGAGAGCCGATCGCTGCCCGGGGTTGGCGATCCTGAACCAGGCAGGGCGAAGCACGGGACTGACGAGCCAGGGATGTTGTTGCCCCGAGCCGTCAGGACCATTCAGCTCCCAGACCTGCGATCACGTTCAGGTCCGGCCCAAAGACGTGAAACTGCTGCACGGAGCTTCCGCCTCGAAAGCTGAACCGTACGGCGGTTGCCAGGACAAGCGCTTTGACCTGATACGTCCCACCTTTACGGGACTGGCCGCTGCTCACGGGCTTGATCACGCCAAGGGAGATCTTTTTCACAGCCGGCGATGCCTTGAGCATCTGCACGAAGGGCAAAGCGGACTCAATGATCGTTGTGTGCCGCATGTTGAACTTGGGGCCGCGAAGCAGGCCGTGCTTAGCTGTCATTCGTCGAGCCTCTCTGTGGTGCTCTCTTGCTGTGATGCCGGGCACGTGCAGGGGAAAGCAAGGCGAGACATGGTTGGTGTGTCCTTGCCTTGTTTATGTCGAACGAGGCGTTCGCGGATGCTGTGAGAGGAACAAGGAGCCGCAAGCAGACTGTTTCTCTGGACGCCAAGTGCCGACAATGGCGTTTACCGTTACCTACCCAGGCAAGGTCCAATGGGATTTTGCGTCTTTGATTAAATGCCGGGAACACGCACGACCAGCCAGGGACAACGCAGCGCGTTGTGAAGCACATCTGTCCCGCGTTACGGGGTCCCGCTGAACTCCTGCGAGGCCCATTTCTGGAAGGCGTCTATCTTTTGCGGACGGCCCAGAAAGTTTCGAACAAGATCGTTGGCAGACAGGGAGCCTCCGGGCTCAAGCACCACACGGCGGTAGCGCATCGGCGTCGGGCCAGCGAGCAGGTTCTTTTGATCGAACTGCTGAAAGAAGTCCTCGGCAATGACCTTGTCCCACATGTAGGTGTAGTACGCCGACGAGTAACCGCCGAGGTGAGTGAACGAAGCGTACATATGCGCATCGGCAGGAACCATCTTGTAAAAGCTGTAGCGCTCATCCGCGGGCAGAATGACCCGGTCAGGATCGGTGGTGTCCGGATCGCCTTTGTACATGTCGTAGGAGAGGGCGGACAACAACAGCTGCAGTTGAACCTCGTTGGCACGACCGAAGGCGTCTGCGCGGTTCATGCGTTTCACAAGTTCGACGGGAATCGGCTTGCCGGTCCTGTAGTGTTTGGCGAAGGTCGCAAGGAGCTCCGGACTGTGCATCCATTCTTCGAGCATCTGGGAGGGAGCTTCCGTGAAGTCACGTTCCATGCTGATGCCGGCGATGCCCGCCCATGGCTGGTTGCCTCCGAGGATGTGGTGCATCATGTGCCCGAACTCGTGGAAGAACGTGGTGGCGTCCCCTATGTCCATGAGCCCGGGATCTTCGGCCGTTGGCGCGGGAAAGTTGCACACCAGCGCAGCCTCGGGAAGCTGCCTGCCGCGAATCCCGTCCAGAACTGGCGCCATCTCCGCGTGGCTGTACTTGCCTTTGCGGGGATGCATGTCGAGATACATGCGGCCGATCACCTTGCTGTTTTCTATTACGTCCCAGGTTTCAACGTCGGACGCCCAGGCAGGTACGTTCCGCTCCTGTTTGAAGGAGACGTGAAAGAGCGCCGCAGCGGTGTTGAAGACGCCCTGCTTGACCTCCGGGTAGGGAAGATAGGGACGAACGGTCGCAGAATCGAAGTCGTATTGCGAGCGGCGCACAAGCTCCATCAGGTGAAAGGACTCAAAGGCGTACACCTCGGTGGCGGAAGGATCCGTCTTCTTCTTCTCGGCAAGCAGAAGGGCGTATTCGCGCTGAGCCGTGGGCCGGAGCGCTGTGTCAACCTGGTCAAGAAAGGTGGCGATCCCAGGGCCACTGCCGATCATGCGATCGGCAGTGTCATAGTCCGGCCATGATTTGTACCCGTTCAGGTTTGCGATCTCATGGCGGGTCTTCATCATCGTCAGCAAAACGTCACGGTTCCTGGGGTAGGCGCGATCGTCGTACGCCTCCCACATCCTGCGGGTTGTCTTGGGGTCGGTCGCGAAGGTCAGAACCGGGAAGAAGTCGGGGTAGCTGGTCGAGATGTGAATCTTCCCGTCCGGGCCAGGTTTGTGATTGGCGAGATAGTCAGGCGGGAGACCGGCGAGCTCCGCGGAGTTGTCGAAGTCAACGACGATCTCGCCATCGGAGATGTTCCGGTCGAAGTGGGACTGTGCGTCTGTGAGCTGATCCTGCAGATGCTGTATCCGTGCACGCGTTGCATCGTCTTTGTCGACACCGGCGAGACGGAACTCAAGAAGCTGCCGCTGAACGTAATACTTCGTGGCCGCATCGGCGTGCGAAAGATCGATGGCTGAAAGGGCGCGGTAGACGGCGCGGTTGAGTGACAGCGCCGTCACCGCCGCTGAGACCCTGGTGGTCATTGCAGTCGCGGAGTCGCGGAACGCGCTGTCCGGGTGAACCTGCTGAAGAAGCCCAGAGAGATTGGAGGCGGAGTTGAGATGACGAACAGCATCGTCGTACGCTGTCACTGTGTTCTCGACTGTGCGAGGCCCTGAAACGGCGAGGAGCTTATCGAGAGAGGCCTGCGCAGCCGCGAGATGCGCGTTTTCTGTAGCTTCGAAGGCGGAAACGTTGGGTGTGCCGGCCCAGATGGGTGGTTGGCTCTTCGGCATCTCCTGTGCACGCGCTAGCAAACATGCACACAGGCCCACTAACAGGCAGGCTCTCGCCAGCATGGACTCTCCTGAGAAGGACAATGATCGACAGGCCCTGTGGCCGGTACTGTATCTCTTCGGAACCACCCGAGGCAAATACGTTTAGAACCGTTAGGACGTCTCGCAGCGTCGCGGACTTGCCAGTTTCGGGGTGCCAGGGCCTGCTCTCTTCAGCTCACCAGTACAAGCTTTCCGGGAGCGGTCTGTGTGGTGCCCGTGGTCAGGTACGCCTGAGGCGCCGAACTGAGCGGAAGCACCTCCTTCACAAAGACCCTGAGTCGCTGCTGCTCGATCAACTGCGCGATATGGGTGAGTTGGTCGCGGGACGGAACTACGATGAAGAAGCTCTCTTTGATCGTTCGATCGTCGCTGCCTTCAGCATCGGCGGCGACGGTGACCATGCGGCCGCCCTCAACAAGTAGCTTCTTTGCTCGCGCGAGAGTGTCCGAACCAACCGCGTCGAAGACGACCTCAAGGCCGCTCACGTGATCCTCAAAAGCCTGCGTTTTGTAGTCGAGCACCTGGTCGCACCCTAGTTCCGTCAGGATCGCCGTTTGCGACGCGGAGGCAGACGCAATCACGCGGCAGCCATGCATCACGGCGATCTGGACTGCCATGAGGCCGACGCTGCCTCCGGCACCAACGATGAGGACTCGGTCGGCAGGCCGGATCTGTGCGTGCTGCACAAGGCCTTGCCATGCCGTCAAGGCCGCGATCGGGACGGCCGCCGCGTCGGTGTGCGAGAGCGACGCAGGCTTCGAAACGATGTCATCCTCCGAGGTGACGCAGAACTCAGCGGTGGCTCCTTCCGAGAACCAATCGTTCATGCCGAAGATCGCATCACCCTGTTTGAAGCCTGTAACTTCAGAGCCGACCGCTTCGACGGTGCCACTGAACTCATGTCCTGGGATGGCGTTGGCACGCGTGGAGCCGTCTCTGGTATGGGTGCTCGGATACCAGAGCAACTCCGTAGGGGTAACGCCCGCGGCGAGCACGCGAACGAGTACCTCATTCGCGGATGGGGATGGCTGTTCGATGTCGATCGCCTCCAGGGTTGAGGAACCGCCTTTGGACACCAACGCAAAAGCCTTCATCTCGACTCCTTTTCGAGGCTGCAGGGATCGGTTCGACATTGCTGATCTTCACGGTGTCTTGCGCTTCCAGGTCCTTGCGCCGTGAGTGTAACGAGCTGCTTGTATGCCTCAGTGAGATTGGTGTCACTACGCCAGATTCGTGAAGTGAGCCCCTCCTGCGTTGACTTTGTGGGTCAGGGTTGGGGTTCGCCGGCGAGGCGCCAGGAGTACATCAGGAAGGAGGTGGCGGTGAGATCGATGGCGGGCTCGGTGGTGCTGTAGGACTGGACGTTATCGCGGAAGACGGCCTTTTCGGAGGCGTCGAAGGGACCGTCGTTGCCGTTGAAGATCCGGTAGGTGTCGACGCCGTTGGCGGGGCAGAGGATGAGGCCGTCGACGACGCCGGAGGTGGCCTGCGAGGCGGGGCCTTCGACGGCGGCTCCCCACAGGACGGGCGTGCCGCCGGAGCTGCCGTTGAGGGCGCCGACGAGGTTGGCGACCTGATGCTGGATGCAGTTGGGAAAGGTAGTGCCGTCGCCGACGATGAAGGAGGCGCCCCAGGAGTTGGCGCCGAGGATGTTGGCGAGCCAGCGCTGGGAGAAGCGATCGTAGCGGGCGTTGTGGGTGAGGGCGAAGGCTTCGCTGGCCATGACGGAGAGGCCGGCGCCGTGCGAGGTGGTGTCGCCGGCGTTCCAGGGGACGCCGAAGCCCCAAGGGTCGGCGGCGGACTGGGTAATGGCGGCGTCGACCTGCTTGAGCAGCTGGGCGCGGAGGTCGGCGGAGGAGAGCTCGGCGGCCTGCGGATCGCCGGCGGCGGCGAGGGCGCGGTAGAGCTCAAAGTGGGCGAGGCCGCTGACGTCGTAGAGGTTGAGGGTGTCGGAGGCGCCGGCTGCGTTGACGAGCTTGATGTAGCGATTGGCGAAGTGGGTGGCCTGCTTGAGGTAGGTGTTCGCGGTGGCGGCGTCGGCTGAGGTGGTGTAGGCGTTGGGGCTCAGGGCGAGGGCGAGCTCGGTGGCGCCGAGCTCCATGTCGTCGTCCCAGACGGTCTCGGGATAGCCGTCGAAGGGGGCGATGGTGAGCAGGCAGGTGGGGCAGGAGCCGGAGTCCACGGCGGGTGCGGGATCGGGAAAGGAGGTCTTGGCGAGGGCGAAGGTCTCTTTGGCGGCGGTCAGGCAGCGAGTGGCGAGGACGGGGGCGTCCGCCTGGTTGAGCTGATAGCAAAGAGCGAAGGCGGCGGCAAGGCGGCCGGCGAGATTGGGGCTGATGGAGGGGGTTCTGGGCAGATCGGTGAAGACGGGTCGATTGCAGATGTAGACGGTGGTGTAGGGGTCGCAGGGCTGGGGGTCGCCGGCCTGCTGGAAGTGGTCGCCGGCCTGGGGGAGGATCCAGATGTCGTACTCGGTGATGAGGCAGAAGGGGGTGGCGTAGGTGCCGCCGCAGGAGCCGGTGGCGGAGGCGGGATCGCCTTCACCGTAGTAGTTCCAATCCTGGGTGTTATCGACCTGGTAGGCGAGGCGTTTGGAGGAGCTGTCCCACATGCGGAGGAGCCAGTTGATGCCGAAGCGGGCCTCGGCGCGGAAGTCCGACGAGGCAGGGGCTCCGGGGCGGCTGTTGCCGGCGTAGGAGACGGCGTTGGGCGGCGCGGCGGGATGAAGGGGGGCTCGGGCGCCCATTTGGGCGGGGAAGTCGCGAATGCCGATCTCCATGAGGGCGACGGTGTAGCTGATGGTTTCGACGTACTTGGCGTAGTCGCCTGCGTCCCACCAGCCGCCGCTCGCGTCGAGGTTGGGGAGGTTGGCGGGGGTGAGGGGCGGGGCGGGCGGAAGCTGGTTGATCTCGTCGTTCGCGTCGAGGGGCGGGGTGAGGAACTGGGTGGCGGAGGCGTCTTTGAGATGGCCGGGGGCGGTTCGGAGGGCGTTGCGGATGAAGTCCGGGCCGTCGCGCTGGGTCTCGTAGAAGAAGAGGGTGTTGAGAAGGAGGCCGGGGTAGAGGACGGCGGGGCGATCGACGGCGAAGGGGGGCGAGGTGGCGGAGAGGGCGCCCGAGACGGTGAGGGTGTAGGCGCTGCCACGGGGGACGAGGAAGTCGAGGGCGTAGACCTGGTAGACGAGCTGCCTGCTGTTGGACCAGGTGCCGAGGTGATCGCCGACGCGGGCGTGGTAGGCGACGCGGCCGTGGGCGTCGAAGACGGTGAAGGCGGAGCCGGTGTCGGCGACCGAGGACATGAGATAGGCGCGGGCGGGGGTGTTGCCGAGCTCGTAGCCGACCTGGCTGACGCGGACGAAGGCGGGATGGGCGGCGGCCTGGGCGAAGAGCGCGTTGCAGGAGAGGACGGCGCAGACGAGAAGGAGGAAGAGGTCTGTGGCCCGAAGAGACAACGGCGTGAGGAACGCTCGACGCATGCGCAGGCACCTGAGAGGAAGTTTTATGGAGCGGCCAGCGTAGCGAGGAAACGGGGCGGCGTCAACGGGGATGTTGGGAGAGCGGTGGACCCGGCCTGGTGGGCTTAGGGGACGAAGCGGGATTTCAGGCGAAGGAAGGGGCTTTCGAAGTAGCGGAAGCTGAGGAACGAGATGTAGGTGGTGGCGCCAAGACCGACGATGGCGACGATGCACTCGAACTCGCCCAGGGGCACCCTGCCGCCGATGAAGGCGCCGACGGCGCGGACGTAGACAGCGCGGAGCAGATCGTGGAAGACGTAGAAGCCATAGCTGACGCGGCCGAGGGCGCGCAAGGGCGGAAGCGCAAGGAGACGGGCGAGGGGCGAGCTGGGCTGAAGGCTGCGGAGGATGAGCGCGGCGGCGAAGAGATCGATGAGGGTGTAGCCGAGGGTGGTGAGTACGGGATCGCCGCTGGCGGGGGTGTAGACGTGATGGGTTCCGGAGAGTCGGCCGTAGAGAAGCTGAAAGAGGATGAAGCCGGCGGTGAAGCTGAGGAGGATGGGCCTGGCGGCGCGCTGAACCCATGCAGCTTCCGGACCGCGCAGGCAGAGAGCAAGGAGGCCGCCGAGCAGAAGGGCGTCGATGCGCAAGGGTGTGGCCCGGTAGAGGAACTCTTCGGCGAGCCATTGCTGCGGCAGCAGGAAGAGGCAGGCGACGCGGGCCGCAAGCGCAAGCGGGATGGCGGCGAGACAGATGGCGCGCAGCGTTTCCCGGCGGCGCACGGTGAAGACGACGAGCGGCCAGACGAGATAGAACTGCTCTTCCACGCAGAGCGACCAGAAGTGGCCCACGTAGAAGGTGAGGTCCGGCTGACCGTTGTAGCGGGAGATGAGGTGCTCGATGGCGCCGAGGGGAAGAAGCGGCGAGTGCAGATAGAGGTATCGCGCGTAGTTGCCGAGGTAGGTGGCCCAGAGGATCCAGGCCGGGTTCCACATCCAGTCCATAACGGGCGTGGTGATGACGGCAAGAAAGAGCACGCCATAGAAGAGCGGGAAGATGCGAAGGGTACGACGCATGTAAAAGATGCGGAAGCGATGGCGGGCGTTCTGCGTGTCGTAGAGGATGCCGGTGATGAGGAAGCCGGAGAGAACGAAGAAGACATCAACGCCGGCCCAGCCCCAGCCGAGCTGCGGGAAGGTGTGAGCGAGATAGTGCTGGAAGAAGACCATGAGCACGGCGACGGCGCGAAGGCCATCAAGCGCGGGATAGAAGCGCTTGTTCTCGGGAGCTGGAAGGACAGGCCCCTGAGGACCGGCGAGGATCTGGTTGGAGCTGGCAGGTGGATCAAGGCGCTGCGCCGCAGGATCGCTCAGGGACGGATCTCCTCAGGCTCTGAGTATAGCCAGCGGGGGAGGATGGCAGACGCGATTGAGTGGCTCGCCGGGGGATGCTGTCGGGGCGTCCTGGTCCGAAGGATGAACGATGCGGGCGAACGGCGTGCCGGAGGTGATGTTCGATTCCGGGTGTCGGGAACGGACCTGCTGGTGATCGAGGGTGCGGCGGGGTGGAGCGATTGCCAAATGGTTTTGAGTGTGCAAATGTTGGAGCGCGATTGGACCGGGGGATCTGCCGCAAGGGACCCAATCGGCTTGGATCTGGATTGTTCAAGCGAAACGGGCTGAGTCCTTTCCGAGCATTGCTTCGAGGCTGGGATCAGTTCCGGACCAACGTCACTCTGCTGTACACGTACCAAGTCGCGGCCCATCAACAAAGTCTCTCGCAGGCTCGCAACACGACTCCACGCACGGTCAAGCAGAAAGCAGGCGATGTTGTCTCGATCGGAAAGCACAATGAAGCTGGCTGCCGCGCCGAAGTACAACGGAGTTCAGGTCGTGCGCCTCCTGGCCGCGATCCTCGTTGTCGTGTTCCATGCCACCAAGCTCGCTTCAGAGAGGGTCGGACACATCGCGATCTGGAGGAAGGCTGCGTATGGGGTTGATCTTTTCTTTGTGCTGAGCGGCTTTGTGATTGTCTGGTCGTCCGCCAAGCTGATCAACACCGAGGACGGATGGCTCGTGTTTGCTGAGCGACGGCTCGTTCGGATCGTGCCGATGTACTGGCTGGCGACCACCTGCAAAGTGATCTCGATGCTTGCTGTCCCTGCTCTGGTGGTTCACGCGCGGCTGACGTGGACGACAGCCCTGGCGTCGTATGCGTTTCTGCCGAGCACAAATCTTGACGGCTCGTTTTACCCGATCCTTGGCGTTGGCTGGACGCTGAACCTGGAGATGCTGTTCTATCTTTTCTTTGGGCTGGCGCTTCTGTTTCGCTGGAACGTGTACGTGGCCCTGGGGATCCTGCTCAGCCTGCAGGGCCTGGGTATTTTCATCAGGCAGCCCACCTGGCCGCCGGTCTCGTTTTACCTGGATCCGATTGTGCCGGAGTTCTTCTTCGGGATGTTGATCGGAAGGTTCTGCCTGTCTGGCCGCCAGTTACCGCGCGGGATCGCGCTGCTGCTGTTTTTCGGAGGCTTTGCCCTGCTTCTTGCACCCCACTTTGGGTATGAGTTGATCCTGCGGGTGTTTTTCGCGGGCATTCCGGCGGCGATGATTCTCTGGGGCGTCACCTCGCTCGAGCCACTCTTCCAGAGGACACCAACATTTTTGATTTTTCTGGCGGATGCCTCCTACGCGACCTATCTTTTTCACTTGCTCGTGGCGCAACTCGCCCCTGTGCTCCTGGCACGATACGGTCTGCACCTCCCGCTCGTGTCGGTTGTTCTTTCTTCGTGCGTTTCGCTCTTCGTCGGCGCGGCGGTTCACCAGTTTATCGAGCGGCCAACGACGAATTGGCTGCGGGAGCGGGTGCGAGTGCGACACAGAAGAGTGATCCACGCCGCGTAGAGCACCTCCGGTCCAGCACCGCTTGTTTCGCGCCGCGCGCGATGGTGTGGGTTCCATCCTGACCCGCTCGTGTGGGTCCCCTAAGATTAAGGTGTGTTGTGGGACGGACGTGGAGGGATGCGCGGTGATTCTGGGTGTCGGGACAGATCTGATGGAGATCGAGCGGGTGCGGCGGAGTGTGGAGCGGTTTGGGGAGCGATTCCTGACGCGGGTGTTTACGCCGTTCGAGATCGCGTATTGCCGGAGAAAGGTGCATGGGGCGGCCGAGAGCTTTGCGGCGCGATTTGCGGCGAAGGAGGCGGGGGCGAAGGCGCTGGGGACGGGGATCAGCCGCGGGGTGCGGTGGACGGAGATCGAGGTGCGGAACGAGCGCGGGGGCAAGCCAGGCATTGTGTGGAGCGGGCGGGCGCTCGAGCGGGCGCAGGCGATGGGGGTGGTGCGGACGCAGCTGTCGCTGACGCACAGCCGGGAGATGGCGATGGCGGTGGTGATTGTGGAAGGGGCTTGATGACGCGAAGGTTGTAGGGCGGCGGCCTTGATTCCTGCACCTTCCGTTGCCGTTCTGGCATCCTTTCATAGACATACCTGACAGAGGACAGCTCAGCAGGGATCGGCTGCGATATGCTCGACGGACGGCGTGTCCGATCGGCCTGCCCAGTGGATTGTTGTCACCAATGCTTTTTTGAAGGAGAGCTATGCCGAGTCAGCAGGAGGTGCGGTGGTCGCAACTGAAGGTTGGCGTGATTGTGTTGATTGCGTCGATTGTGCTGATCACGCTGCTGTTTCTGATGACGAGCTCGTCCGGGCTGGGGTTGTTTTCGCACAAGATCCAGGTGACGACGTATTTTGAGAACTCGGCCGGGCTGAAGGAAGGCGCGGCGGTGAATCTGCAGGGTGTGACGATCGGGACGGTGAAGACGATCGTAATTACGAGCGCGGCGGAGCGGAAGCTGACGCCGGTGATGGTGACGATGAAGCTCGACACCAAGTACGGCAGGGATCTGAAGAAGGACTCGAAGGCTTCGTTGAGCACGGTGGGCGTGCTGGGCGATACGGTGGTGGACATTAACAGCCAGTACGCGGTGGGGCCGCCGCTCGATACAGGCGACGAGGTCAAGACGCTCGAGACGCCGAACCTGCAGGACGTGGTGAAGGCGAGCCAGGGAACGATCGAGAGCCTGAACGTGATTCTGGCGAAGATGAACACGATCGTGGATAACCTGCAGAGCGGCAAGGGATCGGTGGGGCAGCTGATTAATAATCCGGACCTGTACAACAAGGCGAATGCGACGGTGGACGAGCTGCACAAGCTGGCGCAGAACCTGAACACGGGCAAGGGCACGGTCGGCAAGCTGATGAACGACGACGCGCTCTACAACCGGATCAACGACACGATCGGGCGCGTGGATTCGATCACGGCAGGTTTGCAAAATGGGCAGGGAACGGCGGGCAAGCTGCTGAAGGACGAGCAGCTGTACACCAACCTGAACAACACGATTGCAAATGCGAACCAGCTGCTGAATGACGCGAATGCCGGCAAGGGTGCGCTGGGGCTGCTGGCGAAGGATCCGC
>CAXTCB010000017.1:0-41584 GCA_964242875.1 uncultured Acidobacteriaceae bacterium
GCTTCGCTCCCGCGGCGTTGCACAATCGCATCCAGGCGCAGTCCAGGCACGGCAGACACGAACGGCGCATGAAAAACTCTTCCGGCAAGCCCAAACCCGATTACAGCAACTCCAATATCTTCAGACATTTAGCTCCATCTCCACCGCAGTGCGGGTAAAAGTCTCACTCCATCTCGGCGAAGGGCAGAGCCGCCACATCCGCATCACCATCCGATAAGTCAGCAAGTGCCTGCCAATCAGCACTCTATCGCTCGCGCCCTTCATCCAAATCCCGCTCAGTCATCCCGACTCCGTTGATTGGGTACCGGCATGTTCCGCACACGCGAGAAACCTGTTTCTAACTACGATCTTCGGATCCCAGAGCTCGATAACCACCGCAGTTTAGAAGCACGTGAGCAATGCCGCTGTCCAAGCCAAGATTATCGTCTTTGATACGGCCCGTGATCTATCGCAAAAGGCTGCCCGTCACAATTTGAAGATTCTTGGAAGATCCTCGCATCCATCTCTACAGAACCGCAGCCAATGGGTTTATAGAGCGGTCACAGAAAACAATAGCTGACATCGTGATTTCTACGACGACCGACGGGAGCAGGTACGATTACAAGTATGAGTAAAAGTCCAGTCACAAGGGTGCGAAGGCGAAGTTCTGTCGTCTTAGTGGTCCTTGGTCTTACAAGTCAGTTGGCGCTGGCTCAGGCCGGGACGCCTTCGGGGGCCATGCGTGGACCCTCCAGCTCTACGTCGAGCGGAGCGAGTGGACAGGCTACAGTGTCGGGCGCGCAGCAGCAACTCTATACAGCCGGCGGGCAAAATGGAGCGCGGGTCACACAGGACTCCTACAAAGGGTCTCTGATTGAAGGCAAAGCGAGCGCAACGGAGTTGGACCTTTCGCTGGAAGATGCGCTGCGTCGTGGATTACGCACGAACCTTGGAGTCATTCTTCAGAACTCCAATGAGAAAAATGCAAATGGTCAACGCCTGGAGCAGCTTCAAGCCTTGCTGCCTACTGTCACGGGAACGGCCAGCATCGCAGTTCAGCAAGTGAATCTTGCGGCTTACGGTCTGAAATTCCCCGGCCTAAACCCAATTATCGGTCCTTTTCAAGTCGTCGATTTTCGGGCTTATCTGACGCAAAACCTGATCAACGTGCAGTCGCTTGAGAGTTACCTCGCAGCAAAGCACAACTTCCAGAGTGCGAAGCTGTCCGCTGACGATGCACGCGACCTCGTTGTTTTGACAGTAGGAAATGCTTACCTCCTATGTATTGCAGACGCTGCACGGATCGAAGCGGTCAACGCCGAACTTACAACCTCCAAGGTGACGTTGGATCAGGCAGTCGCATCGCATGACGCGGGAACAAGTCCGCGGATTGATGTTCTACGAGCGCAGGTGGATTACCAAAACGAACAACAGAACCTGATCTCAGCTGCAAATCAACTGGCGAAGGACAAGCTTTCCTTGGCTCGAACGATCGGGATTCCACTTGACCAAAGGTTTCGACTTACCGATCTTGTGCCGTACAAAGCGCTGGACGGCATGGATCCAGAGCAGGCATTCACTCGCGCTTTAAAGACGAGGAAAGATCTCGCTGCTTCTGCTGAGCAGGTGAAAGCCGCGAAAGCAACGAAGTTGGCCGCTTTTGCTGACCAATTGCCGGTTCTAAGTGCAAACGGCGACTTCGGAGACCTGGGTACCACACCCGGGCATTCGCATGGCACCTACACGGCAACGGGCGAGTTGACCGCGCCAATCCTTCAGATTGCCCGGACGCGTGGTGAGGAAGCGGTGGCCAACGCGCAGCTCGAATCTGCCCGAGCAAACTTGACGGACCAGATTCAACAGGTAAATGCGGACGTACGCGATAGTCTGCTGGACATACAAGCAGCAGCAAAGCTGGTCGAAGTCGCGCAGTCCAATCTTGCCCTCGCGCGCGAGGCACTTGATGAAGCGCAGCAGCGATTTCGTGCGGGAGTCAGCGATAATCTTCCGGTTTCTCAGGCACAGAGTCAGACAGAGCAGGCGAATGATCAGTACATCAGTGCGCTCTACCAGCACAACGTCGCGAAGCTTTCACTGGCACGGGCTATGGGCGTAGCACAGACAAACTTTAGTGATTTCTTGGGAGGTAGGTAAGCGTGGCAGAGCAGACGGATCTAAATCAGCAGGGGAACGTCGAAGGTAGCCAGACTGCGCAGATCAGCGGTACAGTGCAGATCCAGCCGCAAGGACAGAGTGCGCAGGGATCAGGCCAAAGTGCTTCCGAGAGCCAGGTACAGAGTAACGATGGGAAAAGAGACGGTCAGGATGAGAAAAGAAGTGAGTCGCCCGCAAAGAAGTCGCGGCGTCGGTTCATCATCATTGCTGTCGTTATATTGCTGGTCATCATTGCGGGGCTTTTCTACTGGCATTCCACGTATTCAGAAGATACCGACGATGCGCAGGTGGATGGAAATCTCTTTCAGGTCAGCTCCCGTGTGACCGGTCAAGTAACGAAGGTCTACATCGACGACAACCAGAAAGTCGAAGCGGGGCAGGCAATCGCAGAGATCGACCCGCGTGACTACCTGGTCGCGCTGGAACAGGCTCAGGCAAACCTTGCAAGTGCTCAAGCGGCGGCAAGTCAGGCAACGGTTAACGTGCCAATTACGAGCACATCGACGAGGACCTCAACCAGCACGACTTCTTCGAACGTCCTGAGTTCTGACGCCGCGGTCTCTCAGGCACAGAAGCAAGTACAGGCCGCCGCCGCTCGTGTTGATCAGGCGCAGGCAAATGCTGTGAAGTCCCAGTTAGATGTTGACCGTTACACCCCGCTGGTTCAGAAAGATGTGATTTCGAAGCAGCAATTTGATGCTGCGGTTGCACAAGCCACCTCCGACAAAGCGACGGTGCTGAATGCGCAGGCGACTCTGATTGCTCAACAAGATGCTGTGCGGCAAGCGCAACAGCAGTTGAATCAATCGCGGATGCAGGCGGCCGAGGCGCAGCGCAACGGCCCACAGCAGATCAAGGTGCAGCAAGCCCGAGCGGAAGCATCCATCGCTGACGTGAAGCAGGCACAAGCTCGAGTCGATCAAGCGAAATTGAACCTTTCCTACACCCACATTGTGGCTCCCGTTGCAGGAATCGTGAATAAGAAGAATGTCCAGGTTGGAGCGAACGTAAGTATAGGGCAGGATCTGCTTACGATCGTTCCGGTGACGAACCTGTGGGTGACTGCCAACTTGAAGGAGACACAACTCGATAAGATCCGCGCTGGTCAGCGTGTCTCGATTGAAGTTGACGCACTTGGAGGGCGAAAGTTCTCTGGCACGATTACACAAGTAGGAGGTGCGACGGGGTCAAGGCTGTCCCTTTTTCCGCCAGAGAATGCCACGGGAAATTATGTCAAGGTTGTCCAGCGCATCCCGGTGAGGATAGATTTCACCAATCTGCAAGACGAAAACAAGGATTTCGCCTTGCGACCCGGCTTCTCCGTGGTTCCTACAGTTTCGGTTAAGAACTGATCGTGGAGGAGCCTCTACAGGGGTCGCCCGTGGGAAAGCGTGGAATCGCACATAAGCAGGGTTGTTACCAATAGATGGCAAGTTGAACATCTCCCTCAGCCAAGAGAAAACGACTCTGGTCTACGCAGTCCGGGGTGGTTCGGAAGGAGTTCACCTTCCCGCAATCACCCCTGGTTGAAATGGGGTAGCGTCGCAGATCAGCACCAAAATCTGTCTAGAGGAGATGTAAAAACAATCCTCTTGCCCCGGCCCCCATCTACTTCGGAGTAACTTAGAGTGAAATGCCGATAGCGATCGCATTCTTCGTGCAGTATGCCTATGCCATCCTGTTCCTGTGGGTGCTCATGGAACAACTGGGCGTTCCAATCCCCTCGATACCCGTGTTGCTTACTGCTGGGACGCTGTCAGCTACTCATCGTATTCACGCTTCCTATGCGCTTGCGGACGTAGTTCTTGCGTGTCTTGCTGCGGATAGTCTTTGGTACTACCTTGGTCGACGTTACGGCGGCGCGGTGCTTCGATTGCTGTGCCGGTTTTCGCTCGAAGCCTCCACCTGCGTGGCGAAAACAGAGGATTATTTCACCCGGCGCGGCCCAGTGACTTTGCTATTCGCGAAGTTTGTACCTGGGCTATCAACGCTTGCTGCGCCGATCGCTGGTCAAACGGGCATGCCCTATAGCCGTTTTGTTCTGTGGGACCTTGCGGGGGCGGTTATATGGGCCGAGACGTACCTTCTCGCCGGACGTTTCTTCGGAGATGTAGCACAGAAGAGCGAACGCTTCTTCCACCTGCTGAGTCACTTCGCCTTCGGCATCTTTGTACTGCTCGTTGTATCGCTGATGATCTACCGCGTCTGGAAAAATCGCCGCTTCCTTCTTGAAATACGCGAACTTCGCCTTGAACCTGCAGAACTGAAGCGCATGCTTGATATGGCGGAGTCGCAGGGCAACACCCCTCCGTTCATCGTCGACCTTCGACACCCATTGGATTACCTCCCCGATCCTAGAGTGCTCCCTGGTGCAATACGAGTCAGCCCGAATGAGATTACGACTCAGAACGACATGATTCCGCGGGATCGCGATGTCGTCCTGTACTGCACATGCCCCAGTGAAGAGACAAGTGCGCGCGTTGCGAAGCAGCTGCTTCGGCTGGGCGTTCACCGGGTTCGCCCGTTGCGCGGCGGCTTTGAAGGGTGGCGAGACGCGGGGTACCCCCTTGAGCTCTATGTTGCTCCGAGCGAAGCATCTACAGGGGTTTTAGCGAGCTGAGCTGGGCGGGTCGGCTTCAAGACGAACCACCTCAGTGCTCTCGAGCACAGGCATCTATTTCTGCCATGACTTGGGCAAAGGGCTGATCTTGAGCGATGATGGTTGCCATGCCCTCAGCCACTTCAACAACACAAGCTGCGCCGAATCGTATCTTGTCGGTCGACATTCTCCGCGGTCTCACCATCGCCTTGATGATCCTGGTCAATGATCCTGGAGATGGTCGACATACTTACGGTCAACTTGAGCATGCACAGTGGAACGGGCTGACACTGACTGACCTGGTGTTCCCGACGTTTCTCTTCCTCGTCGGAGCCTCGATCATCTTCTCTCTTGCGAATCGCATTGCACGTGGCGAGTCCCGGGCTGCTTTGGCTCGGAACATCGTCCGTCGAGCCGTGACCATCATTTTGATTGACTTCTTCATCGCGCTTTTCCCGACGTTCCACTTTACCCAACTCCGGATTTACGGCGTTCTTACACGAATAGCGATCTGCTACCTGATCGTTGGTCTGCTTTGTCTGGTAACACGTCGAAGCGCCGTTCTGCTTTCGCTCGCCATCACGCTTCTTGTCGGCTATTGGATTCTCATGCGCTATGTTCCGGTCCCGGGTTTCGGAGTGCCGGGGCGTGACATCCCTCTTTTGGATCCTGATCAAAATCTAACGGCTGTCATCGATCGCGCGTTCAGCTCCTTCACGCAACGGGTATTTCACACGGGCCGACTTTACGAGGGAACTCGTGATCCAGAAGGAGCTCTCAGCACCCTTCCCGCGATCGCGACGACATTATTCGGAGCCCTAACCGGTCTTTGGCTTCGCCGATCCACGGCCGTCAAGCACCAAGGAAGTCTTGATTCGGTCCTACCTGCGAATGAGACTGAAGGGTCGAATGGTTCTCAGTATGCTGAGTCCATTCAGAGCCCGGGGCGCACTCTCTTTGGTCTCCTCCTGGCGTCCATCCTTTGTCTCGTCATCGGATTTCTCTGGGACAGCTCCTTTCCGATCAACAAGAGGCTTTGGACGAGTTCCTATGTTTTCGCAGCAGCGGGGTTCAGTCTTCTTGGCCTTTCGGTCTGCTATGGCTTGATCGATTATTTGCGCCTGGAGCGCCGATCAAAGCTCTTTCGAGCATGCCTTTGGCCATGGCTTGTCTTCGGCTCGAACGCCATCACGGCATATGCTGTTTCAGAGCTGCTGATCGAGGCAGGGGGACTGATCCATTTCAGCGGACCCTCGGCCCCTGACGGGAGAGTCGTCTCCCTCTGGAGCTGGGTCTATCAACACATCTTTGCGCAGGGGAATTCGACGAACAACACCTCTCTTGCATTTGCACTTTGCTATGTGGCGCTCTGCTTTCTTCCGAATCTGTTGCTATGGCGGAAGCGCATCTTTCTGAAGGTGTAGGGTCTTGAGGTCTCTTCAGACGGCGAGGGTAGGATGATGGTAGTTATCTGAAGGAGCTGCCCTTTGCCGTATACAGATCTTCGGGAGTGGATTGCCAATCTGGAACGGGCAAGGGAGCTAAAGCGCATCTCCGTCGCTGTTTCCCCTTACCTTGAGATGGCCGAGATCGCGGACCGGACTGCGAAGCTGACACATGAGGGAAAGCCTTGGGGGGGACCGGCTTTACTGTTTGAGAATGTTACCGGGCATCCAGGCGCCCGCGTTCTGATGAACCAGTTCGGCTCCGAGACGCGGATGAAGATGGCGGTTGACGCAAAGTCGTTTGATGACATCGCCAACCGAATTCGATCGCTCATCCATCCTGAGACCCCGGTCAGTCTCTTGGATAAATTGAAGCTCCTGCCGAAGCTTGCTGAAGTTGGAAGCTTCTTCCCAAAGCTTGTGAGTGCGGAAGATGCTCCATGCAAGGAAGTCATTCTGCGTGGAGCAGACGTAGACTTACGACAGCTACCGGTACTCACTACCTGGCCGGGAGATGGCGGCCCTTTCCTTACCCTGCCGTGCGTCATCACGCGTGATGCACGGACTGGCAAGAGAAACATTGGCATGTACCGCATGCAGGTCTACGACGGCCAGACGACAGGCATGCACTGGCAGCGACAGAAAGTTGCCGCAGAGCAGGTGCGTGATCGATTGAGGGCTACTGTGGGGACAGCGTCTGAGGCTGTGACTCTGATGGCCCTAACAGACGGCGGCGTCAGACCAGCGCAAAATGGGGGTTTGCCAACCGGTCTGGCATCCCACACGATCTCTGCGATTCGAAACAATCGACTCGAGGTCGCAGTCGCAATCGGGACAGATCCTTCTCTGACATTTTCTGCGATCGTGCCCGCTCCACCAGAGGTCGAGGAATACCTGATCGCTGGATTTCTCCGCGGCAAACCAGTTGAGCTGGTGAAGGGGGAGACGGTGGCACTTGAGGTCCCGGCGCATGCGGAGTACATCCTTGAGGGGTATGTTGATCTCGCAGAGCTTCGCTCCGAAGGGCCTTTTGGAGACCACACAGGCTTCTACACGATGCCGGACGACTACCCGGTCTTTCACCTGACCTGCATCACGCATCGCAAGCGGCCGATCTACGCAGCGACTGTTGTCGGAAAACCTCCAATGGAGGACGCGTGGATGGGAAAGGCTGTAGAGCGTATCTTCCTTCCACTTATGCAGCTTACTTTGCCAGAGATCGTCGATGTGAATCTTCCCTCTGCAGGTGTCTTTCACAATTTGATGATCGTGGCCATTCGAAAATCGTATGCAGGCCACGCGCGCAAGGTGATGAGCGGCATTTGGGCGTTGGGACAGGCCATGTTTACCAAGTGCATCATCGTTGTCGACGAAGACTGCGACGTACATGACTTGGCAGAAGTCACGCTGCGAACGGCGAACAACATCGACCCAGAACGGGACATCCAGTTCACGCTTGGTCCGGTGGACTCCCTTGATCATGCGAGCCGGCTGCCGAACTATGGATCCAAGATGGGCATTGATGCAACGAGGAAGTGGGCGGCGGAAGGATTTACCAGGCCGTGGCCTCAGATGCTGACAATGACTGCAGAGGTGAAGACAAAGGTCGACGCGATGTGGGCAAAGCTGGGTATCGCTTAGATCCGACGCTGAGAGCGATTCATTCTTGTCTCACCCCTTCACCAAGGCGCGAATGGTAGGGGGGGTCACGACCGCGCCCTTAAGCTCAGGGTCTTCCGCCATTAACGTGATAACTGACTGTGTAATCTGCTGGTCGATCTGAGAGCCTTGGCGAAGCTCGACCGGATACCGGATATAGAGTTGCAGACCGCCATCAACAAGTTGGAGCCTGGAGTCAGTGCCGGGTGCCGGAATAGGTGAGTCCATCCAAGCTTCAACCTGACGATGCTGACCTTCGATGCGGGGCTTGTAGGACTCGTAGACGGTTTCCACTATCTTCATGAGTTCATCCGATGCATGGCTATAGTTCGCCGAGAGCGCCAACTTCACGGAAAGCTCATGCCATCCGTACTCGGCTCCGGGCATCTGCCGATAGAGTGGAGTCCCGGACTGAAAGAGTACGGAGTTGGCGAAGACGGCGACCCGTCCGGTGGGCTGAAGCTCGGTTCCGCTGCCAGCCAGTTCCATCATGTAAAAGCGGACGAGTCCGACGTCGATGACATCGCCAGTAACGCCCGCTACCGTTATGCGGTCTCCGACCCGAACACCATATCTGCCCACGATGAAAAAATATGCCGCTACTGACAGCAAAATGGTCTGCAATCCGACAGCGATGCCCGCAGTAATGAAACCCGCAAAGGTTGCAAGCGAATTGAATTGAGTCACGAAGCCGAAGATGACAACGAGACCGCTCAGGAAGCCGATAATGACACGGCGGGTCACCAGTAATTGACGACGACGACGGATATCGCGCACATAGCGAGTCGTTGCTCTTTGCCAAAGAGAGCTGAGAATAGAGAGAATTCCGAGACCGATCGCGATCGTCAGGACCTTGAGAAGAAGATCCCGGAGGACCTCACGGTATTCCGCATCTACCACAGCCCGCCACGCGAGCAGGTTGGTACGGCTTTGCTCGATAGTGATGATCTCCTGGGTGAGTGGCACCAAGGCAGAAGAAAGGGCACTGAACGTAGAGATGATGACGTCATTCCGTTTCCTAACGGCTTGGACACTCCCGACCGGAAGAGTTTGCTTGCTCGCGGCCGCAGCTGCACTCGATGTGGCGTCACTCTCCATTTGCTGAGACAGAGCCTGACCATCTGCGATGACGTAACGTACCAGTTGCAGGAGCGGCTTGCGAAGCCCGGTCGCTTGCTCGTGCAGCTTGTCGGATTCGGAGATCCAGCTATCAATTGAGTGGCGCGTTGCCAAGAGTTGGAACAGAATGACTGCTTGTGTACTAACACCCGAAGACCTTGCAGCGCTCACACTCTGCAGTTGTGCGGGAACGATAGCGTTCCCTTTGCCGTCGCTGCTACCTAACTCCGGGATACTAAGTTGGAGACGAGCGATGTCACCAGCAAGACCTCCGTTAAGCTCGGCATCCGAGGTAGATGCGATCTTTCGCATAGCATCGTTCATCGCCTGGTAGAGTTGGATTCCACCCTGGACTTCTTCCTGCTGCTGCTGTAGTGCGCCCCTTTGCGTTGGCTTTGCAATCTCCAAGCTTTGCTGGATCTGCTGTGCTTGGGTCTTGAGATCATCAAGGTGTTGCGCGATGTTTGCGCGTCCAGCCTGCAGCTTCTGCGCTTCGCCTTCCACCGGCACGGCCTCTGTCACCTCCTGCTGTTTTTCAAAGGAGGAGAGGAGCGCAGCCTCCTCACGACTTGATTGAAAGGCGAGGGCTGCAATCTGCGTCGATTGTGCCAAGGCCTGATCGCGGTAGAGCAGATCGCTTGGCTCGCCAACCTTCTGGATTGGTGCGACCGCAAGACGGAAGATTCGCACCACGGCGTTCAGATGGTCCAGAACGGCGGCATTTCGAGCGGCCAGATCGAAGCTTTTGGGCGCAGGCAGAAGAGTGCTCGGCGGAGCGGATCGCGTGGGCTGCGGTTTAGCCAGCACCGCCGGAACAGTCTTCCCTGAAGATGCGTCCGTTTGCGGTATCGCCCTCACGGAAAGTGAGGTAAGCGCAATAGCAAGCAAGAAGCTTCTTAAGCAATCCTGATGGCATAATTTGGGGGAGGGAAGAGATCGTCTGCCAAGTCGGTTCAACGCGAAATAGCCTTTGTCAGTCGAGGATGGTGGAGAGGCGAAGTAGCAATCGGCGTCAATTAGAGGACCGGCCAAGGTTAGTTGACCGTGACGAGCGTGATCGAGATGAGATTCCGTACCCATCGTGCTGGCTGCTTGTCCCCGGTGCCGACGAGTTTAAACAATCCGTCCCGCCCGAGTTCCCGCCCATTAACATGCGTAGCAACAATGACACTCGAGGTATTCAGGGCTGGGATCACCTCTGAAGCAGAGTAGATCGCGAAGTAGAAGTCAGTCCCTTGAGCGCGAAGGTAACTTCGAAGGTATGTGCGTTGAGTGTCCTTCGTGAACGGAAGTCCGTTTGCACTGAGGAGATCGGAGAGGGCAACCCCGGTATAAACCTCGTCCTGATTCGTGTGGCCATTACGTACATTGACACGGGCTTGCGGCATTGCTGCAAGATCAGCTACTGAGAGCTGCCGTGAGACACCATTTACAGTCAAGGTGAGAACGGTAGAACGTTCCGTCTGTACCCCCTGCTCCGGCATCGGGCTCTGGCCAGCAACTGTGAGAGGTTGCGACGCCCAACTTAGGAGCAGAACGAACAGAGCGCACTTGATCCAATGACAAGTCAAGGTCTTCATCTTGCTATCCTATCGTTCTTGATCAAGTGCGTCCTGATGCAGGCCATTCCAACTAGATACTCCCGCTATACTAGAGCCATGTCGATCGTCCGCAATGCCGCTGCAATTGCCAAGGGTATGAGCATCACTTTGAGGGAGGCTTTTCAGCCTACTGAAGTTGAAAACTATCCTGATGGCAAGGGACCGATGCGTGGAGCGAAATTCGAGCAGCGGTTTCGAGGCAAGCATCAACTACAAAGAGATGAGAACGGTCTTGAGAAGTGCGTCGCTTGTTTTCTCTGCGCGGCCGCCTGCCCTTCAAACTGCATCTACATCGAGGCGGCCGAAAACACCGAAGAGTTACGAATATCTTCAGCTGAACGCTATGCCAAGGTCTATAACATTGATTACAATCGCTGTATTTTTTGCGGGTATTGCGTAGAGGCATGTCCCACGGATGCGATTACACATGGGCATGGGTTTGAACTTGCATCGCTGAACGCTACGAATCTCGTGATGCGCAAGGAAGACATGCTGGTCCCTATCTCTTCCTTGCCTGACAATGTTCGATCCGACAAAGATCAAGCAGAAATCCTGTCCTAGCGTTGTTGCACTCCGAAGATCATGCTTTCAGAGTTTTCCTCAAAGCCGATCGTCTTACATATTTGCCGTCGTGAGACTCTTCGCCCCTTGCGCGATCAGATCCTCCGCTTGGCGGGGTTTGTTGTCGACTCAACGGTCAACTCGAGCGATGGCTTAGCAATGTTCTGGAGTCGTCAATACGACTTGGTTCTCGTTGATGTCGAAGGAGAATCAGGAATTGGCGAAGCTGAGTACATCTGCTCTGAGATCAAGACTGCACAACATAATCAGAAGGTCGCTTTTGTATGTAATTGGCGCGTTGCAACCCTGACAGATTGCCCAGATGAAATTCTGCGAACGGAATTTGATCCGTCGGCTTTTGTTGAGGGCGTACGTGGTGCCGTGAAAATTCACTGAAGGCCCGAAGCCCGTTTGCGAATCGAAACGGGCTGTGTTAGAAATAGTTCATTCCAGTCTGCTATATGCAGATTTGAATTTCATGCAGAGTGGTTGAGGGACGAGCCCTGCGACGCCACGACAACCGGACAGAACACTTCGTACCGGTGTCAACTCTCTCCTGGAGACAGGGAACATGAGATTCGGAGCAAGCAGCGAGGTTCACAGCTTTCTGCCCCCGTTTTTCCTTCCTTTTCGCCGCAAGGCTTCCAGATTGAGCAGCGTCGTAACTGAGCCAGATCCCTCTCCCGCTGGAGAGCAATATGGCATATTCGTGTAGAACGTACGAGCTTCAATGCAACGAGTGTGGGAAGCATTTCGGCAATCAACCCCTTTCAGCTTGTGACGATTGCCTAGCTCCGCTCGAGGTGCAGTATGATCTCGACACGATTCGGAAGCGGGTAAGCCGTCTCTCTATCGCAGCGGGACCTTTCAGCATCTGGCGCTACAGAGATCTGCTACCAATTCCAGTCGGCTTCGAGCCTGATCTGCCCGTCGGCTTTACCCCACTGGTTCGCGCCCGTTCTCTCGGCAAGCGCATTGGAGCCACTAACCTCTACATAAAGAATGATGCCGTCTGCTTTCCGACCCTCTCCTTTAAAGACCGGGTCGTATCAGTGGCTCTAGCTAACGCCCAGGCATTTGGTTTCTCCACGGTTGGTTGTTCCTCCACGGGCAATCTTGCGAATGCGGTGGCCGCACAGGCGGCACGCCTCGGTCTAAAGGCAACAATCTTGGTCCCTGCTGATCTTGAGCCTGCGAAGATCCTGAATACTTTGGTTTATGGCGCACGCCTGATCCGGATCGATGGCAACTATGACCATGTAAATCGCCTGTGCACCCAAATCGCAGATGAATACAAGTGGGGTCTGGTGAATGTGAATCTGAGACCCTACTATGCAGAGGGGTCGAAGACAGTAGGATTTGAGATTGCTGAACAACTTGGTTGGCAGCTGCCCGACAACGTCGTTTGTCCGATGGCCGGGGGCTCCCTGATTCGAAAGATCCGCAAGGCCTTTAATGAACTGATCGCACTCGGTCTTGTAGTAGCGAAACCGGTTCGCTTCTTCGGAGCACAGGCTACGGGATGTTCTCCCATCTCCCAATCAGTCAAGAGTGGTCTCGACTACATTGATCCGCAACGTCCAAATACGATTGCGAGATCTCTTGCGATCGGAAATCCGGCCGATGGGCCTTCGGCCTCAAAGATGATTCAGGAGACTGGTGGATACGCGGAGGATGTGTCTGACGTTGAGGTAATTTCAGGGATTCAGGAACTTGCCGAAACCGAGGGTATCTTCGCAGAGACTGCCGGCGGTGTCACCACAGCAGTTACCGCTCGCTTGTACGCGCATGGGCGGATCTCGGCTGAGCAGACTACCGTGTCGATCATTACAGGTAACGGACTGAAAACAACCGACGCTTTGGTCGGCCAGTACCCAGTTGGACAAATCATCAAGCCTCGCCTAGCAGAGTTTACCTCGCACATAGAAAATCTTGATCTGTTGGGAGAACCTGACTTGGTCTCCTTAGGAGCATATTGATGTCAATCAACGTGACACTGCCAACAGCCTTCGTACGTCATACGTCAGGAAGGAAAACCTTTAGCTCTGCCGCGAGCAACCTGCCTGGTCTGCTTCTTGATATCGATCAGATGTTTCCTGCGCTCGCGACACAGATACGGGACGATCAGGGTAACCTGCGACGTTTCATCAACATCTACGTAAACGATGAAGACATCCGGTTCCTCGGGGGTGAAAAATACTCTTTTCAGGACGGAGACCAAGTCATGCTTATTCCCTCGATCGCGGGTGGCTAACAGGGAGCCTATCCGGCTTGCAAAGCAACGATCTCACGGCATTGCTCCTCCTATGTACAGTGTTTAGACACTAAGTACCTTATGCTGCACTGAAAGAGGCCTTGCCATGTTCTTAATTCTCGCTGTTGTTCTTCTCGTCCTCTGGATCGGCGGATTTTTCGTGATGCACATCAGCAGCTTCGCCATTCATCTTTTGATACTCTTCGCCATCATCTCTCTCATAATGAATTTCGTTACAGGTAGGAGAGCGTAGCCGAAGTGCAACGAGGAAGCAGACTGAGATGCTCCCCAGTCTGCTTCTCTTGGTGTTCTTACTGATGTGCTTGGGAAGGGTTGTGTTCGACTGGCGGCAGAATAACTTTAGCCAAAGCTTCTGGGGTTTCTTCGGTCAGCGGCGGTAACGGAGTCTCTAACGCGAGGTGTAGCACTTCATCCATCTCCGTTACGAAGTGAAGCTTCATAGAATTTTTGAGCAGTTCGGGCAAGTCCGCTATATCTTTTCTATTTTGTTCCGGAACGATCGCCTCGAAGATGCCAGCGCGATGCGCAGCGAGCAACTTCTCTTTCAGACCGCCAATTGGAAGTACCTTTCCGCGCAGGGTAATCTCCCCAGTCATCGCAACATCTCGCCGGACCTTTATCTTCGTCAAAGCACTTGCCAGTGCCGTTGCTAAGGTGATACCAGCGGAGGGACCATCTTTGGGAATTGCGCCTTCCGGCACATGCACGTGTATGTCTAGATTCCTGTAGAAATCCTTCTGCAGGCCAAGATGCTGTGATCTTGAACGGATGTAACTGAGGGCAGCTTGCGCGGACTCTTGCATCACCTCACCTAATTGTCCTGTCGTGGTGAGTTTGCCTCTCCCGTCAAGCACTTGAACCTCTGTCTGAAGAATCGTGCCGCCGACTTCGGTCCAGGCAAGTCCTGTTACGAGCCCAACCTCACTCTTTTCTTCGGCGACTGAGTCCCTGAACTTAGCAACGCCAAGGAGATCCGACAGGTTGTCTGCTGTGACAGTTTCGTGATGCTCGGAGCCATTCTTAACGACTCGACGAGCTACTTTCCGCGCCACGTTCCCTATTTCGCGCTCTAGATTTCTAACTCCAGCTTCACGCGTATAGCCACGAATAACCTGCTTCAGCGAATCGTCCTCAAAGACGATCTGAGCTGCTGTAAGACCAGCGCCTTCCCGCTGCTTCTTAACGAGGTATTGTTTGGCTATCTCGAGCTTCTCTACCTCCGTATATCCGTGAAGACGGAGGATCTCCATCCGATCTTGAAGTGGGCCGGGAATGGTGTGCAGCACGTTAGCAGTCGCGACAAACAGCACCTGTGAAAGATCGTATTCAACATCAAGATAATGATCCTGAAAGGCCGTGTTCTGTTCAGGATCTAGAACCTCTAAGAGAGCGCTTGCAGGATCGCCTCTAAAATCTGAAGCCATCTTATCGATTTCATCCAACATGAATACTGGGTTCTTTGTGCCGGCCTTCTTCATGTTCTGAATGATCTGGCCTGGCAATGCGCCAATGTAAGTCCGCCGATGCCCACGTATCTCAGCTTCGTCCCTGACTCCGCCAAGCGACATACGAATAAACTTGCGTCCGGTCGCCTTCGCAATCGACATCCCGAGAGAAGTTTTCCCAACACCTGGAGGGCCAACGAAGCAGAGGATGGAACCTTTCGGGTTCTTCACGAGTTGGCGGACAGCCAGGAACTCGAGGATCCGCTCCTTGATCTTCTCCAAACCGTAGTGGTCCTCATTCAGGATCTGCTCGGCATGTTCTATCGAACGAATCTCCTTAGACCGCTTGCGCCACGGCACGGCGAGAAGCCAATCAAGGTAGTTCCGTGAGACTGTAGATTCCGCCGACATGGGCGGCATCGCCTCCAGTTTTTTCAACTCCTGGAGACTCTTCTCCAGAACTTCCTTGGTCATGCCCGCAGTTTCTATCTTCTTCCTAAGCTCATCGAATTCACTCTTCTCGCCACGCCCAAGCTCCTTCTGGATGGCCTTAATCTTTTCGTTGAGGTAATACTCCTTCTGAGCTTTCTCCATCTGCCGCTTGACTCGAGACTGGATGGTTCGGTCCACATTCAGTTTTTCGATCGCAAGGTCGAGCGTGTCTGCGACGCGAGCCAGCCTTTCTTCCGTGTTGAAGACGTCAAGCAGTTGCTGCTTCTCCTCAATCGAAAGCTGCAAGTTTGCTGCGATCGTATCTGCTAACTTTGCCGGCTCATCCGTTCGAACACTTGCCGCGATCGTTTCGTAATTCAACGATTGCTGAAGCTTTACATATTGCTCAAAGAGCGTCGTCACACGCTGCATTGTTTGCTCGATCTGCGGAGTGATCTCTGAGGAAGGTAGGGCCGTGCGAACTGTCGCGACAAAAAAACCATCTTCGTCGTTAACTTCACTGGCGCGAGCGCGCTCTACACCTTCGACCAGAACCTTTATGTTCCCGTCAGGCATCTTCACACTTTGCACAATGTTGCCTATAGTGCCAGTCTGGAAGATGTCGCTCGCTGTTGGTTCATCGACAGAGGCGTCGTGCTGTGTCGCAAGAAAGATCTTACGATCGCCGTTTAACGCCTCCTCCAAAGCCCGAACACTGGACTCACGACCAACGACGAATGGTGTCATCATGAACGGAAAAATAACCATGTCGCGGATCGGCATCATCGGCAGCTTGCGCACGTCACCGGCGAGGACTTCTTTGGATTGGTTCGTCATAGCTCTCCTCCAAATAAGACGTTTTCCGCTCGGGAACGGTTCAACGACTCATGCCTTCCAGTGATTGTACTTCTTCAACTGGCGTGTAGTGGAAACCGCTCTTCCGGAAACAAGAACTCGGTTGAGCAGATCAATACGCCGCGACGGTACACGTTGCGCACTGGATCGAAAACAAAAAGCCCCTGCAAACCGCAGGAGCGTCTTTGCATTCACAACTTCGCCTGAACCTATCCCGCTTTATCGAGCAGGTTAGGAACTGTGAGCGTTCGCTTTTGGACCATCTCTGCGCTGATCGCCAGATCCTTAACTTTCTTGTTTCCCGGAACGTAGTACATCAAGTCGAGCATGAGTTCTTCAAGAATCATCCTCAGACCTCGCGCCCCGACCTTTCGATCCAAGGCCTCTCGTGCGATTTCGCGGGCTGCATCGTCAGTGAAAGTTACTTTAACACCCTCGAATTCAAAGAGTTTGCTGTATTGCTTCAGAATCGCATTGCGAGGTTTTGTAAGGATGTCGATCAGTGCGGCTTCGTCCAACTCATCTAAGACACCCATCACAGGGAGACGACCGACGAATTCTGGAATTAGACCGTACTTCAGAAGATCCTGGGGCTGGGCCTGCCGCAACAGCTCGGCGTCCCGTTGTGCGCGGATCGGTGTAACTTCTCCATCTTTGCCTTCTACCTCGCCGATGGCCTTGAATCCGAGCGCCTTCTTGCCAACGCGTCGGCCAATCACCTTTTCGAGACCGACGAAGGCACCACCGCAGATAAAAAGGATGTTCGTGGTGTCCACTGCAGTAAATTCCTGGTGCGGGTGTTTACGTCCGCCCTGAGGGGGCACATTCGCCACCGTACCCTCGAGAATCTTCAGGAGCGCCTGCTGTACACCCTCGCCAGAGACATCGCGCGTAATCGAAGGGTTCTCATCCTTGCGGCCGATCTTATCAATCTCATCGATATAGATGATTCCGCTCTGCGCTCGCGCTACATCACCATCCGCAGCCTGGAGCAGTTTGAGGATGATATTTTCGACATCTTCACCGACATATCCCGCCTCGGTCAGAGTAGTAGCGTCGACAATGGCAAAGGGAACGTCCAGCATCTTCGCTAAGGTGTGGGCGAGAAGAGTTTTACCCGACCCAGTCGGACCCACAAGAAGGATGTTGGACTTGGCCAGTTCAACGTCATTTCCCCGCGTCTTATTCATCTGGATACGTTTGTAATGGTTGTAAACAGCGACCGCTAGTTTCTTCTTCGTTTGTTCCTGGCCAATCACGTACTCATCAAGAAACGCTTTCACCTCCTGCGGCTTAGGAAGGTGTGCTGGGGCGGTACCAGGCTGCGCTTCACTGCGATCGTCTTCCAGAATCGAGTTGCAGACCGCAACACACTCATCACAGATGTAGGCCCGAGGGTAGTCGGAGGGAGAGGAGATCAACTTCGCAACCGAGTCCTGCGACTTATGGCAAAAGGAACAACGTAGGGAATCGTCGGCACCGCGTGATGTCTTCATATTGATTGCTGTACTCCCGAAGAAGGCGAACTCGTCTGCACGTTTGAGTTTACACCTCTGGACAGGCGGAGCGGGTGGGGTACCGCCTTGAGCATCCGATCGCAAACGAGGACTGACCAGGGCTTGGGAAGACCCTGGTCAATCTTGAAAGGAGTGGCTAAACGCGCGGACGGTCGATGATGTCATCGATCAGCCCGTATTCCTTCGCTTGCGCAGCGGTCATAATGAAATCACGATCCGTATCGCGCTCAATCTGCTCGAGCGATTGTCCGGTATGCTCAGCCGTCTTTTTGTTCATGATCTCTCGGAGGCGAAGGATTTCTCTGGCATGTATGTCAATTTCTGTAGCCTGTCCACTGATGCCGCCGCCCATAATAAGCGGTTGATGAATGAGAATGCGAGCATTCGGGAGGGCAAATCGCTTTCCCTTCTTCCCAGCCATCAAGAGAAAAGCGCCCATGCTTGCCGCTTGCCCGATGCAAAGTGTTTGCACATCGTTCTTGATGTACTGCATAGTGTCGTAGATCGCCATCCCCGCCGTTATCGACCCCCCGGGGGAGTTGATATAGAGTTGAATGTCCTTCTCAGGATCTTCTCCGCTCAAGAAGAGGAGTTGGGCGATAATCACGTTTGCAATGTTGTCATCAATCGGAGTTCCTAAAAAGATGATATTGTCTCGCAGCAGACGGCTGTAAATGTCGTAGGCTCGTTCACCCCGGCTCGTCTGTTCAATCACCATCGGTACCAGTCCCATCGGTCTCACTTCTTTCTCAGCTCTTGGCTGTGTTGTCGTCCTCGACTGGTGTGCTCTTACCATCATCACGATGCAAGCTTTTGATAGAGAACTGTTCCTGCCCGTTCACGCCGCATCTGTTCGCGAATTCTTTCCAGACCGCCGTCGTTTGAGAGCCGCTCACGAAGAGTCTCCAGCGGCTCGCGTGTCTGAATGGAGAGAAGAAGCAGTTCCTGATTCAGGTCCTCCTGGGTGACCTCGACCCGTTCAACTTCAGCTAGCCTGTCGAGAATCATGGAAGCTTTGACTTCGCTTATTGCTTGATCGCGCTGCGCGTCTCGCAAGCGCGCAAAGTCAAGCTTCCGCATCTCTTCGGCCTGCATGCCTTGCTGGGCTAGAGCGCGCAACCCTCGATCCAGTCTCGCTTCGATCTGCTGCTGGATGAATGTTTCAGGAACAGGGAATGCATAACGGGCAATGAGTTGTTCCAGCATCTCGTCCTTCGCCCGCCCTTCCAGGGCTTCCTTCTTGCGTTCGGCTGCCATCTCGCGAAGCTTGACTTCAAATTCCGCGAAGCTGTCGTAAGAGCCGAGTTGTTTCGCAAGGTCCTCGTCCCGCGTGGGCATCAACTTTCGCTTAATGGCTTTCACCTTCACGTCATAATCAACGCTTCTCCCAGCCAAGCGGGGCTCGCCGAAAGCCGCAGGGTAGTCAACCTCGAATCGGAGCTCTTGTCCCGGCTTCGCACTCAGTAAAGCTTCATTGAACGCCGGTAATGTGTTAGCGCCGCCAACTTCAATCAGAACGTCCTCACCCAAAATCGGTTCTGTTCCTTCCGCTCCTTGAGCCTGATCAGCATCCTCTCCTTCTGACGAGCTCTTTATCTCCCCTCTGAACTCAATTTCAGCCCAATCTCCCTGTGCAAGCGGTCGATCCTCTTCGACCGTTTCTACCGTTGCATAGCCGTCAAGAACGCGATTCAACTCAGCTTCGTACTCGGCATCAGTGAAGGTCGTATCGGGACGGTTCACAAGAATGCTGTCATATCCGGACAGATCAAACTCAGGCCTTACCTCAAAGGTTGCTGTAAAGCGCAGCGGCTGTCCTTCCTGAAGAAGGAGGTTTGTCAGTTGGGGCTCCGACACTGGCTGCAGTTGCTGATCGTTAAGCGCTTGCCGAAACCGGGTCGCTACGAGAGCCTCCAGAACTTCTTGACGTATCTCTTTGCCGAATTTCGAACGGACAACAGACTCTGGCACCTTGCCCGCGCGAAAACCGGGAATTCGAGCTAACTTCTTATATCGCTTGGTCACCTGGCGAAAGCTTTCGCTTACCTGCTCCGCATCGGCTTCCACTGTGATCTCACGGGTTAGATCCGGATTCATCTGCGCAGCATGAGTATGAACGTGATGATGTTCTTCATGCGGTGTCGCTATCTCGGTATTCGCAGGAGCTTCTGCTGGCACAGCTACTTCGGTCGTCTCATTTACGGTCAAAATCATGCCTTCCGGGGAAGAGAAGTGCGCCGTCGCAACAGGTGGCGCGGTCGCTAAGCCCCACCTCTCACTCTACGAGTCTTGCACCGAGAGGGTCAAACGTCCTCACCAAAAAGCTTTCTAAAGAGCTGGCGTTGCGGAATTCGAAAGCGCGAAGACTTCCAGGCGGAGTCTCCATTGCAGGGTTTGACCAGGCTGAAGAACGTTGATGCTGCCTCCATCATCCTTGTTCCAGACGTGGCTGAACGGATCATCTAAGTTCGTTTGAAACCCTAGCGTAATCCGGTTGTCGCTGGTAGACGACTGCACGTGAATTGCTCGGATCTGAGGAGACATGGCTGTGAGGCGAACACCAACTCCGCTTCGAGTATCTCGAACCTCGACGACAGGACCGTTATCCAGGAATCCCGAATGTAGATCGACAAACGTGTCATCTATCTCAAGATTGCGCAGCAACCTTCCGGCACGATCTGTGAAATCCATGGGTGTATCCGCAACATCGAGCAGCCGTCCAGTGGCTCGGCCGCCGCTCATCTCTTCGCGCGCCCCTGCCGGCAGACGTAAGCGAACTCCGGATCGGGCGCCGCTTGGAAAGACAAGCTGCGGACGCCAGCCAAGACCGAAGGGAGCTGGTTCCTTCCCCTCATTCCGAGCGACAATCTTCAGCTCGAAGGTATGACTGCTAAGGAGGGCCGCCACGGAGACGCTCGTTTGCGATGGCCATCGGTCGGCGAAGTTGCTCGCAGAGAAGCTCCCTTGTACGGTCCCTCCGTCCGGCATGATGTTTTGTTTGACCGAATCGGCCTCAGCCTTCAGGAGTAATCCGCCTTGGCTGATGGGTGTGTCCTCAAGCACAGCATTTCTTGGGAGCACCAAAGATCGTCCGTGCCAGACAGTCACAACTGCACCCGGACGTTCATTCCGGGTACCAGACACAAAACCGGCCCACGGTGCCTCGATTGGCGATCCAAGCAGCAGACTTTCGATGCCATCAGCGTCTGTATCCATCCCCGACATCAGCTTTGCCGCATTCTCGAGCGAAGATGCCTGGAGAAGGGGAATGGGGCTGTGTCCGGGTATGGCAACCATGATCTGGAAGACATTCAAGCCACGGCCGGGCAGCAGCGTAGCCGAAAGAAACTCCGGTGTCGTGCTTCCTGCCAGCATGGTCCTCTGCAGCACGACAGCCTCTTGGCCCCCCGGCATGGGAGGGAGCTCAACCTGAGGACTTCCCATGGCTCGCAACTCTGTCTTGATCTGCCGAAAGCGCCCGTGCAAATGAGCGACATAGCCTGCTATCAACCCAAGAAAAACACTGAACGCCAGCAAAGCGAGTAACGATGATCGATGCTGCCGGGTCCACTCCCAGAATCGTTCCCTTCGTTTGAAGAAACTCCTTGTGAACAGCTTTGCATACATGCGACTAAGTCTTGGGTCTTCCATTTGCACCGTCCGAACTGTGGAAGTCTAGGTGTCGACTATAGTCGCCCGATCGGTGCACCAAAACTGCCGCTCAATCCGAGTAGTGAACCAACCAGATTCAAGTCCACAAAATCACAGGGTAGAGAGACGGTTGTTCTAAGGTGCAAGGTATGAACACGAGACGGTATTGGGTTGCATTTGCAGTTGGCGTCGCAGCGGGTGCCTCGGTGGCTCTCCTCTATGCTCCTCAGACTGGTGTAAGGGCGCGTCGGCGCTTGCGCAACGGCATCGGTGACGCCAGTGACTACTTGGAAGATACAGGTGACTACCTGAAATCGCAGGCCGAACGCCTCAGTCAAGAAGCGAAGGCAGCTATAAAGCGGACAAAGGACCATGTCGAAGATGCCGTCGATATGGTGAGCGATGCGGCAAACCTCGCATTGAAACAAGCGAAGTCATTAGTGTGAGGCTGTTTGTGTTCTCAGGACATGAAACAGATCGGAGGTCCTCGAAAACAGCGAGGACCTCCCATACAGAGGCAATTCTAGACAATGGACAGTGCTAACCCGCCCACCCGCTCATCCCCATCTGATGAGATCGGGCGATAGAAGAGTTGATTGTTGTCAAGATAGACCTCGAGGAATGCTGGTCTCTGGCTGATACCCCCCGCAATGAGAGCCTCGGAAAGAGGATCTTCAACGTAGCGCTGAAGCGCTCGGCGCAAGGGACGAGCACCATAGCTTCGATCGACCAACGTCTTTTCGAGAATCCACTTCTTCGCTTCGTCATTGACACTCAGGGTAATCGCCTTGTGAACCAAGTTCGTATTGAGTTGCTGAACCAGCAGCTCCAGGATCTGCATCAGGTCTACATCGCTCAACGCGGTGAAGATAATGACCTCATCCAGGCGGTTCAGGAACTCGGGATTGAAGGTGCGCTTCACCTCACCCTTGACCATCTCCTCCATTTTTTCAAGCACGACATCCTCAACCCGTGATTGGAAGCCAAGTCCCTCACGCTTCATCAGGTGCTTCGCTCCTATGTTCGAAGTCATGATGAGAATCGTGTTCTTGAAATCCACGGTGTTGCCCAGCCCATCTGTCAGTTGGCCGTCTTCAAACACCTGCAGAAGAAGATTGAAGACATCAGGATGCGCCTTCTCGATCTCGTCAAGCAGCACTACCGAATAGGGGCTTCGTTTTACCCGCTCGGTAAGTTGTCCGCCCTCCTCGTACCCAACGTATCCCGGGGGCGATCCGATGAGTTTGGAAACAGAATGCTTTTCCATAAACTCCGACATGTCGAAGCGGATGAGGGACTTCTCGCTCCCGAAGAGGAATTGTGCGAGAGTTCGCGCCATCTCAGTCTTGCCGACGCCCGTTGGTCCTAGGAAGAGAAAGCTCCCGATCGGTCGCGCTGGATTCTTCAGACCGGCTCGCGAGCGTCGAATTGCGCGCGCAAGCGCACTGATCGCCTTCTCCTGAGAGATCACTCGCTTGTGCAGCTCTTCTTCCACACGAAGAAGTCGCTGAGTCTCTTCTTCTTTGAGCGATGTAACTGGCACACCTGTCCACCGGCTTACAACGTCCTCAATATCCTCACGCGTGACTATGCCAGCAGAGGAGTCATCGAGGTGATACTTGTCGCGAAGCAGTCGCAGGTTTTCCCGTTCTTTACGCTCCTCATCCGAGTAGAAGCGCGCCTTCTCAAACTCGTGGTTCGCAATGGCGTTCTCCATGCGGTGCACAATAAACTTGATTCGCTTCTGCACTTCGGTCAGCTCTTCAGGAAGGGAAGTCTGACGCAGCTTTACCCGTGCACCAGCTTCATCAATCAAATCGATCGCCTTGTCAGGAAGAAAGCGATCGGGAATGTATCGGCTGGAGTGAGATACGGAAAAAGAGATCGCGTCATCCGTGTAGCTGACGGCATGAAACTTCTCGTACTTTTCCTTGATCCCCATGATGATCTTGATGGCGTCTTCTTCGTTCGGAGGCGGTACCTTCACTGCCTGAAAGCGTCGCTCTAGGGAGCGATCTTTCTCAATTGACTTTCGGTACTCAGCAGGCGTGGTCGCACCAATGCATTGGATCTCTCCTCGGGAAAGAGCAGGTTTCAGGATGTTCGCTGCATCCAGAGAACCCTCCGCTGAACCCGCTCCTACAAGGGTATGGAGTTCATCAATGAAGACGATTGAGTTTTGGTTCTCCATCAACTCTTTCATGATGGTTTTCAAGCGTTCCTCAAACTGTCCACGGTACTTCGTTCCTGCGACGATCAACGATAGATCAAGGGCCAGGACCTTCTTGTCAGCTAAGAAGCTGGGAACTTCGCCATCCGCAATCTTCTGGGCTAATCCCTCAACGATCGCGGTTTTGCCAACCCCTGGTTCACCAATCAAAACAGGATTGTTCTTCGTTCTACGGCACAGGATCTGAATGACGCGATCTACCTCTGTGTCGCGTCCGACGAGGGGGTCGAGTTGCTGATCCATTGCGGATTGGGTCAGGTCACGGCTGAACTCCGCCAACATGCTCTGTTCCTGGCGACCTCCAGCTTGTTTGCCTTGAGCAGGAGCTTTTTCTTGCGTCGTTCGTTGCAGCTCCTCGCGAATTGTAGGAAGCCGTAGACCACGCTCAGTGAGGATCTCAGCTGCGAAGCACTTCTCTTCTCGCAGCAAGCCAAGCAGCAGGTGCTCAGTTCCAATATGCTTATGGCTTAGGCGCTCAGCCTCTTCTGCTGCATAGGCCAAAACTCGCTTGCATTCGTTTGACAAAGGCAGATCAACGGAGGTCGACACCTTCTCCCGGATGGTTGTGTGCTGCTCGATTTGTTTACGAATGGATTCAACAGAGGTGTGAGACCGTAGAAAGCGATTCGTAAGTGCTTTGTCCTCACGCAGAAGTCCAAGCAACAAGTGCTCGGTCTCGATATAGGGCGAGCCAAACTGACTTGCCTCGTAGCGCGCGAAGAATATTACGCGTCGCGCCTTCTCTGTATAGCGTTCGAACATGTTTTCCCCTTCCAGCCCTTGGCCCGGCTGTAAACCGATCCAACCTTTACTGATGCTGCGATACCCCGATCCGCTTCAGATCGGCATACCGAGGCTGCTCCTCGGAGCATCCGTCCTGTCTTCTAAGTGTAGACCTCTGCAAAGAACGATGAAACACCCGTAAATCTAACGCCACCGTACCGCAAAGCTGACTTCTACGGTGTGCAAAAAGTGGGCACAATGCCACCATTGGTGTAGCCCTTGATACCCGAGGACGTATATCGAGGGGAGATGCGGACCTCAGCAGGAGTGCAACTGCCCCTTTCGGAGCTCCAGCATGCGATCACATCGGCGTGCAAAGGCCCTGTTATGAGTCACAAGAATGCTGGCCAATGTCTGGGCTGTGTGATGTCTTTGGAGAAGATCAAAGATCGTTTCAGCCGTGGCCTCGTCTAGACTTCCGGTAGGTTCATCGGCCAGGAGGATCTTGGGCCTTGTCACTAAGGCACGTGCCAGGCTCACCCGCTGCTGTTCCCCACCACTCAACTCACCCGACCGATGATCGGCGCGCTCCGCTAGACCAACTTCTTTCAGCCATGGCTCTGCGCGAGCAAGAGCGCTGCGTCGACTCAGCCCACGCGCCATGAGTGGGAGTGCTGTATTTTCCAAAGCCGTAAACTCCGGAAGTAAGTAGTGGGCTTGCCAAAGATAGCCGATATCGCAGTTCCGGTATTTCGCGGCCATATCCCTGGACATCTGACTCAGGCGCTGCTCTTTGTACCAGATCTCCCCTCCGGTCGGTTGATCCAAAGCTGCGAGAAGGTGCAACAGGGAACTCTTTCCAACCCCACTCTCGCCAACAATCGCGATCATCTCTCCTGGCTGAAGCTCAAGGTTGAGCCCGCGAAAGATCTCAAGGTTGTTTCCGTTTCTTGACGAACTTGATGAAACGGATGCGTAAGTCTTCGTGAGAGCCTCCGCACGAAGAACCGGTCGTCGCACTTTTTCACTGAGGTCTGTCACTGGATCTCCGCCTCGTCAACGTCAGTCTCTGTTCTGCCTTGAACCTCCAGGCCAGAGGGCTTCCAGTGAAGACGGAAGGCGATCGACAGGCGATTCCATGCGTTGATACTGCTGATTGCAAGTGTCAGGTCGACGATCTCACGTTCTGAAAAGTGCAACTTCAGCGGAGCGTAGCTAGACTCATCCGCGTGGTCCGACTGTATGTTCGTTATCGCATCTGCCCACCGCAACGCTGCACGCTGTCTCTGCGTGAACGCGGCAGACTTCTGCCAGTTGGCAATCCCATCGATGAGGCTTGCTGGCTCGTGACCCTTCGCCAACTCGGTGCTATGTAGACCGATGCAGAAGTCACATCCATTCAGCAGAGAGACTCTTAGGCGCACCATCTCCAGAAGAACAGCTTCAAGTCCGCTGAATGCATTGAGATAGTGCTCAAGATCCTGCAGGGCCTTCATGCCCTCAGGTGAGAGCTTCATGTACGGCAGGCGTACGTCGTTCTCACTCATATCGAAGAGCCTCAGCAGGCAGTACGGATGCTGCTGATCCAGAGGGGTAGAGTGTCGCCAGGAGGCTTACGCCTAAACTTACGAAGCTGACCAAAAGTCCGTCCGTAAGCCGCGTTGAAAAGGGAAGGTAATCAATGGAGTACACAGCAGCGTCGAGATGGACAAATCTGTAGTGAGCACCCGCCCAACTCAAGCTATATCCGACAACCAATCCAAGCACCGTCCCAACAACGGAAATGAGAAGACCTTCGAAGAGAAAGATCCGACGTATCTGTTGGGTCGTCACACCGAAGCTCATGAGCACCGCGATATCACGAGTCTTCTCCATGACCATCATCGTCAGCGCAATCATGATGTTCAAGGCAGCAACACAGACGATCAGCGTCAGCACGATGAAAGTGACGATCTGCTCAAGCTTAAGAGCGCGAAACAACTCGCGATTCTGCTCCATCCAATTGGTTGTTTGAAAGCCGGGTCCCGCGACCGCTTCAATCTCATGTCCTATCTCACGCGCGCGATAAAGATCATCCAGCTTGAATGAGATCACGGAAATGACATCAGGTTCTGAGAAGAGCCGCTGAGCGTCTGTCAAGCGCGTGAATGCATAGGCTTGGTCGTACTGGAAAAACCCGGAACTAAAAATGCCAACGACGCGAAAACGCTGGTACCGCGGAACCAGGCCCAGAGGTGTCAGTTCCCCTTGCGGGCTTGTGACTAGAACCGTGTCTCCAACTTTCGCCCCCACGTCCGCCGCTAATTCGCTGCCGATGACAAGAGGAGGAGCGCCTTCCGTACGGACACTGCCTTTTGAGTCCTGAACGTAAGGCATCAGCTCTGCAGCGCTTCCTTCTCTGATGGATTGCAGAAGATCACCAACCTTCATCTGATCCTCAGGCAAAACGCCTTCGATCAGCGCCCCTCCACTTCTTGCCCCGCGAGAGAGAAGAACCTGTCCATAGAGACCTGGTGCGGCAGCCTTGATGTGAGTAAGGTGTCGAAGGCGTTCTAAGAGCGGCCTCCAATTGCGTATGCCGTCGGCGGAAACTCGCATAAGGGAAACATGGGACGTGGATCCTAAAAGGCGATCCTGCAGGTCACGCCGCATGCCATTCGTAATGGCGAGAGCAACAATGAGGGAAGCGACCCCTGCAGCAACACCCAAGATGGAGATGGTCGTGACAATGCCTGCAACCGCCTGCCGCTGCTTGGCGCGCAGATATCGCACGGCGATGAATAATTCGAAGCGCATTTCTAGTGCACCACCGTTTTTGCGCTCGACACATTTTCGGCCCGATCATAGACCCTCACCGCCAGAACATGCTCACTTCCTTTGATACCTTGACCTGATTCGCCTGAGTCGCCCAACGGAATAGCGGAGCGCGTGTCATACCGCTCCTGTAGCGAGTCTGACAAACTGTCCACAGGCTCGACATATTGCCAGGGACCCGCATCGACGGAAACCTCTGCACGAGCGATCGGAGACGTCGTATCCCGCGCCTCGAACGACCAGTGCACCAGACCGTTCTCCATGTGTGCGATCAGCGTTCCAGGGATCGGCGGAGTCGTATCGACCAGAAATGGGGCGCTCAGTCGAACACCCATTAATGTATCCGCAGCAGTGTGAATCGGCCCGTCACTGGCGATCACCTTAAGCTCATACTCTCCGTCTGGGAGCAGGGAAGCGTCAAAGCTCAGGAATCGATCGGCTACTTTGTCCTTGAGCAATCTCCAGTTTGTTTCGCCAACTCCGCGATACCAGATGGCGAACATAAGATCATCTCCATTGTCATCGTGTGCTGACCATCGGACCACAATTCCAGTCCGATCTTTCTGCGCTGTAATCGGGCTGTTCGATGTGTCCTGTTGCACGGGGCTCGCCATTGGAGTGGCAGCAGCCGCAGCGGATGGCAATAAGATCTGTACGGTCGGTTGTTGCGCCGCTTGCGCTGCCGGAATGCGGACGCCTGTCGAAACGGCAATATCCTCCACCACCGGGGCAACATTTCGCGGCAGGAAGTTAAGCGTAACTGAGTCGATCACAGCGCCTTCACGCAGGTCAGCCCGCCATTGCGCAAATCGACCTGCTGCAAGCTTCGATTGTTCGCCTCGCAAAGACACTGGCACCCAGTCGCTCCAGCCCTGCATTGCACTTGGGACATTGCCAGTGCGCACGAACAGGTCGAAGCTCTTCGCGTTCGCCTGTACTTCCGCACGGCCCCACCTGGCGTACTGTCCCGCATCAAAGATTTCACTCACGTATGTGGCTTTTGGCGAAGGAGCCACAATCCGAAGCACTCTGCCCCCATTGCTGGAACCGACGAGAACCCCGGCTGCTCCTGACGCAAGGGCAGTAGCCTGGCTGGCCTCAACCCGCGCCACTTCTGTAAGCCGGCCAGAAATCTCGGGATCGATTCGATAGATCTTCCCGTGATTTCCTGTTGCTACCAGAAGCTGCCCTTCATGAACCAGCAGCGAGTAAACAACATCCTCCTTAAGAGACGCGAGCCGTTGCGGTGTTCCGTCTGGAGCAATGCGATCGATCTCAGACCCGTCTGGCACAACACTGTTTGAGCCAGCCGCGCTGGCAGAGCCGGGCTGCAGGAGAGTGACCGCTATGCCAATGGCGCCAGTAACGGGAAGCGGAGGCAAAGACGGCGGCCCTTTCATCCCAACGGCAGCTGCATAGATTGCGCCGGTCGAGTCAGTGGCTAGGGATGTAATCTCTTTGTGCCCCGAGGCATAGACAGCGAACGGCTTGGCACCTGGGCTGTGTGCCTCAAAGCGATAGATCACGCCGGCCCCGTCCGAACCGGCCCAGAGAACACCCGCGCTCGTAAGCAGGAGAGATCGTATGTGTGCGTCACCGGTGCGGAACAGAAGTTCTGGTTTTGAGGAGCTCGTGGGGGAGACTCGATAGACCGCGGCTGGCGATCCCGTCGCGACATAGAGGGTTCCGTCCCGGGCAATCGCCAGATCCCAGATGTACTTCGACTTCTCAGTGGTCATCGCAGGATCAAAGACAACTCGCTCCCCACTCCCGTCAGGATTAAGCCGATAGACCCGGCCATCGGGTGATGTTGCCGCGAAGATCGATCTGTCTGGAGAGATCCTCACCGCCTGCACTGCCATTTCCTTGCTGGCGAAGATCTTCGTTGCAGATGCGTCTGCCGCGATACGAATGAGGGCAGCGGATCCCCCCTTATCTCCGCCTAGGCCTGCGTAAGTCTCTCCATTGGCGCCTTCCTCGATCGACCAGACGTAACTTTCTTCCGACGCATACACGGAGGAAAGCGACATTCCAAATTCGAGACGACCATCGTTGCGGATCGCAACACCATCCGCAGAGCCGCGCTCGAAGGCGTCATAGTGATCTGTCGTCCATTGCTTTGTCCCCTGCGCCGATGCGATCCAGGCTTGAGTCAGCGAAGCTGCAACTGCAACTAGTACGTAGATAGTCCTGATGAACACCCGCGGCCGTTCCTCTCGCTTTCTCATCTTCATCACCGCACGATCACCGTAAGGACCTCCGAGCCGGTAACGGCATTGTCTGCGGGGAAAGAGCCAAGTTCCTTTATGCTTTCACCAGTAAGCCGAAGGCGTTGCATGCTCTTGAGTGGCTCCAGCACATTTGCCATGGACAAGGGCACTCCGGCAAGCGGAGCCGCATCCAGAAACGCTTCTGCTTCATGGGTAAGGAGCGTGACATACACTCTGTCGTTCGCATGGGTGCTGTTCAATCGAGTCACGGTGTCACTCAGATTGAGAGCGTGTGACATCGTGGGCTCGTTCAAGCGGTCCAGTGTGGCGCCGTCACTCACCAAAAGCCTCACCGGTCCGGGCTCAAGATTGTCCGGCAGAGTCACCCTTGTACCCACCTTCAACTGAGCCGATTGGTATGGCTGTAAGGTCGTTTCGACCTCGATAGTTTGGCCTGCCTTCGCTTCCGTGGCGCCTGATCGCGCGCTCTCGAGCGTTGCCGCTTTGCGGTGATCTGAAACCACCACGTGGAGATCGACCCCAAGCAGAAGGGGCTTCTCTTGCGCGTTCGCAAAGAGTTGAAGAAAGCGATCCCCCACAGCCAGTGCTGTATTTATTGCGCCGGAGTTGAAGCCGCTTTGCGACTGCCAACCATCAAGCTTCACCGCCGGCATCTGTTTTGTAGGCCTTCCCGGAGATTCTTTTGCTTCAAGGCGAATCTCTCCACCTAGCCTGTAACTTGACTCCGCACTGCCCGTGAGCACCTGCTGCAAGCATTGGTAGACCGCGACCATCATGAGTTGCGGTGTCAACTGACGATGATTTGCCACGTCGAAATGCATTGTTGTTGCTGCGGCGCCCTCTTTGCCGGACGAGATGCTTACGCTGACCGGGATCATGGATACCTGCGCACCCAATAGTCCGGAGATCGCCGAGGCGCGATCTTGTGTAAACGAGCCCACGATTTTAGTAGCGTTCACAATCTTGAAAGAGTTCAGAGGGCTGGCCAAAGTCGCTAGAACTTCTGCCTTTGCCATTGGCAGCGCGATCTCTCCTGCTTGCGTAAGAGGGTGGCCACACGCAAGGACCGTCCCGGCGTCGACATAGGAAACTGTACAGGTTCCGGTAACGGAGAGATCGCCCTTCACCATCACGGCACTTACCGCGCTCCCTGGTCCCAACGGTTCAGGTTGTGACTTGTCCGCATCGACTCCACCTAAGCCACTCATCGGCGTGAAGCCGAGGGAACGAAAGGCATCACCAAAGCGGGCCACTGCCTCAGAACTGAACCCGTTAAAGGCCAATGGAGCTTCCATCGGCACCATCTCTCCGCGTTCAGCGTTTGCGCTGACCGCAGAAGTAGTGTTGAAGGATGCCTCATTTCCCTCGAGCATCTGTTCGATGGGAGTGATCCCGGCAATCGGCTCCTTGCTGAACTGCCCAATCCGGTAACTGAGTGCGCCAAGGAGCCTTCCATTGATGTACACCGGGCTGCCACTCATGCCGGCAACGACACCCGTGTATTCGGGCTTGCTCCCATGTAAACGCGCCAGGATAAGGTCACGCTTCGGACCAAGCGCATTTGTCAGCGTCCCGAGGATCTCAACCGACATCGCCTCCGGTCGAACACCCGAGAACACCGTGTAAGCGACTCCCATTAAGCCCGGTCGCACCTGGTTCAAGGGGAAGAGGACCGTCTTGGTTGGCGGGCCCTCCGCTCGCGGTTCGGTCTGCGCTGGAAGGCTCAAGGAAGCGCCGATCAACAACCATCCGAGTAGCGGTCGGAGCGTCCTTTTGCGCAGCATCACGTCTACAGACTAGAGTGTCTGGCGCTTTACGGGAAATAGATGTGTTCAGGATGCCCGACACACGCCGTCGCTTTACGAGCCGGAGTACAGTAACCCATGATGCGACCCCTTAACCTTCTCTGGCGCCTCGCGTTTCCTCTTCTGATCGCGACCGTACTCTTTCCAGGCGTCACCCTCGCCCAGGACGCCCCAGGTGCAGCGCCGGTCCAACAGGGAACTCCCGATGCAGGACCCCAAACCGATGACGGCCCGATCATCTTGAAAAAGAAGAAGGAGGCCGCCGAACCTCCGCCACCGTCCGCTCCGGAAGAACCAAAGGTCAAAAATCCCAATAACGAGACCTACTCCATTCGCGTCGACGTTCCGATCGTGAACTTGGATGTAAATGTCATCCTGGACAAAACGCATCAGTTTGTTCCTGGCCTGAAACAGCCAAATTTTCAGGTGATTGAAGATGGCGTAGTCCAGCAGGTTCAAAGCGTCCGGATCGCGCAGACTCCAATCACAGCGGTCATGTTGCTGGAGTTTGCGGCAAACAGCTACTACTTCATCAACGACATGCAAAACGCGGCCGCAACCTTCTTTCGGACGCTTAGACCCGATGACTACATTGCGGTCATCACATACGACCTTCGCACTCACATCCTCACAGACTTCACTAACAACAAACAGATTGTTGCCGATGCGCTGCGAAGTCTGGTGATTCCGGGCTTCTCCGACACCGATGTCTTCGACGCTCTGTACGAAACACTCGATCGCGTCTCGCGAATCGAAGGAAGAAAGTACATCATCCTCATCGGCACGGGTCGCGATACCTTTTCGAAATTGACCTTGGACAAGATGCTCGCCAAAGTCAAAGCCTCACAGGACGTGACGATCTTCGCGATCGGTACCGGAGCTTTCATCCGCGAGATTGCAGATTCGCGCGGTGGGATGGGCGGACCGCAACGAATGGATTACCTTCAAGCTGAAAACCAGATGAAAACATTCGCGCAAATGACAGGCGGTTTGTACTTCAATCCTCTTTTCCAAGGGGCGCTCCCCGACGTCTTTCATCAAATCAATGATTCCATCCGCAACCAGTATGTGCTTACGTATCGACCTACGAACACGGCGAACGATGGCGGCTTTCGGCGAGTAAAAGTCCAACTCGTAGACAACGAGGGCCATCCTCTCCGGATGCAGGATGAGAAAGGTAAACCCCTCAAGTACTCAGTTGTTGCCAGAGACGGCTACCGGGCAAAGCTGCCGGTCGAATAAGCAGAACTCGTGTATTTAGACATTTGCCAGCTCTCTTGCTCGCTGCGTCGCTCGTTTTACAGCCTTGATCAAGGTGACGCGCAATCCACCCTTTTCCAGTTCTAAGATTCCATCAACTGTGCAACCGGCTGGAGTGGTCACCGCGTCCTTCAACAGCGCAGGATGTGATCCGGTCTCCAGCACCATCTTTGCCGAACCCAGGGTGGTCTGTGCAGCTAGAAGAGTCGCAACGTCCCTCGGCAATCCAACATTGACACCAGCTTCGGCAAGAGCTTCGATCACGATATACAAAAACGCCGGGCCAGAACCGGATAAGCCCGTGACTGCATCCATGTGCTTCTCGTCCACCACCACTGTCTGGCCGACTGTTCTGAACATCTGCGTTGCCAAGGCAAGTACGACCTCGTTACAGAAGCGTCCTCCGCAAAGCGCCGTCATCCCTTCACGAACCATCGCGGGGGTGTTTGGCATGGCTCGTACTACTGCAAGATCGCAGCCGGCGGCTTCTTCAATCGTCTTTGTCTTCACGGATGCCGCAAGCGAAATCAGGATCTTGCCCGGATGCAGGGCGGGCCGAATCTCCCCGATTAGCTCGGTAACCTGCATTGGCTTCACGCCAAGAATGAGCACATCCCCCGCTTCCGCCGCGGAAAAATTGTCGGTTCCAACAGGTATACCCCAACGTCCCCCGAGAGCCCGCGCCCGCTCCGCATGCCGAACGGTTGCCATCACCTGGTCAGCCTGAAGGAAGTGGTTCGCTCGAAATGCGTCAAGCAGAATGCCACCCATCTTGCCCGCACCCAGCACGGCAACCCGAAGATTCTCCATCGTTCCTGCAGTGCCACTCTCAACCATAATCAGCAGGCTACCAGAGCAAAGCTCTCCTGCTCCGTATCACATGCGGCGTTCAGAGATTGTTAAGGCTCCAACCTCTGAGCCAATGAATGCTCCGCCTTAGAAAGTTCAAAGGCGCCCAGGGCGGGCGCCTTTTGGACTGTGTTGTTATGCGATCGTTTTCACGCAATACGTATCAAAAGCGCGCTGCAACTCTTGAGCAATAGCCGGGGCTGTCGAGGTTTCAATGGCCGATCGCTGCATCAGGTATACCAGCTGCCCATCGCGGAGGATGGCGATCGCCGGGGACGTGGGAGGATGCCCACCAAAATAGCTGCGCGCCCGCTCCGTCGCTTCCCGGTCCTGACCCGCAAAGACAGTTACAGCATGATCAGGCATAGTCGCGTTCTGCATGGCGAGGCGAACGCCGGGACGCATCTTGCCTGCGGCGCAACCACAGATGGAATTCACCACAACCATGGTGGTGCCCTTCTCGTTCATGGCGGCGTCAACCTCGGCGGCAGTGCGTGTCTCTTTCAGCCCTGCGCGCGTTAGCTCTTCACGCATCGGGATTACCATTATCTCTGGATACATTTGCTTCCCCCAAGTACCGTGTTGAACACGGCAACTCTATTGTACCGGCCATCTGGCAGGCTCGCGAACATCTCGCTTCAGTCTTCCGTGCCAGTCAACGCCGCTCTACGTTACCCTCACAGCGTGGGTACCCTTTGTGTTCAAGAAAACGTCGCTCTCGCCCCATTGACGACGATCGCAGTCGGGGGCAGTGCGCGCTTTTTCGCACACGTCGTCTCGGAAAAAGAGCTGGAGGAAGCGGTCGCGTTCCAGCAGCGTCACAAGCTCGCTCTCGCAGTTTTGGGTGGCGGGTCCAACCTCCTGGTCCGGGACGAAGGATTTCCAGGTCTCGTCATCCAGGTTGATATCAAGGGCGAATTACATCGAAGCGACAACGCTCACTTCATCCAGTTCGATGTTCCTGCCGGCACCTCCTGGGACCAGTTCGTCCTGGACGTATGCAAACTCGGTCTAAGCGGTGTTGAGTGTCTCGCTGGCATACCAGGCCTGACCGGCGGTACTCCGGTTCAAAATGTAGGTGCGTACGGCCAGGAGGTGGGCCAAACGATCCAGAGTGTACGCGCTTACGATCTGCTGTCACGTTCCTTCGTCGAGTTCACCGCGGAGGAGTGCCGTTTTCAGTATCGAAGTTCCCGTTTCAACACGCAGGAGATCGGACGGTACCTCATAACTGCGGTGAGATTCAGCCTGAAAAAAGGCGCAAGACCCAACCTGACTTATGCCGAACTGCTGGCGACAGTTCCACAGAGCTCACCGACACCGCTTGAGATCTTCCACACGGTCCGGGGGATCAGGCGTCGAAAAGGCATGCTGATCTCGGCCGACGATCCTGACAGCAGATCAGCCGGTTCCTTTTTCAAGAATCCAGTCGTGCCCAAACAGCACTTGCTCGAAATAATGGCACAAGGCGGCGGTGACGAAAAGATTCCTCACTGGCCTTACCCCGGCAACAGCCCTCAAACCCAGCAGGTAAAACTCGCCGCCGCTTGGCTGGTTGAAACGGCTGGGTTCCCAAAGGGATTCGTTGACGGCCGAGCCGGTATCTCCTCACGGCACTCCTTAGCCCTCATCAATCGGGGGGGCGCCACCTTCGCTGACATCGCCCGCCTGCGTGATCACATTCGGCGGGAGGTTGCTGCAAGGTTTGAAATCGAACTCGAACAGGAGCCCATCGAGATTGGTCCGGACACTCCGCAATTTCAGCTACCGCACCGCTTCTAGACCAATATTTGGAAGCTTGCTTTGGATTTCTGATGAAAGAAGCCAGTTAAGGAACTGATGAGCTCCGGACATATTGCCTTTTTGGAGGATGACGGCGTATTGCCTTAGTTCGGGGTATTGGGACTCCGGTATGAGGATGTAGGTGCCGATTTTCTGATATGCGGTTGATTTTGCTAGGGTTAGTGGCAGAAGGGCGATCTGGGCCTTGCCGGTGGTCACCGACTCTGCTGTGTCGGTAACGTCTTCCGTTTGAATGAGTTTGGGCCTTAACCGATCTATTACTTTCAGTCTCGTGAGCGCGGCTGCGGAGGCTCGGCCGGTTGGGGTGCGAAGTTCGTCGGCGATGGCAAGTGATTGTAAACGTGAGTCTTGCAACGTTTCCAGGCTTATGGGCTGAAGAGGGGAATCTTTTCTAGCGAACAGAACAAGGCTGTTTTTCGCGAAGGCAACAGGCGCTTTCGCGTCGGTTAAGCCGTCTGCAACCAGCTTTTCGGGGAAGGTAAAATCAGCTCCGAGGAAGAGGTCCGCCGGATCTCCGGCTTCAATCCGAGCAACCTGTTTTTCGGAGGATCCGGAGGTCACGATCAGCTTTACGCCAGACCGGCGCTCATAGTTTTGCGCGATGGCAGGCATAGCCAGGGCGAGACCATCTGCCACCGAGACTCGCAGCACCTTTTCCTGGCTACGCGGTGGGGCCGTCTGTGCCGAGGCCGGAGGATCGGACGCGACGAATAGCAGAACGCCGGTCGCCACTGCGGCGAAAACACCGCGGGCAGCCCTCAGTCGCGTTGGCCTGCGACCACGTATACGGTACCCTGTTGTAACCCATGAACCCAGCATCACATCAGCTTCGATGCACAGAGTGTGGACGCGAGATAGCAGGCCAATCCGCTCCGGTGGATTTCCGCTGTGTTGCCTGCCGGGGCCTGTTTGAGGTGGTGTATCCCTGGTCCAAGGTGCCGGCCGGAACGGCGACGCTGGAGGCTGGGGTCGCGGGCGGGGCTCGCCTGCCAAATGCGAGTGCCCTGCGATGGCTGTGGCAGGAGCGGCGTACGTCCACCATGGCTGCTGACCAATCCGGGGTCTGGCGATTCCGCGATCTGTTGCCGATCCTGACCGATACGGAGCACCCGGTGACCCTGCGGGAGGGCAATACCCCTCTGTACGAGCTTCCACGATCCGCGGCCTCGCTCGGGATCAACTGGCTTCTGGCCAAGCACCAGGGTATGAATCCGACCGGTTCTTTCAAAGACACCGGCATGACAGCGGCCCTGTCGGTTGCCGCGCAGCAAGGATACGAGTGGGTGGCGTGCGCATCCACGGGCAACACCTCCGCGGCGATGGCAGCCTACGCGGCGCGAGCTGGCCTGCGATCGCTCGTCTTGATTCCGGAAGGCAAGATCGCGTGGGGGAAGCTCTCGCAGTCCATGGACTACGGGGCGATCACGCTGCAGTTGAAGACGGACTTTGATGGCTGCGTCCGAGTGTTGAATGAGTTGATCCGGCGTTTGCCGATTTACCTGCTGAACTCAGTGAATCCGTACCGTCTGGAAGGGCAGAAGACGCCGGCGTTCGAGATGCTCGAGCAGATGGACTGGCAGGTGCCCGAGCACATCATCGTTCCGGGCGGAAACCTCGCAAATAATGCGGCACTGGGGAAGGGCTTTGAAGAGCTGCACCACCTTGGGCTGATCTCGCGGGTGCCGCGAATCTCGATCGTTCAGGCGGCCGGAGCAAGTCCGCTGGTCCAGAGCATGCTGGTGAACGGCGGGCGCGAGCTGCTGCCGGTCACGGCCGATACACGGGCGACGGCGATCCGGATCGGTAATCCGGCGAGTTTCCACAAGGCGGTGCGCACCCTTCAGAGCACCGGCGGCTGGGCCGAGGCGGTCTCCGAGCAGGAGATTGCGCTGGCAAAGGCAGAGATCGGCGCGGAGGGCGTGGGTTGCGAGCCCGCTTCGGCGGTCACGCTGGCTGGTTTGAAGAAGCTGGTGGCACAGGGCAAGGTCACGCCGGAGGAGCGCGTGGTTCTGATCCTGACGGGGCACACGCTGAAAGATCCGCAGTACACGATTGAGTACCATCGCGGCGCCTTACTGGACGAGCGGGAACAGGCAGAGGCGACCCCGGCGGAGTGGGCACAACACGAGGCGCTGCGCCGGCAGCCGATGGTGCTGGACGTGGACGGGGACACGGTGCTGCGTACCGTCGCGCGCATGGTGGAGGCCGGGGCCGCTGTTCCGGTATGACCGTTCCCGACGGCAGGGAAGATGGAAGGGAGCTGGATCTCCGGCGAGCAGAGACCCTGCCCAAGCGGTCTGACCGACCATCTGCGCTTCGGATCAGGGTGCCGGCGACCTCAGCCAATCTTGGTCCGGGGTTCGACGCCCTGGGTCTGGCGATCTCTCTGTGGTTAACCATCCAGGCTCGCAGCGCGGGCGCTTTTTCGATCGTGGCGATTGGTCGCGACACTGATGTGACAGGCACTCTTGACGACAACCTGATGCTGACGACCTACCGCCAGATCCTCGAGCAGAATGGCCGCGCCGTTCTGCCGCTGGCGATCTCGCTCGAGAACGAGATTCCGCTTGGGATGGGATGTGGCTCCTCAGCGGCCGCGCTGTGCGCGGGAGTTTTGCTGGCCAACCACTTTGGGGAACTGGGCTGGGGACCAAAGGAGGTTCTGCACGAGGCGGCGCGGCGGGAAGGCCACCCGGATAACGTGGCCGCCTGCCTGCTGGGCGGCCTGACGACGGCAAAGACGATTGCTCCGGGCGGGCAGGGAGGTGCGACCGGGGAGACGCTGGCAATCACCCTGGGCGCGGAGCTCCGCTGGCGGCTCCTGCTGGCGCTGCCATACGCAAGCCTGTCTACTGCGAAGGCGAGGCAGCTTCTGCCAGAGGCATACAGCCGCAGGGATGCCGTAGGCAACGTGCAATCGACGGCACTGCTGGTGGGTGCCTTCGCCTTGAACCGGCCTGATCTGCTCCAGGCGGCGACGGAGGATCTTCTGCATCAGCCGTACCGGATGGAGGCGTGTCCTTTGCTGGCGGCGCTGCTGCCGCTTGCCGGGCGCGGGGGCGTTCACAGTGTGACGCTTTCGGGTGCTGGTCCTTCCGTACTCCTGATCGTTGCAGCCGAAGTGAGGCGAGCGACGGTGATCAAGGCCGGTGGCGGTGTGATCGCCGATCTGCTGGAGGTGACGATTGCGGGCGGCGCAGAGTCGCGAGAAGCGGTAATCGACTAAGTGTTACCTAAGATTGCTTTACCTGCACGAAGAACTTATCTACTCTCCGGGTTGTAGACAGTTCTGGGGAGGGCTGCTACAACGCCCGTTGACCTCTAACCGAGGTCCGGGCGTTTTACTTTGCGGGCTGGAAAGGTGGACCGCCTGCGCTTTAGCGGCTGGGTGGGCTTGCATCCATCTGATCGCGCAAGCATCTACTGTTGTAGTGATACACCGCGTTTAGAGCGGAAATGTCTCGAAGTCGAGAAGGGAAGTCAGGCGATGGCCGGTCAGTTTGTGAGTGCAATCAGCGATGCTGCTTTTGAGAAGGAAGTTCTTCAGTCCGAGCAGCCAGTCTTGGTGGATTTCTGGGCAGCGTGGTGCGGACCATGTCGCGCGCTTGCTCCGGTCGTAGATGAAGTTGCGACGGAGTACCAAGGCAAGTTGAAGGTCATGAAGATGGACGTGGACGCCAACAACCAGACGCCCGCCCGCTATGGCATTCGGGGTATCCCCGCGCTGCTGCTGTTCAAGGATGGTAAGGTCGCGGAGCAGATCGTGGGTTTTGTTCCAAAGGATACGATTGATAAAACGATCGCGAAGGTTCTGGGCTAAACAAGTTCCAGGAGCAAGATGTGGGGAAGGGCCGAGGCAAACTGCCTCGGCCCTTTCGTTTGTATGCAGGCGGGTTGCTACACTCGTGAGCAATGCTGGAATGGACCCTCTTCCGCGTCATCATGGTTGCAGTTTTCATCCTGGCAAATGCCTTCTTCGTCGCGGCGGAGTTTGCACTTGTCAGTGTGCGGGAGACGCGGGTGGAGCAGCTTCTGGCACAGGGGCGATCCGGGGCGTCCGCGGTTCTTCATCTCAAGCACTCGATCGATGAGTTTCTGCCTGCGGTGCAGTTTGGTGTGACCCTGGCCGCGCTTGCGCTTGGCTGGCTGGGCGAGCCTGTGATTTCAGAGATCCTTCTGCAGGCTGCGCGCACCGTCCACCTGGAGATCCCGATGCGCGTGCTGCATCCGGTGGCGATCGCGGTGGCGTTCGCAACGATCACGTACTTTGAGGTGCTGCTGGGAGAGCTGGTGCCGAAGTCGCTCGCGCTGCAGCGGGCGGAGCGGATTGCGCTGGCCGTAGCGACGCCGATGGAGGCGTTTATTCGCCTCTCCCGGCCGGCGGTGCGCCTGATGAACAACTCCGCGACGCTGGTGCTGCGGCTGTTCCGGGCGCCGCTGAGGGGAGAAGGAGCCGTGCACTCGCCCGAGGAGCTGAAGCTGGTGGCGACGGCGACCCGGCGTATGGGGCTGCTGCCGGTCTTTCAGGAAGAGATCATTCATCGCGCGATCGAGCTGAATCATGTGACCGTGCGCGAGATCATGACGCCGCGAGCGAGGATGTTCCTGCTGAGCGCGGATCTGCCGGTGGAGATGGCGAGTGCGCGGATTGTCGAAGAGCAGCACTCACGGATTCCGGTGTTCGACCCCTTGCCGCGAGTGGGCGCGGCGGCGGAACAGGACAGGATTGTGGGCGTGGTGTATTCGAAGGATATATCGCGGCTGATGCATTTCCGCGCGGTGTCGCGATCGTTTGCGGCGGGGTCGCCGGGCCTGACGTTGCGGCAGATCATGCGACCGGCGACGGTGGTTCCGGAGACAAAGCTGGCGGTGGAGTTGCTGCAGGAGTTTCAGAGGGACCGGCGGCAGATTGCGATTGTGGTGGATGAGTTTGGATCGACGGTCGGGCTGGTGACGGCGGAGGATGCACTCGAGCAGATTGTGGGAGAGCTGGAGGATGAGTTCGACCTTGTGCCACGGGTGCTGCCGACGCTTGCAGATGTGATGGAGCTGGAGGGGACGACGCCGTTGCGCGATCTGACGACCCAACTGCGGTGGAACTTTCCACGGGAGGCGGGCGTGGAGACGCTGGCCGGGTTTCTGCTGACGCAGTTAGGGCGCATTCCGGCGGTAGGAGATCACCTGATGCACGAGGGACGGGTGTTTACGGTCTCGGAGATGCAGGATCGGCGCGTGGCGCGGGTGCGGGTGGTAAGTGTGTAGGCCATGTTCGCGGCGGACGGATCCTGTTAGTTTTTGAGAGACGTGCCTCGACCCTTTCTTCACGCGCTGCGACGGATGGTGATCACTCTGCCTGTGCTGTGGGTTGTTGTCTCTGTTGTCTTCCTGCTGATCCATCTGGTGCCAGGGGATCCGATCGTGCAGATGCTGGGAGAAGGCGCGACCGCGACCGACGTGGCGGCGCTGCGGCATGCCTACGGCTTCGATGCGCCGCTCCCGCAGCAATACGTTCGATACTGGCGTGGCGTGCTGCATGCGGATCTCGGGCAATCACTGCGGCTGCATGACTCTGTGTTGCACCTGGTGGCGCAGCGGTATCCGTATACGGCGGCGTTGACGGCGGCGGCGCTGCTGTTGGGGATCGCTCTGGCGGTTCCGGCGGGAGTGATCTCGGCAACGCGGCATGGAACGGCGGTGGATCGGACGCTGGGCGTCCTGTCGCTGACCGGACTGTCGTTTCCGAACTTCGCCCTGGGGCCGATTCTGATTCTGGTGTTTTCAATCGGGCTGGGCTGGCTGCCGGTGTCGGGGGCGGGGCCGCAGCGGGAGACGGCGTGGATGTTCGGGATGCACCTGGTGTTGCCGGCGGTGACGCTGGGGATTTCGCTGGCGGCGATCCTGACGCGGATGGTGCGGTCAGCGATGCTGGAGGAGCTGGCGCAGGATTATGTGCGGACGGCACGCGCGAAGGGGCTGACGGAGGCGCGAACACTGTACCGGCATGCGCTGCCGAATGCTCTGGTGCCGGTGCTGACGGTGCTGGGGCTGCAGTTCGGGAGTCTGCTGGCAGGGGCGATTGTGACGGAGACGATCTTCAGCTGGCCGGGGATCGGACGGCTTACGCTGTCGGCGATTTCGAACCGGGACTATGCCCTGGTGCAGGGATGCCTGCTGGCAGTGGGGCTCACGTACGTGCTGGTGAATCTGCTGACGGATGTGGCGTATGCGCTGGTGGATCCGCGCTTGCGGCGATCGTAGCCGACGATGTCATGGCAAGGATGGCGTGAAGGAAGGCTTTGCCAAGAAGGGGTGTTCGCCCATAGCCTTGGAGGCAGATGAAAGCCGCGTTGCTGCTCTTGCCCTTTGCCCTTACTGTGTCTGCCCAGACTCCGAACCCGCTTGCGCGGCCGGCGCCGAAGCCGGTTCCGGAGCCGACCAGCCCGCCGGCTCGAACCGTCCATGACCAGCGCGATCGGATCTTGTTCGATCTGCCTGCGGGGTGGAACTACAGCCGGCAGGATGGCGAGTTCAGCACGTTTGCGCTCGATGCGCGGTC
>CAXTCB010000018.1:0-40324 GCA_964242875.1 uncultured Acidobacteriaceae bacterium
CGAGTGTTAGTCCTCGGGGTTGGCGATGCCGACGGCCTGGTGGAGGTACTCGGTGCTTTCGAGCTGATCGAGGAGGAAGGCAGCGACGTCGGCACGGGTGACGAAGCGGACTTTCTCGGCGGACTCGGGCGAGACGACGCGGATGCCTTTGGGCGCGCCGTCGCGAAGGCCGGCGGCTCGGACGATAGTCCAGTCAAGCTGGCTATGTTCCACAGCGGCTTCGAGGCCGGCCTTGTCTTTCATGACGCCGCGCAGGAGCGTGGGCATGATGAAGTGCTTGTAGAAGTCGTGAACGTTGGCGGCGCTGTCGCCTTCGCCGAAGGTGGAGATGACAAGCAGCCGGCGGACGCCTGCCTCGGTCATGGCGGCAATGACGTTGTGAGCGGTGTCGGTTTCGAGGGTGGTTTGGAGGAACGGGATGTGACCGCCGAGGGCGTCGATTACGGCGTTCTGTCCGTGGACGGCGGTGAAGACGGAGTGTTGATCACGGGCATCTCCGGAGACGACACGAACGTCGGTGCGAAGGTATTCGTCGGCGGAGTGGACGAAGGCGGTGACGTCGTGGCCGCGGGTGATGGCTTGTTCTACGAGAGCACTGCCGGTCTTGCCGGCGGCGCCGAGGATAAGAAGTTTCATGTGCGGGCTCCTGCGACGTGGGATGCGGACGGCGGAAGAGCCGGTTGCGACCGGACACTTGAAGGGGAGGAAATGGCGCGTCGTTGCAGGACGGCAGCGAGCAGCGGTGACCACGGTAGGAGGTGCGAGAACAAAGCGCCCGGCAAGCGGGCGCCTTGCTTTCTAGATGGTGAACGGGGCGCGGTAGGGTGGGTCAAGCAGGGCAGTGGCGCGAGCGGAACCCTGGGTGAGGCGGCCGGCGGCGGCGTCCCACTCGAGGAGTTCGCCCGTGCGGATGGCGATGCAGCCGAGCATGAGGCCCTCGACGATGGGCTGCTCAAACCCGTAGTTGGCGCGGGCTGGTGGGCCACCGTGGCAGGCAGCGATCCACTCGCGGAAGTGTGCCGCGTCGCCGCTGCTGGCGGTCAGGCCGAGCTCCGGACGATCGATGATGAAGGGATCAGTTGACGGGGGCGCGGTGGGCAGAGGCGAGGAGAGCTTGCCGTCAGGAGTGAGTACGCGAGGAGACTCGCCCATGAAGCCCGTAATGAGTCTGCCGTGCTCGCCGGTATAGATGACGCCCTCGCCTTCAATGCTGAGCGGCGCGTCGAGAGGCAGACCTGCGGGACGGGCGGGTTTGAGACCGCTGTCGAGCCAATTGAGATCGATCTCGCGGCGGCTGGCCGTGGCGGGGAAGTGAAGATGAACGGCCGAGGCGAGCGGGTAGCTGTCGGGAAAGCGCTCGGTGGTGGTGGCGTCGATGCGGTCCGGGGCGCCAAGCTGGAGGGCGCGGGTGATGGTATCAAAGCCGTACTCGCCCATGTCTCCGAGGGAGCCACAGCCGAAGTCGTACCAGCCGCGCCAGACGAAGTTGAGGAAGGCGCGATTGAAGGGTCGGGTAGGCGCGGGGCCGAGCCAGAGATCCCAGTTGAGGTTGGCGGGGACGGGCTGGACCTCGGTGGGGGTGGGCATGCCTTGCGGCCAGAAGCCGCCGGGGCGACGGGTCCAGATATCGATGGTGTGGACATCGCCGATGATGCCGGAGGTAATGAGGTCGTGGACGCCCTTGGACTTTGGCATGTCGGAGTTGAAGATGGAGACCTGGGTGGCGCGTTTGGTTTCGCGGGCGACCTGGGCCATGCGGCGGGTTTCGGCGACGCTGTGGGCCATGGGCTTCTGGCTGTAGACGTGTTTTCCGGCGCGCATGGCGGCGATCGCGATCGGCGCGTGCCAGTGATCAGGCGTGCTGACGGCGACGGCGTCAAGGTCATGCTGTTTCGCGAGCAGATCGCGAAAGTCTTCAAAGGCGGCGCAGCCTGTTGCGGAGGCCGTGCCACGCGCCTTGGCGTAGAACTCATTGACGATGGCCTGGGCGACCTCACGTCCGGCGGCGGGACCCTTGTACTTCTCGCCCCAGGAAGGATTCTGCAGGACGGTGCGGACCTTCTTTCGAAGTTCGTCACCACTCCAGTCGATGTAGTCGTCGGAACCGCGATTGCAATCGCAGACGGCAACGATCTGCACTTCGGGGAGGCGAATGAGATCGAGAAGGACGCGAAGGCCCTGTGAGCCAACGCCGATGCAGGCGACGGTGAGCTTGTCGCTTGGGCGTGTGGGACGGGCGAAGGCCTGGGGAACGAAGGAAAGGGCAGTGGCAGAGAGGCCGAGGTCACGCAAAACGTCGCGGCGAGTAGGACGGAACATGGGGCTCCTCAAGCGGGGATAGAGAGCAGCTTACAGGGTGTACGCGAGACTGGGAAGGGGTGTGTTCAGAGCTCCATGGCGAACTGCGGGGAGGCTTCCAAAGCGGACCGGAGGGCAGGGTCGCTGGCGAGATCGAGGACGAGTCGTTCGAGGACCAGGCGCTTAGAGACGGGAGAGCTGCGGAGGTCGAGATCGGCTCGGGCGATCAGTCGGAGAGCGCGGGTGAGATCGCGGCGGGACTTGTAGCGACGCGCCTGGCGGATGAGGTCTTCGGCGGCAAAGGGGGGCATGCGGAAGCCCTGCCAGAGTGCCTGCCAGATGGCGCGGGAGTCGCGGACGTTCCGCTCGAGGATGATGAGCATCTGGCGGAAGGTCCGGGCGAGCATGTAGAGGTGGCCGATGGCGGCGTCTTCCCCACCGTCCGAGGCGTTGAGCAGCCCGTGGAGGAGGGCGATGGCACGGGGACGGTCGTGGGCGGTGATGGCGTCGGTGAGCTCGTAGAGGGAGCGCTGCTTGGCGGCGAGGACCATGGTTTCGACGTCGCCGAGGGTGATGGTGGCGAGGGCGCTTTCTGGATCGAGACCCGATATCGCTGAGGTACGGGGGGCGGTGACGTAGAGAAGGAGTTTCTCGACTTCGCTGGCGATGAGCATCATGTCGGCGCCCAGGGCGTCGACGAGCTCGCGGGCGGCGTCGGGATCGAAGCGGACGGACTGTTGCTCGGCGTGCGCGATGACCCATCGGGCAGCGTCGCCCTCTTCCACATGGGCAAGTTCGACGAGCCCGCACCAGTCGCCGAGGGTTTCGCGGATGCGGTCGAACCGCTCTTTGTCCTGCATGTCCATGCGGCGCAGATCGGTCGGCAGATGGAGGTGATCGGCGATGAAAAGAAGGACGGCCTGGGGGTTGGGTGAGCGGAAGTACGCGTCGATGGCGGCGAACTCTTCCTTTTTTGAGCCGCGGGTATAGAGGGTCTTCAGGTTGCGGAGGAAGAGGACCTGAAAGGGCGCCATGAGGGAGGGCGTCTGAGCGCGATCGAGGACCTCGAAGATGCTGATCTCGGCCAGATCAAACTCATGGAGGCAGAAGTCGCGGAGGTCGGGCGGAGCGAGGGTATCGAGGACAGCCTTGCGGCAGCGATCCTGGAGGAAGATCTCGTCGCCCGCGAGAACGTAGCCGGGGCGGAGGTTGGGCGAGGCAATCTCGATGGCAAAGCGATCGGCTGCGGCGAAGGACTTGAGCGCTGATGGGGGCATCAGAAGCTCTCCAGCATTTCGCTCACGACAGCTGCGGCAAAGGAGCGGGCGACGCGATTCACAGCGGTCCCATCTTCCTGGATGAAGGTGTTGAGGTCTGTGGTGGATTGATACTGCTCGCGATAGGTAAGGGCGTCATTTTCATAGAGAACGCGGTTCGTGTGAGTATCGGTGAGAACAATTCTGGCGGTGATGGTGAGGAGATAGCTGGAGGTCTGGCCGCTGAGCGAATCGTAGGTGAGGGGAGCTGCCGTCTGCGTAAGGATAGTGCCGGTGAGCAGAGCGTCCGTGGCGCCGGTTTGCTGGTTCTCAACGCGATAGCGGGTGCGGGTGTTCAGCTCGCGGATGACGGCATCGGTGAAGACGGTTTCGGTGTGGAAGTTCAGGACGTGGGTGGCGAAGGTCGGAACGGCGACGGTGCGGGTGCCAGGGGGCAGATGCGTGGCTGAGCCGGCGGTGTGATAGCCGCAGCCGGCGAGAAGCAGGGCCAGCAGTGTGGCTGGAAGGTTGGGTCGAAAGCGCATCCTGATAGGTCTATTGTCGCACCGGGGTTTCCGGCGCGATGTGTGTGCAGGCAGTGGAAACAGTGGAGGAACCTTTGCTGTTCATTACGGCGCGATGACGCGGCAAAGTGTGTTTGGACAGGGCTGACGTGCCACAATGAGCGCATGCGTGTGGCGTATCTGGACTGTTTTGCGGGGATTTCGGGTGACATGTTTCTTGGGGCACTGCTGGATGCTGGTGTCGAAGCGCGGGTGCTGGAAGAGGCGACGGCGGCGATGCAGCTGGGGGCGAGCCTACGCATCGGGAAGGTAGATCGGTGCGGGATTACGTCGACCAAGGTGGACGTGATCAAGGATGGGCGGCCTGCAGAAGATGCGGGCCTTGACGAGCAGGTGACGCCTACACATCAGCACCAGGCGAAGACACAGCATCTGCACAAGGGCGGTCATGATCATGAACACCATCACCCCCATGAACAGGAGGTGGTGGCCCCGCACGAGGCGCGGGCGACGCACAGCCATGCCCACGAGCACGAACATGGTCGATCGTTGACGGTGATTCGGGAGTTGATCCGGAAAGCGGCGCTGGCGGAGCCGGTAAAAGCGATGGCGGTTCATGCCTTCGAGCTGCTGGGGATGTCTGAAGCGAAGATCCACAATGTGCCGGTGGATGCGATTCACTTCCACGAGGTAGGAGCGGTGGATGCGATCGTGGATATCGTTGCCGCGTGCGCGGGAGTTCAGGCGCTGAACGACGAGGCGATGCGGGACACCGGCGCTGCGCTGGCGTGGCGATGCTCTCCGCTGAATGTGGGCGGCGGCATGGTGCTGTGCGCGCATGGAACATTTCCGGTGCCGGCGCCGGCAACGGCGGACCTATTGCGCGGGATGCCGACGTACTCGGCGCATGTGCAGCAGGAGCTGGTAACGCCGACCGGGGCGGCGCTGGTACGAGCTCTTGCGCCTGAGTTCGGACAGCAGCCGGCCATGCGGGTGGAACGAATCGGGTATGGCGCTGGCGGCCGGAATCCGGACGGGTTTGCGAACGTTCTGCGGCTTTCGCTTGGAGAGAGTTCGGCCGCGGAGACAGGTACAGGTTCAGAAGGATCCGCGCAGCGGATGAAGCATCACGACAAGGGAACGCAGACGGTGACGGTGCTGGAGACGGCGCTGGACGACAGCAGCCCGCAGGTGCTGGCGCACGTGATGGAGAGGGCGCTGGCGCAGGGAGCCCTGGATGCGATGACGACGGCGGTGGGGATGAAGAAGGGTCGCCAGGGAACGTTGCTGACGGTGCTGTGCGATGCAGCGGATGCAACCTCGCTGCAACAATTGTTGCTGCGGGAGACGAGCACGCTGGGGGTGCGGCGGCGGGAGGAGAGCCGGTCCTGCCTGGAGCGGTCGCATGTCGCCGTGGACACTGCGTTTGGGACGGTTCGGGTGAAGGTAGGCACGTTAGCGGGAGAGACGCTGAACGCTCAGCCTGAGTTCGAGGATTGCCGGTCGGCCGCAGCAGCGCATGCAGTGCCGGTGAAACGAGTGCTGGATGCTGCCGTGGCGGCGTACGCGAGCAGAACGGAAGGAAGCTAGCTGGAGCGGGAGGTGGATGTGTACATCGCTCTCCCTCCTGGTCTGCGATGTGATCGGAATCGCGTTTGCGTGCAGCGAATGCATTGCCAGCGCTAGTCCGGCGCGAGGCCTATTCCGCTCCAGCGTCTCTATGCGGTTGAACCGATCTTTGGACGGCGATGCGAGGGACCGCATCACATGAAGTTAACCAAGGACAGGGGAACTTTATGGAGCGTCGCGATTTTCTAAAGAGTGCAACAGCGGCCGGGATTGCGGCGGCTGCGAGTTCCGGGGCAGCGCAGACGGCGGAATCGGGGCATACGGCTACGAAGCGTGCGGAGGCACCGGGTATGGTCTATCGCGAGCTGGGGACGACGGGAGAGCGTGTGTCCGCAATCGGGATGGGTGGCTACCATTTAGGGAAGGGTCCGGATGCCGAAGCGATGGTTTCCCTGGCGCGCCGGGGCATCGATTCGGGGATCACCTTTATGGATAACTGCTGGGACTATAACGACGGTATCAGCGAGGTTCGGGTTGGGCAGGCGCTCAAGGACGGCTATCGGCAGAAGGTCTTTGTGATGACCAAGCTGGATGGGCGCACGAAGGAGGAGTACAACAAGCAGCTGGAACAGTCGCTCGGACGATTGCAAACGGATGTGATTGACCTTGTGCAGTTTCACGAAGTAATCCGAATGGAAGATCCGGATCGCATCTTTGCTGCGGGTGGAGCGCTCGAAGCGGCCGTTGCGGCGAGAGCCGCGGGCAAGATTCGTTATATCGGCTTTACGGGACATAAAGACCCCGCCGTTCACCTGAGGATGTTTCAGACAGCAGAAAAGCATGGGTTCAAGTTCGATACGGTGCAGATGCCGATCAACGTGATGGACGCGCACTTCCGGTCGTTTCAACACGAGGTGATGCCCGTCGCGATCAAGCAGGGTACGGGTGTACTGGCGATGAAGACCTTCGGTGATCACTACATTCTTGATAGCGGGACGGTACAGGCGATGGATGCGCTGCATTACTCGCTGACGCTTCCTGTTTCGGTGGTGATCACGGGTATTGATTCGCCAAAGATTCTGGAGCAAGCGTTGACGGCAGCACAGACCTTCAAGCCGATGACTGATACGCAGATCGCGGGCCTGCTCGGGCAGACGAAGGAAGCAGCCATGACGGGCAAGTTCGAACTATTCAAAACGACCAATCATTTTGACGGCACCGCGCAGAACCCTAAGTGGCTGGGCTGATGCAGTTAGGTCCTCTGCAACCCTCGGAGGCATGACGCGGGTTCGAACCGAAGAAGACGATATGAGAAAAGGAGAGCTCCAGCACGAGCTCTCCTTTGTCGTGGCCAAAGGGGAGTCGTCGGGTGTCCTTACCCTCTCGTTTGGGGCGAAATTGCAACATCAAAGGAGATGGCAGCATCCCAAACGGTACAAGATTGCGAGGGTTTATCGATGGGAAGAGTCACCCGTATTCTGCTAGCCGCGGTGGGTGTTGTTGTGTTGTTGGTGGTTGTAGCAGTGGTCGCACTTCCGATGTTTTTGAATGCGGACAGCTTTCGCACCAAGATAGAGACGACGCTCTCGAAGTCTTTAGGACGAAAAGTAGCGATCGGTAAATTGAATCTCTCCGTGTGGACCGGCGGACTCGTAGCCGAGCAGGCAACAGTTGCTGACGACCCCAAGTTTAGCCAGCAACCATTTATTGAAGCGCAGAGCGTGAAGATTGGTGTTGAGATCTTTCCGCTGATCCTTCATCGTGAGATCCACATTCGAAGCTTTTCTTTGCAGACCCCAAAGATTCAACTGCTGCGATCGGCGACAGGGACGTGGAATTATTCGTCGATCGGGGGGGCAAGTAAGACGGGTGCTCAGGACCCGGAGACCAAACAGGCGTTTCCGGATTTGACGGTAGGACATATTGAGGTGATTGACGGGCAGATCACGGTGGGCACGGGCCCGGGTTCAAGCACCGGGGCAACGACACCGGACCGCCGCTATGAACAGGTGAACCTTGATGTAAAGAACTTCGGGTTTGCAAACGCCTTTCCGTTCACGGCCTCTGCGCACCTACCTGGGGACGGAACGGTGACGCTGAAGGGTTCGGCGGGTCCGTTGAATCAGCAGGACGCCGCAGCGACCCCCTTCAACGGACACCTGGAGTTGAAGCATATCGATCCCCTGGCGGCTGGGTTCGTCGATTCTTCCGCAGGGATCTCAGGAACGGTGGACTCCCTGGTGGTCGATGCAGCGTGGAGCGGAACGCAGCTTCATGTGACGAAGCTGCTGGTGGACACACCCCGGATCACAGTTGCTCGGAACACAGCACCTAAGCCGACTACGCCCAAGGCAAACCCTGAGGGATCGGAGATGATGGACAATCTCTCGGTGGACAGTGCGGAGATTAAGAATGGGACGATCACTCTGACGACGCCCGGGCAAGCGGGACCACCGGCGGTGTACCAGCAGGTTAATGCAACGATCAGTAACTTGACTCCGAAGAGTTTCTCGCCGTTTTCTGTGAGCGCGCAGCTTCCGGGCGGTGGAAGTCTCAGCGCGAATGGCAAGGCGGGCCCGTTCGATCAAGTGAACACGGCTGCTACACCGATCGACGCGCAGGTTTCCCTGAAGCACGTGGAGCTCGAGACGAGCGGCGTACTGGCGCCTGATGCTGGAATCAACGGCATGACAAATCTGGATGCCAAGGTGCAATCGAACGGCCAGACACTTAACGCGAGCGGGTCAGCTCACGTAGACGGGATTAAGCTCGCGAAGAACGGTCGGCCCTCCGCCAAACCGGTCGAGGCACAGTTCACGATCACGCAGGATGAGCGCGCGATGACGGGCACGATACAGCGGGCGACGATCGGCATCGGCAGTGTTGCGATCAACATCTCGGGAACGTACCAGACGAGCGGACCGACCACGGCGTTGAATCTGAAGGTGAATGGCAATGCCATGTCGATCAATGAACTTGAGGCGTTCCTGCCTGCGCTTGGGGTCACGCTGCCGCAAGGGTCACGTCTGCAGGGCGGCACGATCACGACGAATCTGAATGTCTCAGGGTCTTCAGCACGCCCCATTGTGAGTGGGCCGGTAGAGTTGAGCAATACGCAGCTGGCGGGATTTGATCTGGGAGCGAAGCTGCAGACGCTTTCGAAGTTCACCGGGGGACGGATCGGGTCGGCCACCGGTTCAGGCACTAATGTGAAGTCGCTGAGCATGATTGTTCAGGAGTCGGGCGGGGCGATCCGCACGGACAAGATCGCGCTGGACGTGACGGGTGTTGGAACGGCGACAGGTGCTGGTACGGTGAGTGCCGCCGGTGCGCTGGATTACAACGTACTGCTGAAGTTGACCGGGCTGGTTAGTTCACCGGCTTCGTCCGGAACGCCGGGCGCAGGCAGTGCCGGATCCGCGAAAGGGCTGGGCGGTCTCGCCGGATTAGCGGGCGGATTCATTCCAGGAGGCGGCGGCGGAGCGGCCGGTGCTCTGGGGTCCGTTGGCGGACTTACCAGCGGGTTACTGAAGGCCGGGATCCCGGTGGCGATCGGTGGAACCACGAGTAATCCGACGTTTGCGCCGAATCTGGCGGGTCTGACCAAGGGGCTTGGCGCTGGCGCGGCACAACAGTTGATTGGCGGAAAGACGGGCAAGGGTGTGGTTCCTGGCAAACCTGATGCAAACCAGCTCGGTAACGCGTTGGGCGGACTACTCGGAAAGCACTAGAACGAGAGGCGTCGACAAACGGCAGTCGCGGAAGGCTCGCGATTGCCGTTTGTGTTGGTTATAGCTGTAGACGGACGCGCGCGCGGGTGAGCATGGCAGCCATGGCGAGCATCAGTGCTGTGGTGATGCAGGCCCGAAGAACGCCAGGAAAGCCATACGCGAGGTGGGTGCGGAACCAGGTGGTCGCAGTGGCGGCAACGGCGAAGTAATAGAGGTCCGGGACGAGATACGTGAGAAGGGTGTTGGAGCCAGCAGGACGGAGAAAGTTGGCCCATGCTGCACGGTGCCGCACATCGCAGATCCAGTAGAGGGAAGCGAAGACGATGACGCTGGCGGCGATGCTCCAGAGGCTCCAGGTGGGAGTGCCGCGGTTCTTGGAGATGCCGAGCGGTGCGGCAATGAGACCGGCGACAAGTGAAAGAGTCGCGAATGAGATGGCGGCCAGGATGCGGCGTTCAGGGGTACGAAGTTTTCCGGCGAGAGGGCCGAAGAAGAGCGCGGAGGTGAAGACACCGGCCATGGCGATAGCGACCATGGAGCCGTTACTTGGCGGCCAGGCCCACATGGAGGTGTGATCGGGAAAGAGGAGGAGCTTGCCAGCGGAGGCACAGCAGAACAGCATTGCGGCGGTGAACCACGCGAAGGGTGCCCAGGCCCAGCGGCGCGTGAGGAGGTAGAAGAGAGAAACGCACAGGTAGGTAAGGCCGAGGAGACCGAGGATCTCGGGGTAGGAGAAATCAATCCAGGCGAGATGGCCACTGCGGGTAACGCGCCGGAAGACGATGGCCATGAGGACGAGCAGCACCATGCCGGAGTGGCGTAGACCGCGGAAGAGGGTTGCGTGTCGCGACTCGCGTGGGTAGACGGCCCAGACGAGCATGGCGCCAAGAAGGGCGAGAAGGCCCCAGACGTAGGTGTTCAGGCCGTGCATGTGCTCGCTCGAACCAGCGTCGGTGTTGGCGAGGATCAGGCCAAAGACGAGCAGGGCAAAGGTCCGCAGGAGTATGTGTCCGACGAGATGAAGAAGCGAGGGATCCTTGCGGAGACGTCGCTCGATGGCGAGGGGAAGCGCCATGCCGAGGATGAAGAGAAAGGCGGGAAAGACCACGTCAACGTAGGTCATGAAGTCTTCGTTGGTGTGAGCGTGATAGGTCCAGCGAGGGAGACCTTTGACGCTGGATAGATCGTTGACAAAGATCATCAGCAGCATAGTGAGACCGCGAAAGATGTCGATTGAGACGATGCGATCGTAGGCGATGGGATCGCTGGAAGGAGTCGCGACGACTGGGCTAGTGGCTACCGACATGGGCGGCTCCGGAGGGCGATTCTTTGTGGTGGAGCGTGGTGTCGATGGTATCCAGCAGGGCGCCGCTGGCGTCTTCCGTGAGTTCCCAAAACATGACGCCACCCAGGTGCTGATCGAGCGCGAAGCGGCACTTGTGGGCGAGGGATTCGGGGTCCTCAAAGGAGATGAAGGTACGAGTGTCCGGGTTATAGAGCCAGGGGACGGCGGCTGCGGAATCCCAGTAACGTTTGTAGCCCTGCTCACTGTAGTTGGCGAGCGCGCTGTAGTCGTGGAAGGTGGCGGCGGGCTTGGTGCCTGGCTGGAAGAGGCCGTTGTTTTCGGGACCGACATCGGCCCAGCTTTTGCCGTAGAAGGGAAGGCCGAGAAGGAGCTTTGAGGCAGGGACGCCGGCGGCCTCATAGGCGCGCACTGTGCGCTCGGCGGAGATCTTCTTGGGATCGGCCGGATCGGTGAAGAGCGGGGCGTGGTTGCCGGAGATCTTGTCCTCGTCCGGACCATAGTAGTCGTAGGTCATGAGGTTGACGGTGTCGACGTAACGGGCGACGGCAGCCATCTCAGTGTGCTCAATGAAGTCAGCGTTGCCGCCTACGGCGATCGAAGTGAGGAGGTGTCGATGCTGCTGCTTCTCTTCGCGATCGAAGCGGGCGCGGAGCTCGCGCAGGAGGGCGGTGTAATTCTGCTTGTCTTCAGGGCGGAAGGTGTTGCCGGCACCGACGAGGCCGGGGTACTCCCAGTCAATATCGAGGCCGTCGAGCTTGTACTGGGTGACGAAACGGACGACGGACTCGATGAAGCGCTCGCGGCTGGCAACGGTCAGAGCCATGTCGGAGAAGTTGCCGGAGCCGCCCCAGCCGCCCACGGAGACGAGGATCGTCAGGCCGGGGTTCTGCTGTTTGAGCGAGGTGAGGAGGGCAAAGTTGTCGGCGTCGAAGGACGAACCTTCGACCATCTGGCCGTCCTTAATGGCGGAGAAGGCATAGTTGATGCGGCTGAGCTTATTTGCGGGGACGTCGGCAGCGGTGAGAACGTGTTTGGGCGAGAGATAGCCGACGATCTGCTTTGTGGCGGGCGAGTGCGGCGCGGCGGCGGTGGCGATGCTGCTCGAGACGCAGAGAGCCGCGCTGACGCTGGCACAAGCGGCCGAGCGGAGAAGACGAAGGGGCATGGGGACCACATTTCTGTACGAGTGGGCCGCAAAAGCGCTCGGGGCGGCGTTCTCAGGATTGTAGCGAGTCAACGGGGAGAACCATGTACAGGAAGGGTAGCAGCGGGCGGAGGAAGGTTGCCGAAAGTGATGCGTCTGTGCGGGAGGAGACGATGACAACTCACTGGAAACGTAGTCTTACAGAAGATCAACTCTGGATGTGGGGTAGTTTGATGCGGGCTTGGCTTTGGATTGTGGCAGCGGGACTGATGGTGCAGGGAAGCACGATGCTTCGGGCGCAGACAGCAATTTACGCGGAGTTTACCGGCGGCAAGGTTTCAGCGGCGAACACGGACTGGATGTATGGGCCGACGATCGGGCTGTATCACGACAACGGTCTGGGCCTGATAGCGCTTGGATATGACGTACGCGGCTCGTTTCTGCGGCGTGGCGACACGCATGGAGCGGATAGCAATCAATCTCTGAATTCACTGGAGGTAGGGGCTCGTGCCGCCATTACTCCTCACGTATTGCCCTTCAAGCCGTACGTCGAAGCGTTGGTGGGTTATGGAGGACTGACAGTCGGGCAGGGAGCAGCACGCGAAAGCGCGAGTCACCTGACTTACCAGTTTCTGGGCGGCGTGGACTTCACATTCTTTCCCCGGCTGGACTGGCGTGTGGTGGAGTTCAGCTACGGGCGGCTGAGCGGGCTGGGCGACACGTATGCGCCCAAGACGTTGAGCACCGGGCTGGTTTTCCGGCTCCCCTAGGATTTGCCGGGCGAGCCTGCATCTGTCCGAGAAATGCGATAGCCTTAATGGACCACTATGAGTGAACAAACGCTGACTGAGACGGAAGCGCCGGTGACGAGCCACGCTTCGAAATACACGCGAAATAATCCTTTCCATGCAACAGTGCTAGTCAACGATCTGCTGACGGGTGCTGGGTCCGAGAAGGAGACCCGGCATATCGAATTGTCGCTTGATGCAGGGATGGCATACACGCCAGGCGACGCCGTTGGGATCATCCCGGAGAACCGGCGTGAGGCTGTGGCTGAGGTTCTCGAAGCAATGAAGTACACGGGATCAGAGCGGGTGCTTGATCACTACAAGGTAGAGATTGATCTGCACGAGGCCCTGCGGACGCGGCTGGCGATTGGTAAGCTGACGCGCGGAAGTGTGACGCAGTTCGGCAAGCTAGCACCGGGTCTGGACGGACTGAAGGATCTCGTAGGGCCGGAGAACAAGGCGCGCGCCGAGGAGTACTGCTGGGGTCGCGAGTTTGTGGATCTTGCGACGGATTTCCCGGGCGTCGTGACGCAGCCCCAGCAACTGTTTCAGATCCTTTCGAGGCTCACACCGCGGATGTACTCGATCGCCTCAAGCCAGGCGCTGCACGCGGATAATGTGCAGACAACGGTACGTGTAGTGCGCTATGAGTCGCATGGGCGGGAGCGGCAGGGGCTGGCGAGCGGCCATATGGGCGACCGAGCGCCGGTAGGATCGACGTTTCCGATCTTTCTGCATGCGAACGCAGCGTTCCGGTTGCCGGAGGACAGCACCGCGCCGGTGATCATGATCGGACCGGGGACAGGGATTGCGCCGTTCCGGGCGTTTCTGGAGGAGCGGCAGGCGACGGGACAGACCGGCGACAACTGGTTGATCTTCGGTGAGCAGCGGCGCGCGCTGGACTTCCTCTATCAAGAGCAGTTCGAGGGTATGCACCGGGATGGTCTTCTGAAGCGGCTAGACACGGCATTTTCGCGGGATCAGGCGAAGAAGATCTATGTACAGGATCGCATCGCCGAGAACGCAGCGGAGCTGTATGCGTGGCTGGAGCGTGGGGCGTACTTCTACGTGTGTGGTGATGCAAGCCGGATGGCGAAGGACGTGGAGCTGGCGTTGCTTGATGCGATCGCGCAGGGATCGAACGGGACGCTCGAACACGCGAACGAGTACCTGGCGGAGATGAAGAAGCAGAAGCGGTATCAGCGGGATGTCTACTAGCAAGACAGATGGAAGAAGCAGGCCGCCGAAATGGGCGGCCTTTTTTTTGAGGGAGGTTGCGGTTACACCCGGTGGAGGTCTGGTTGCCAGGCGGAGATAGCCTGCTTAATCTGCTTTGGCGTAAGCTGTTCGTTCACTGTGCGATCCAATAGAACTGGCAACTCAGCGTCTGAAGCGAAGCGCAAGGCGATGAGGCTGGAGAGCGGCAGTGTTCGCGAGGCAATAAGCTGCGACGGCGAGAGAAGCGCCTGATAGCGAAGTTGCTCTTCGAGTCGGATGATTCGATCCTGAACTCGGATAGGGTTCATGCGGGCCTTCAGGCTGCTGATAGCGAGCGTCCCGGAGACGATGACGAGCCAGAGGCGAAGTGGAAGGCCGGGTCCGTGACTGACGAACGCCCAGATGATTGCGACGACGACATTCAGGACAAGGATCAGGATGGCGGGATGATGCAGGAGATCAATCCTGGCGTGGTTCCTTGCGTTCTGCGGCTGCGGCATGCAGTAGATCCTTTCCAGTTGCGGTGATGAGTGGCGCACGGAATATATGAGATGCACGTGCGGTAGCCTATCGGGATGGACGCGATGAAGCAACGGATTGGGGTACATCTGGGGACGGCCGGCGGATGTTGGACGGCGGTGCAGCGGGCGCTGGATGCGGGGGCGAACACATTCCAGATCTTCAGTTCGAGCCCACGCACATGGCGGGCGGCGGCGGTGAAGCCGGAGGACGGGGTGAAGATGCGGACGCTGCGGGCGGAGCACGACGTGAGTCCGCTGGTGATCCACGCGAGCTATCTCATCAATCTTTGTTCGCAGACGGAGAGTGTGCGCGCGAACGCGGTGACAGCGTTTCGCGGCGAGGTGGAGCGAGCGCTGGCGTGGGGCGCGGAGTTTCTCGTGCTGCATCCGGGAAGCTGGAAGGGTTTGACGCGGGAAGAGGGTCTGGTGCTGGCAGCACGCGGCATCGAGCAGGCTGTGGACGGGCTCGACCTGAACGCGGGAGGACTGCGGGTGCTGATCGAGAACACGGCGGGTGCGGAGTTCTCGCTGGGCGGGAGTTTCGAACAGGTTGCGGAGCTGGTGGAGCGGTTGCGGGAGTGTGTGCCGGTGGGGGTGTGTCTGGATACGTGCCACTGCCATGTGAAGGGGTACGACCTGGTGTCGGAGGATGGGTGGATTGAGACGACGAAGCTGATTGAGGCGACGATGGGCTTCGACGCGGTGAAGGTGTGGCACTGCAACGATGCAAAGGCGGCGATGGGGTCGAAGCTCGATCGGCATGAGCACATCGGATACGGGACGATTGGCTCGGCGGCCTTCAAACGCCTGTTGCGGGACCAGCGCTTCGCACATGCGGCGTTTATAGCGGAGACGCCGGTGGATAGCCCGGGAGACGAGGCGCGGAATGTGGCGACGCTGCGAACGCTCGCGGCTGTGTAGTGAACGTCTGGTTAAGAGAGAGCCGGTAGGAGCTCCGCAGGTCTTTACAATTGAACAGACATGCAAGAAATCAAGGATCAGCAAGCGACGGAACAGCAGCGCTATAACCCGGCAGAGATCGAGCCAAAGTGGCAGGCGCGTTGGGATGCCGACCCGACCCTTTATGCGGCGGACCTGATTAGTTCGGGCAAGCCGAAGTATTACTGCCTGGAGATGCTGCCATATCCGAGCGGGCAGCTGCACATGGGGCATGTGCGGAACTACGCGATTGGCGACGCGCTGGCACGCTTCATGTGGATGCGCGGCCACAACGTGCTGCACCCCATGGGATGGGACGCCTTTGGATTGCCGGCAGAGAATGCGGCGCTAAAGAACAACACGCCGCCGCGGGAATGGACCTTGGCGAATATCGCTGCGATGCGCAAGCAGATGCAACGGATGGGGCTGAGCTACGACTGGTCGACCGAGGTGACGACGTGTCTGCCGGACTACTATCGGTGGAATCAGTGGTTCTTCTTGAAGATGTTCGAGAAGGGCCTCGCATACCGGAAAAAGAGCAAGGTGAACTGGTGTCCGCAGTGCCAGACGGTGTTGGCGAACGAGCAGGTGATCAGCGGGGTTTGCTGGCGGCACGACGACCAAATCGTAGAGCAGCGTGATCTGACGCAATGGTTTTTTCGCATCACGGAGTACGCCGACGAGTTGCTGCAGGGATTGGAGAAGCTGGCGGGATGGCCGGAGAAGGTTCGCACGATGCAGGCGAACTGGATCGGCCGGAGTGAAGGAACGTTTATCGATTTTGCGATCGAGGGCAGCGCGGAAAAGATTACGGTTTTCACAACCCGGGTCGACACGATCTTTGGGGCAACGAGCGTGCAGTTGGCGCCGGAACATCCGGTGGCAAAGCAGTTTGCGGAGACGAATCTCCGCCTCGCGGAAGAGATTGGAGCGATGATCGCGCAGCAACGGGCGGCGCGCGAAGCGGGGGACATTGGCACGATTGAGAAGCAGGGAGTGGCTACTGGCCGGTTTGCAACCAATCCCTTTAACGGGGAGCAGGTGCCGATCTGGCTGGCAAACTACATTCTCGCGGATTATGGCACGGGCGCCATTATGAGCGTGCCGGCACATGATGCGCGGGACTTTGAGTTCGCGACAAAATATGGGCTGGACATACGGCGCGTGATCGCGGAGAACGTGGACGAGACTCCGGAGGCGCTGGAGTTGCCGTACCTGGGTGAGGCGGAGGCTGTGCTGATCGAGTCCGGAGAGTGGACCGGCGAGAGCTGTCTGCAAGCGCAGGAGAAGATGGCGTCCTTTGCGAAGCGCGGCGGGTTTGGACGAGCCACGGTTACATTTCGATTGAAGGACTGGGGCGTAAGCCGACAGCGGTATTGGGGGACGCCAATCCCGATGGTGTACTGCGAGCGCGGCCACGCAGGCGTGGCTCCGGGCGGTGTTGTGCCCTTGCCGGAGGATGCATTGCCTGTGCTCCTGCCAGATCAGGTAGAGATCACGCAGCAGGGCGGATCGCCGCTCGGGCGCGTGGACAGCTTTCTGCACACGACGTGCCCGGTGTGTCACGGCCCAGCGCTGCGGGAGACGGACACGATGGACACGTTCGTCGATTCGAGCTGGTACTTCTACCGGTACACCGATGCGAAGAATGAGCAAGCGCCGTTCGACTCGGCAAAGGCAAACTACTGGTTTCCGATCGATCAGTATATCGGCGGGGTCGAGCACGCGATTCTGCACCTGATCTACTCGCGGTTCTGGACGAAGGTGATGCGAGATCTCGGGTTGATTGTGAATACCGAGCCAGCGGCGCGGCTGTTCACGCAGGGAATGGTCATCAAGGACGGCGCAAAGATGTCGAAGTCCAAGGGCAATGTGGTGAGCCCGGATCTGATGATCGAGCGCTATGGAGCGGATGCGACGCGGATGTATGCGCTGTTTGCGGCGCCCCCGGACCGGGATCTGGAATGGCAGGAAGATGGCGTTGCGGGCGTAAGCCGTTTTCTAAGCAAGGTGCACCGACTGGTGACAAAGTACGCTCCTGGCATTCGCGATCGGAAAGCTGCGGATGTCCGCGCGGAAGAGCAAAGTGCCGAGGGGCAGGTGCTGCTGCGGAAGCTCCACCAGACGATCGGAAAGATCACCCAGGATTTCGGAGGACGATGGCACTTCAACACCTGTGTCTCTTCGATCATGATTCTGGTGAATGAGATTACGGCGCATGAGACTGCGATGGACGCAGGTCGAGTGCAGCCGTCCGCGGTGGCAGAGCTGTTTCGGGGTCTGGTACTTCTGCTGGCTCCTTTTGCCCCGTTTCTGGCCGCGGAGATGTGGGAGCAGATGGGATACGCGGGTGCGATCTTCCGGACCAGTTGGCCTGAAGCGGACCCGGAGCTTGCCAAGGATGATCTGCTGGAGGTGCCGGTGCAGATGAATGGCAAGCTGGTGCTGGTGATTGCCGTAGCGGCCGGGAGTGACGAGGAAACGATCAAGACAGCGGCACAGGCCGAGGAGAAGGTGCGGGCCCGACTGGAAGGAAGGACGCTCGTGAAGACCGTGGTGATCAAAGGCAAGCTCGTGAACTTCGTGGTGCGATAGGTGGACCAATGGCCGAAGCATGGTGCGGAGTCTGGCCGAAATGCCGCAATGAGGGCGCCCGCGCGTGGCACACAGTCTTTCGTCCATGTCATGCACTGGTGCTGGAAACATCCAAGTGTCACTGCGCTTGAGGTTTTATGGCGTTGGACCTACGGCTCGTTTGCGCTCTGGCTTCTGTGGCGAGAGGGAATGGAAGTCCTTTCGAACGTGACCGGGGGACGACATGATTTGGCCAGCCTGGGATTGAGCCAACTCACAATTACCGATCCTGCGGGCGCGGCGGCGCGCGTTGCGACGGCTCTGGAACTTCTGCTTCCGCCCGTGCTGCACGTGGCACTGTGGATGCTTCCGGTACTTCTGGCTATCTGGCTGCTGATCTCCACGATTGGCCGGACCGCAGTGCTGCGACGTGTGGACTCCACCATGCAGCGTTCGTTGAGAACAGTTGGTCTGCTGCAGCTTCTCCGCATTGTTGCGCTGGGTACGAGCCTGGTGCTTTGGTCAGCGCTGGTGTGGTGGGCAGGACAGACCGCGGTCTCGGGCCCGTTGGCTGCCGGCGGGCAGCCTCAGCTTGTCGAATATTTCGCAATCGTAATCGTCGGAACCTTGTTCCTGTTCTGCTTATGGGCGATCGTGAGCTGGGCGTTATCGCTGGCGCCGCTGGTTGCCATGCGACGCGGGTTCGGTGTTCGGGCTAGTCTGCGAGCGTCTGTCACTCGAGGACCGATCAGGCTGGAACTCGTCGAGATCAACCTGGTGATGGGAATTATCAAACTCGCTCTGATCGTTCTGGCGATGGTTCTTTCAGCGTGTCCGCTTCCCTTTGAGACAGTGACGACGCCTGCCTTCCTGCTCAACTGGACGATCGGCGTTCTGTTTCTCTACCTGCTCGCATCCGACTTCTTCCATGTTGCGCGACTAGTTGCTTATCTGGAGCTGTGGCGGCTTTACAGCGAATCTGAGTCGTTGCCGAAAACAGCAGCCCTCTAATGTTTTTACGTAGACAATCGGCATCCCATCCTGTGACACTGAACCCCTTTCCTGTTTAGGAGCAAACCATGTCATTTGGAATCTACGCTGTTGGGTATCTCGTTCTGATCGCCGGAGTCGCCTATCTCGCTCACTTGATGCACATACCGCAGAACTACATCATCGCGATTGGTGTCATCCTTTTTGGTATCGGCATCGTGACGGCCGTTCAAAATACGCGGCGCAAAGATCCCAACTAGCTCGGGCAGGTCCCAGTCGGAACAGATTCAGCGGTTGGATACACTACAGAGGTGCCTACCTCTACGATCGTCATTCTGGACTTTGGGTCGCAGTACACACAACTCATCGCCCGGCGCATTCGGGAATTCAATGTATTTTCTGTCGTGCTCCCCTGCACTGTCAGCCTTGAACAACTACGAACTCTCGCCCCATCGGGCCTAATTCTGTCTGGCGGTCCGAATTCGGTGTATGACGTGGACGCCCCGGCTGCTGATCCAAAAATCCTTGAGTTCGATGTTCCAATACTTGGCATCTGCTACGGCTTGCACTTCATGGTGCATCATTTGGGTGGCTCGGTTCGATCGGGCGCGCGGCATGAATATGGCCATGCGACGGTGAAGATCATCGCGGAGACTCGACTTTTTCGCGGGCTTCCGGGCGAGCTTGATGTCTGGATGTCGCATGGCGATGAGGCGCAACACTTACCAGATGGTTTTTCGCTGACTGCGGAGACGAACAACGCGTTGGCGGCGATCGCCGACGAAGGTCGCCGGATGTGGGCCGTTCAATTCCATCCCGAAGTGGTGCACACGCGTCAAGGGACCGAGTTGTTGAAGAACTTCGTGCTTGATATCTGTGGGGCAGAGGCGAACTGGACTCCAGAGCACTTCATTCAGACGACGATCGAGCGGGTGCGCGCCCAGGTGGGGGGGACGGGTCACGCCATCTGCGGCCTCTCGGGCGGTGTGGATTCAAGTGTCGCAGCTGTTCTGGTTTCACGAGCGATCGGCGACCGATTAACATGCATCTTCGTGAACAACGGTGTGTTGCGAAAAGACGAGTTTACGAAGGTTCAAAGCACGATGCGAGAGTCGCTTGGACTGAACGTCGTCGCTGTGGATGCGAGTGACCGTTTCCTGAGGAAGCTTGCGGGCGTTACCGATCCAGAGCAGAAGCGCAAAATCATCGGTAATGAATTCATCGCCGTGTTCGACGACGAGGCTCGCACAATCTTTGAAGCGGAAAAGAGCGCGGGCGAAGAGATCGCCTGGTTGGTCCAAGGAACGTTGTACCCCGACGTGATTGAGTCGAGCAGCGTGCATGGGCCCTCGCACACGATCAAGAGCCACCACAATGTGGGAGGCCTACCGGTCGACATGAAGTTGAAGCTGATCGAGCCGCTACGCGATCTGTTCAAGGACGAAGTACGTCGCATCGGTCGTGATCTTGGGATGCCGGCTGAGATCATCGAGCGTCAGCCATTTCCCGGTCCCGGCCTCGCTGTGAGGATTGTGGGAGACGTTACAGCAGAACGGGTTGCCATGCTGCAGGAAGCCGACGCAATCGTGGTGGAAGAGATTAAGCGATCGGGTCTCTACAACAAGGTATGGCAGAGCTTCGCTGTGCTGCTTCCAGTGAAATCGGTTGGCGTGATGGGCGATCAGCGAACGTACGCGAATGCGTGTGCGATACGTGCTGTCGAGAGCGAAGACGGCATGACAGCGGACTGGGCAGCGTTACCGGATGCGGTGCTGCGACGAATCTCCAACCGCATCGTCAGCGAGGTGAGAGGCATCAATCGGATCGTCTACGACATTACGTCAAAGCCGCCGGGAACGATTGAGTGGGAATAGGCACCTAGACCAAAAGGAAGCCGAGGCAGATGCCCCGGCTTTCCTGACAAAGACGCTTACTTGAGATCATCGAGTGAACTGGCGCCATACTTCAGGTACCAAGGGCTCGCCGCTTCCAGTGCTTGGTTCACATTTTGTATGTTGGCGACCCCCGTCGTGTTAAGCCAATCCTCAAACGCCTTCGGGCCTTGCTTGGCGTAAACGGAGATCCCGTCTTTCCAGGTCGCGCGGCCGCAGAGCACCCCGTTGAACTTGGTTCCGGATTCCGCCGCCAAGCCAAGGGTCTCGACGAAGATGGGGTTCGACACGCCGGCTGAAAGATAGATGAACGGCTTGTCAGTCATCTGCTCAGCATCGCGAAAGTGCTGCAGAGCCTCTGCACGCGTGTACGCCTTTTCGCCGCCATACGATTTTGTCCCCTCGACGTAGCTCATCTCCACGGGGACCTCGACTTTCAGAACGTCGACACCGTAGCGCTCCTTCCCGAACTCCGCCATAGCGCCTGAGACGATGGAGGGCTTCTTCTTCGCGTAGGCGAGTGACTTTTCGTCTCCGCCCTCGGCATCGTAGCCGACGAACTCGAGAAAGAATGGAATGTCATTTGCCCGGCATTCGTCGCCGATGCGTTCGATCCACGCATGCTTCAAGTCGTTGATGTTCGATTTCTCGAAGGGCGTGTAGTAAAGAAGGATTTTGATGCAGTCGGCACCCGCCACCTTCAAGCGCTGTACGCTCCAAACATCCAGCAGATCAGGCAACCGACCCGGAGTTGCCGAGTCATAGCCTGTCTTCTCATACGCGAGCAGCAGCCCGGCACTGTTGCGTTGCTTGCTAGCCAGGAGCCCGTATTCCGGATCGAGCAGGATGGCAGAGGCGTAGCGGGTCAGCACAGAGGTAACAAGGGTCTTGAACTCTTCGAGATCGTGCGCGTCCGAGGACGCGCCACGGGCGTTTGCAAGAGACTTCTGCAGCGAACCCCGTTGGTCCATGGCGGCGGCGGCGATAACACCGCGTGCATTCGAAACTGCCTTCAGGCCAGCAAGTTTTCCGGCGGTAGGTTGTGTGAGCACGGCATTGATCTCCTTGCAGTATGTGATGCGGTTCGGCACCGATTCTATCCGCGGAACGTGACGCAGGCTCTCACTGACCGTTCAGGCTGCCGAGATTGCGGTCTCCTGCAGCACGAAGAGCTCTCGAATGCCGGATTCGGCGAGGTCTAGCATGCCGTTCAACTCCGCCCGGCTGTAGGATTCCTTCTCGGCGGTCGCTTGCGTTTCGATCAGACCGCCAGAGGCCAGCATGACGACGTTCATATCCACCGTCGCGCGCGAATCTTCTTCATAGGCCAGATCGAGCAGAAGGTTGTCGTCGACGATGCCAACCGATGTGGCTGCGATCATCTGGCGTAGCGGCGAGGACTTCAGTGTTCCAGCGGCAACAAGCTTATTGAGAGCGATAGCGAGAGCAACGGCTGCTCCGGTGATGGCGGCAGTACGCGTACCGCCGTCTGCCTGCAGAACGTCGCAATCGAGAATGATGGTGCGCTCACCCAACGCTTTCATGTCCACGACGGAGCGGAGGCTGCGGCCAATCAAACGCTGAATCTCGTGGGTGCGTCCGCCGATCTTGCCTCGCTCGCTCTCGCGCGCCGTGCGTGTAAGCGTGGCACGGGGCAGCATGCCGTACTCTGCTGTCACCCAGCCACGGCCCGAGTTGCGCAGCCAGCCGGGGACACCCTGCTCAATGGTGGCGTTGCAAAGCACACGTGTGTTGCCAGCCTCAATCAAGGCCGAGCCTTCGGCGGTCCGAACGTAGTTTGGAAGAATGTTTACGGGGCGTAGGACGTTTGCGGCACGGTTGTCAGGACGGAAGATGGAACGAGAGATAGGGGCCGCGGGCATGAGCCGATTATAGGCGGCGGAATCTGCGGATCGACTCTGGCTGAGGTATGCGAGTTTGTTATTCTGAGCCTATTCAGGAAGTGGGAGAATGACAGGAATGGCAGAAGAGCCGGTCAGGATTACCGTGCGTCCAAATGGGCCGCTACGTATCGAGGGACATATCGTTTTGCAGGACGCAGACGGCAAAACGTGGGATCTTACAGGCAAGCCAGCGGTGAGTCTTTGCCGGTGTGGACTAAGCGAGAAGCGCCCTTTTTGCGATGGATCGCATAACAAGGCTGGATGGCAGTGCATGGCGAGTCCGGGAAATCTCACCGGCCAGTAGCAGACGAAACGATTGAAGCTGAAGGCGGAATCTTTGCAGATGAAGGTGTTGAGGAGTCTTCGAATCTGGCTTGGCGCGAGCGCACTGGCACTCATCGGCGGGACCGCTCTGGGAGTTGCGCAAGTCGGAACGGCGCTGAAGCCTGCGGCTTACGTGAAACAGGAAGCGATGATTCCGGTCCGTGATGGTGCAAAGCTGCACGTTGTCATCCTGCGGCCCGCGGAATCCGAGCAGCGTGGCGAGAAGCTGCCCTTGCTGATGGAAAGAACGCCCTACGGCGTCGATGGCTTTGACGCGCAGAAGATCTCTCAGGCGAAGCCGGAGCTTGCGGCGAGCGGCTACATCTTCGTCTTCGCGGACATCCGTGGACGCTACGGAAGTGAAGGGCAGTTCGTGATGAACCGCCCGATTGTGGCACATACGACAAAGCAAGACGTAGACGAGACCACGGATACGCGCGACACGATCGATTGGCTGCTGAAACATGTTGCGAACAACAACGGGAAGGTTGGCGTGTTCGGCATCTCGTATCCGGGCTTTCTCGCTGCGATGGCTGGGATCGATGCGCACCCCGCGGTCAAGGCGATCAGCCCGCAGGCTCCGATGACAAACGTCTGGCTGGGCGATGATTTCTTCCATAATGGAGCCTTTCGGGAGACCTATGGCTTCGATTACGTGCAGCAGCTTGAGGGACAGCGGACGGATGTTCGGGTGCAATCGAAGGAAGACACGTTCGACTTCTTCCTGCGCAATGTGAACTTTGAAGGTGCAGCGAAAGCCGCCTCGATCACACCTCTGCCGACGGCAGTACGGTTTCTGAACGAGCCCACGTATACGAAGTTCTGGCAGAGCATGGCGGTGGAGCAGAAGCAAACGAAGGTTGAAGTTCCTACGCTTGAGGTCGGAGGCTACTGGGACCAGGAAGATATGTGGGGACCGCAGGCTGAGTACGCCGCGCTAAAACCGCATGACACGAAGCATGAGGTCTTTCTGGTTCTCGGTCCATGGAATCATGGCGGATGGAGCGGTGCGGCTAGCAGCCTGGGAGCAGTGGACTTCGGGGAGCCTACGGGCGAGGAGTACCGCAAGACCTTTGAAGCTCCCTTCTTCGAGTTCTATCTGAAAGGGCGGTCGGGCTTTGGCCTGCAGGACGTCGCCAGCTTCCGTACCGGTGTGAACCAATGGAAGCGGTATGAGTCATGGCCGCCGAAGAACGATTTCACGGCGAAGAAGCTGTTCCTTGCGAGCGGAAAGAAGCTGATCGAGACGCAACCGACCGGAGCCTATGATGTGAAAGCGGCGGCCTACGTCGCGGATCCTGCCGATCCGATCCCGTACCGGCATCGGCCGATTCAGTCCACGTATGCTGAAGGATCGATGTGGCGTACCTGGCTGGTAGAAGACCAGCGGTTTGTGAGTGATCGCAAGGATCTGGCGAACTTCGAGACCGGGCCACTCGCTCATGACGTGACGGTGACAGGCGACATCATGGCAGACCTTTTCGCGGCCACAACCGGTACTGACGCGGACTGGGTGGTGAAGTTGGTTGATGTTTATCCGAATGACGCGCCGGCGGGGATGGCCGGCTACCAGCTGATGATTGCTGAAGAGATCTTTCGCGGCCGTTATCGCAAGAGCCTGGAGCGCGCGGAGGCAGTGAACTCTGGTGATGTAAACGAGTATCGATGGAGCCTTCATGGTGCGGATCACACGTTCCTGAAGGGCCATCGCATGATGGTCGAGGTGCAATCGAGTTGGTTTCCGCTGTATGACAGGAACCCACAGACGTTCGTCGCCAACATCATGTCAGCTCCTGCAGATGCCTACAAGGCGCAGACCATCTCGATCTACGGTTCGGAGAAGTATCCGTCGCATATCGAGTTCCTGGAGCCAACCGGTGAAGGCAAATAGCGTGCGGATTGAGGTTGGATCGTGAGTATACGCACCATCAGTTCCCGCGAGGTCTACCGCAATCCGTGGACCAGTGTTCGCGAGGATGTCATCGAGCGAGCGAATGGGCAGCGAGGCATCTATGGCGTTGTCGATAAGGATCCCGCGACGATCATCATTCCCCTCGATCGAACGACAGGCGGCGACTTTGTCTATCTCGTGGAGCAGTTCCGCTACACGGTGCAGGAGACGCTGATGGAGTTCCCGCAGGGTGGTTGGGAGCGACCGGACATAATCCCCGAGGAGCTTGCGCGCGGAGAGTTGCGCGAGGAGACAGGTCTGACGGCGCGGAAGATGACTCAGATTGGCTCGCTATGGATTGCCTATGGGGTGATGCGACAGCGCCACCATATCTTTCTTGCAGAGGAGCTCAGCCTGGGCGAGACGTCTCGCGACCCGGAAGAGCACGATATGGTTGTGCATCGAGTTTCCGTCCCGGAGTTTGAGCGCATGCTGCTGCATGGGGGAGTTCAAGATAATTGTTCAGCTGCGGCTTGGGGTCTGTACCTCGTGTGGAGCGGAAAGAGCGGTACAACTTCGTCACGCTCTGAGACTGAAGAAGCGTCGCCGGGCTAACGGCAGCGACGCTCCTTCTCTGTTGTCTCGCACTTCAGTAGGAATCGCCGCCAGAAGTGTCATCCGACATGCTGTCACCGCCGTCGTCAAAGCTGCTGTCGTCGACACTGCTGTCCGATAGCGAGTTGTCATCCCCATCATCGTCGTTTCCGGCGAAGTTATCCGCATCGCTGCTGTCCGTAAATACGTTGCTACCTGGATCGTTATTACGCTGCGATTGGTCGTCATCCGCGAAGTTGTTTGCATGACCGCCGCGGTCGCCTGCGTCATCGCCATAGTAGTTGTTGACGATCTCTTCAGGGCGGCCGCCACCGCCACCCATACCGGTCATCGAGTTGCCGAAGCCATGCAGGAGGGATTCCACGCCTTCGAACGCGAGCGCACCCGCGGCGACTCCTGCAGCCGTCTGCATGGCCCCTCGAAGAAAGCCACCCTGCTGAGGCGAAGCCCCAAAGGGAGGGCCGCCAAAGGTTCCACCCTGGCCGTAGCCCGGCTGGGCATAGCTGCCCTGCGGCGCATATCCAGGGACGGGCGCGTACTGAGCGCCGGCAGGGGGCTGTAAGGGAGAGGGCGATGGCGCCGTGGGGCGATCGTTGGATCCACCACCAAAGAGACTCCCGAGAAAGCTCGTCGCCGCCTTCGGATGCTGCTGTTGGGCCTGCAGCTGTTCGAGCTGCGCCTTCATTTCGCTGAGTTGTTGCTGAGCCTGGTCGAGCGCGTACTGCTGCACCAGGACCGTTTGCGACAAGATGTACAGAGAATCAGGATTTCGGCCCAGTCCCTGCTGCAGCAGTCGTTCAGCATCCGCATCCTTCTCCTGCAGTTGCGTCTTCTGTACACGGTCGATCAGACCGTTGATCATGCCCTGCTCTTGTGGTGTCATCTCTCGCTCTCCTGAAATCTACGTACGGCATACCCTGTACTGTGCCGCTAACAGATAGACGAGCGGAACGAAGCACAGGTGCCGGGGAGTAGGATGCATGCGAGCATCGTGGTAGCGAGTCCATGCGCAAAGATCAGTGGACGGTCTTGACTCGCCGATTCATAAAATCCATGAGCAGGTAAGATCCCAACCGCTCAGGGCTCGTGAAGTACGCTTTTCCGCGGCACATCGAACTCATCGTCTGGACAAACTGCATAAGGGCGAAGTCTTCTGCGAGCATGAAGGTGTTAATCATGATGTTGGATCGTTTGCAGCGTGCGACCTCTTCCAGCGTTTCGGAGATGACGAGAGGATCCAGGCCAAACGCGTTCTTGTAGATTCGCCCGTCTGGCAAGGTGAGTGCCGACGGTTTGCCGTCCGTGATCATGACTATCTGCTTCATGTCTTTTGTCTGGCGAGCGAGAATACGTTGCGCAACACGCAAGCCTTCGCGGGTGTTGGTGTAATGCGGGCCAACCTTCACGCGCGGCAGCTGACCGATGGGAATCTCCTCCGCAGAGTCGTGGAAGAGAACAAGTGAAAGGGTGTCGCCGGGAAACTGCGTCCGAATTAAATGCGACAGCGCCATTGCTACCCGCTTCGCCGGCGTGAAACGGTCTTCGCCGTAGAGGATCATGGAGTGAGAGCAATCCAGCAATACGACCGTCGCGCAGGAGCTCTGGTAGTCCGCTTGGTGCACGTGCAAATCGCTGTATTCGATGTTCAGTGTTCCGGGATGCAGCGGGTCGGGAGTCGCATCGAAGCCTTCGCGGGCAAAGACACTGTTTAATGTGGCGGTGATATCGAGATTGAGCGTATCGCCAAACTCATACTGCTTGGTTGAGCCGTTCGTCTCTACGCCGGACGCTTCGAAACGTGTGTCATGTTTGCCGAAGTTTGATCGGCCGAGAGGACCGAGGAGCTCACGCAGAGCCTTGTACCCAAGAAAATCCATCCCCTTATCGGTGACTTCAAACTTCGCGTCGGTTTCGCCGTCTCCCTGCTCACCTCGCCCTTCGGGCGGTTGTTCGGCGTTGATAAAGTTTTGCTCTTGCATCTTGGCGATGATCTTATCTATGAGTTCTTCGACCTGGGGCTCTTCGAGCTGGTCAAACTTCTCCTGGGCCTCTTCATCAAAGAGGTCACCCGATTCAAGTGCCTGGCGAACCGCCTCACGCAAGTTCTCCATGGTCTGCTCGCCATCGAACTCCTGGAAGCGAGACATGGGATCCTGAAAGCCTGAGTCAAGAAAAAACTCTGACAGAGCTTGCATGAGATCTTCAAGGCCGAAGGACGAGGAAAGATCGCCGGTAAACTTCGAGTAACGTGTACGTCTCATGGCCGAGCCCCGCAGACTATTTTGGTTGCCGCTCGGATCGCAGTGCATACTGCGTGTCTACGATCCAGTCCGATACATCAATATCTAAGATCTAACGCTGGTTCTAGTGTGTATCGCGATGGCTTGCGAAAGAATCCTTTGTGTCAGGAGAGGATTGGCAACAACGCCCGCGAGCACAGCTGCATTTAGTTGAAGCCCCGACGCGTACGGTTGCGGGCGGAAGCTTCATCTCGAAGCTGGTCCCGCATCTTTTCCCCGTATTGTGCTGCCTGCTCGTTCCGCTGCTTCTTCTCCGCGGCAGAAAAGGCCCGCTCTTCACTTCTGCTGATTCGCTTGTGAGCGGTCATGCCTTCTAGCAAGAATTCAGCGGCTGACACCGCAATCTCCGGGGATGACTTCGCGTTGACTGCGAGGGGAGATAGCTTCTCCATCAGTCCCTGAATCTGCTGTAGCTCAGTAAAGCTGGATTGCGAGGGTTGTGCATCATTCAACTGGACAGTGCCACCCAGATTGAACCATTGCTCGATCTGTTGCGTGTTTGTGTCGGCGAAGTATTGGTCGAAGATGCTGGCGACAGAGTTTCGAATGATCTCGCGTATGACCACATCCGCACCACGCATCTCCCCTTCGTACTCGAGCTCAACCTTGCCGGTGATCCCTGGCAGCGCCGCATAGATGTCGCCGACTCGCGGAACCACGGTGGATTCACCGTGGATGAGCGCTCGACGCTCGGCGTTGGAGACAACCAACTCCATCGTTGAAATGGGGAGCCGTTGCGACACGCCGGAGCGCTTGTCGACTTTCTTGTCATCCCGCGCGGCAAACGCGACGGTCTCAACAATCTGGCGGATGTAGTGTGGAATCTCGATTCGCTGGATGGTGTCGTCACCGGCATAGCTTCGCGCTGTCCATGCTTCCTGCTCGGTGATGCTGATCGCATCGTCTATTGACTCTGGGTAATGGGTGCGGATCTCCGAGCCAATGCGATCCTTAAGCGGCGTCACGATCTTTCCACGTGCGGTGTAGTCTTCAGGGTTCGCGCTGAAAACAATGGCAACATCAAGCTCCAGGCGAACCGGGTAGCCCTTAATCTGGACGTCGCCTTCCTGCATGATGTTGAAGAGTGCGACCTGAATCTTGCCGGCGAGATCAGGGATCTCGTTCACGGCGAAGATACCTCGATTCGCTCGAGGCAGCAGGCCGTAATGCATCGTAAGTTCGCTTCCAAGTTCATGACCAGACCGAGCCGCCTTGATCGGGTCGACGTCGCCAATCAGATCGGCCACGGTGACGTCAGGCGTTGCAAGCTTTTCAACATAACGATCCTGAGGAACCATCCAGGCGATCGGAGTGTCGTCCCCGAGCCGGCCGAGGAGATCGCGCGAGAACTTCGAGAGAGGCGCGTATGGGTTGTCGCGAAGCTCAGATCCGGCGACAAAGGGTGCGTACGGGTCCAACAAGATCGTTAGCGCTCGCAGAATGCGGCTTTTTGCCTGTCCACGCAGGCCAAGCAGGATGAAGTTGTGACGAGAAAGCACCGCGTTTACGATCTGCGGTATGACGGTGTCGTCATACCCAACGATCCCCGGGAACAAGGCCTCCCCGGTGCTTTGAATTGCTCGCAATCTCGCGATCAGATTATCGCGCAACTCATCCTTGACACTGCGCGCAACACGCTCTGGGGTGTATTCACTCACGCGCAGCGCGCCGAGGGTCTTCGGCAGGGAATCCGGTACCTTGCTCATTGCCATAGACACAAGTATAGAACTCCAGCGCGTGGCCAGGGTTCGCGTAGAGGCGATGGATGTGTGTGACATAAACGGGAGCGGACGCCCTCATTTACTTGACATGAGAGGCTGGGGTCCACCTCAGGAAGAGCAAAGCATTTGCAGACTCAAGGGCTCCTCAGCACCGGCAAGTGCGATTTCCTTAGGTGTCATCCGAGCCTGTGGATGCCTGAAAGAACTTTGAACCGGTAGGAGCTACGTCTCTCTTCTCACTGCAGCGATTGCTGCAGCATGCGAGGAGTGGCTATTTCGCTGCCATCTCCGACTCGAGCAAGGTCTCTCGTGCCGCCACCGGGTGGCGCAACTCGGTGTTTTGCCGCACAGTTCGCGGGCCAAACTTCCACTCGGAGACATGTTCCTCCAGAAGCAGGACCACCGATACAGCGATGTATGCCGACAGCTCTCCGTAGATCCTTGTCTCAAGGATGACCCCGGTATAGAACATGATCGCGAACCACAAGGGCAGGATGTACAGGTAGTTCGCGAAGCGCACAGGTGATAGGCGGCGGCGATAGATCCAGACAACAGGCAGCAGGTAAGCGCAGATATTCAACAACGATGGGAGCAAGCGGAACTTTAGCCGAAACACGTTCTCAACGACACGGTTGTAATTTTCGGCGTTGCTATTACCTGCAAAGTAGAGAACGAGACTGACCTTAATACCAAGCCATAGGAGTGCGAGGCCGAAGACACGCAGCCAAGGCACTGCTTGCAGATCGAAACGTTCTCCAACAGGTGTACTGGCGTCTGCCCTGGGTCGGCTTGCAGCATCCAGCATGTAAATACCAATTAAGAACAGAGTCGTCTCTCGATTGAGCGTTCCCAGCAGAATCACAAGGATCAGGGGAGCAAACTGTCGAGTGTAGATGAAGTAAATCCCTGCCGTGAAAAAGGCGAGCGCCGGCATGTCGTAGGGGTAAGAGTAGTTAGCGTCAATGTGGATGACATATGTCCACATCGCGATGACCAGGAAGACCGGGTAGACAAGCGAAGACAGAACACTGCTTTCCGTCACCGCCCGATACAGCTTCACGGTGAAGATTCCCGCGATCGTGAAGGAGGCGAGGCTGAGAAGATAGAAGGCAACCGTCTGGGGCGTTGCTGCGGACGCAGTCTCAGGATCATGCCCACGGTTGGCAAGCGCGTGCATAAGCGCTGACCAGTGGTTAATCGGCCACATGAGGATGATGGGAAGCACCCGTTCCTGGAACGGAAGTCGCTCATGCCCGCTAAGATAAGCCGGCATTCTAAGGTAAAAGCGAGTGCTGACGACGTAGAAACGGATGAACTGCAGGGTCGCGAACGCGTAAAGCACCCATCGCACGACTGGGATGTCTTGACGTTTGGACACGGAGTACTCCGGAGGCGCATCTAAGGCAAGCGGTGAGAGGAGGAAGGATGAATGCGGAGGTGTCGACCACCTCACACGAAGGGCAGTACTGTGCAGTTGAGATGCAGGCCCTGGTCTGGAGCGAGGAATAGTTTCAGTCTACTTGGTTAAGTCAAAAGTCTAGCCGGCTAAATCATCAAGCATGGCTTGCATCTCGGAGGCCGCATGCGTATTTCCTGTTTCTGCTGCGACTTGAATGCCGTCAGTGATGCGTAGTCGGGCTTCCTCAGTTTGCCCGGTTCTCAGAAGCAACTGGGCAGACATCTGATAAGCCGGTACGTACTCGGGGGTATGCTTCAGGATAGTGGCATACTCACCCAGGGCCCTGTCTGTGTCCCCATCCGCGGCGTAAGCGATCGCGAGACCGTACCGCGCAAAGGCATCTTCAGGATTCTGTTCTAGGATCGCCAAGAGTGCAGCCACTTTGTCCATGCTTGGTAGGATGGCATCCTTTGCCATCGCGCTGTAAGGAGAGCTTGAATCTGTTCAGAACGCCAGAAGGTTCGCCGTACACTTGTTTCATGAGTGAGATAGCGCTAACGCGAACAGTTGCAGAGTCGCAGTCAGAGCGCAGCGAAATCATCTTTCCCGGTGACGCGAATCCCCTAGGAAACCTTTTTGGCGGCCGCTTGATGCAGTTCATCGATCTGGTTGGCGCCACGGCAGCGTTTCGACATGCACGTGCTATCACGGTCACCGCGAGCATGGATCATCTGGACTTCGTAGCTCCCGTTCACGTGGGCGACATGCTCATCCTGAAAGCCAGTGTGAACCGGGCGTTCCGCACCAGCATGGAGGTTGGTGTGAGAGCGATGGTAGAAAACGTCCTTCAGGATGGCGGGTTGCGCCATGTTTCAAGCGCCTATCTCACCTACGTCGCGATGGACATGAAAGGGAACCGGATCGTCGTTCCACAGGTTGTACCAGAAAGTGTGCACCAACTCCGTCGCTTTGAAGACGCTGGCCGGCGCCGAGAGATGCGGGCCGGCGAGGTGCTCCGCACTCGAGAGCTTCGATCCGCCCTCGGCACCTCCTGGAACACCTAATTTCACAACTCAACTAAATGCGGCCGGGATGACCAGCGCAGAAGTAGGAGATCAGCAGTATGGGACATACAGGAGCAGGTACGCCGCAAGGGCCGCAACCCTTACCAGGAGTGGAGTACATCATCGCCGTCGGCAGCGGCAAGGGCGGTGTCGGCAAGACGACGGTTGCTGTCAATCTTTCTGTCTCTCTCGCCAAACTCGGCTTCAAGGTGGGGCTCATTGATGCGGACATCTACGGTCCGAATGTACCAACGATGCTCGGCGTAACCCGCCAACCCAATGTAGTTGGAGAGAATCGTATTGAGCCGATCCTCTCTCATGGCGTGAAATTCATCTCGGTCGGGCTCATCTCGCCGGGCGATAAGCCGATGATGATGCGGGGCCCGATGCTGCACCAGATTGTGCGCCAGTTCCTTATGCAGGTGGAGTGGGGAGAACTCGACTTCCTTGTCGTCGATCTGCCCCCCGGCACCGGAGACGTGGTGATATCTCTTGTGCAGACCGTTCCGCTCACCGGCGCGATTGTTGTCTCGACTCCAAGCGATGTTGCCCTCGAGGACGCCCGGAAAGCCCTCGAGATGTTCCACCAGGTCCGCGTTGAAGTGCTCGGAATTGTAGAGAACATGAGTACATTCCACTGTCCCCACTGCCATCAGGAGATCGATATCTTCTCCAAGGGAGGCGCCGAGCGCATGGCAGCACAGTTTGGCGTGGACTTTCTGGGATCGCTGGAACTGGATCCATCCATCCGGAAAGGGGGAGATCGTGGCATGCCGGTTTCTCTGGCCGGTCCTGAGAGTGATGTGGGGGGGGGCTTCTTCCGCGTCGCGGAAAAGGTCGTTCTGGCCGCGGAACGTGTCGCGGCGCAGGGCGGCGGCGTCCTTGAAATCGAGTAGATCTTGACGGATCCAGTAAACTTGAGTTGAGTTCACTGAGATTTGCTGTAAGCGACGGGTTGAGGTTGGAGGAGCACCATTGGCAGCCATGGAGATGATCACCGTCCGGCAACGCTCGATTCTCCTGGCGATCATTGCGCATTACATTGAGACGGGAGAACCCATCGGGTCGGCTACGATCGCCCGTCTTGCAAGTGACGGTGGGGGCGTAAGTTCGGCCACGATACGCAATGAGATGGCAGCTCTGACGGCAGCAGGTTTTCTGGATCAGCCGCACACCTCTGCCGGTCGCATTCCAACGGCGCGAGCATTTCGCGTTTATGTTGACGAGCTGTCCGGCGGAAGTCGTATTGCGGCTGCTCGGCTTTCCGCAAACTCTCGGCGTGAGATCGATTCACGCCTCGCAGGTTCAGAGGGGGCGGATGCTCTTCTCGAGCGCACAAGTCATTTGCTTGCCACCCTCTCGAGCGGCGTCGGGGTGGCAATCGCGTCGGCCAGTGAGAGTGAACTTCTGGAACATGTGCATTTCTCGCGCCTCGCGCCTTCTCGTGTTCTGGCCGTGGTCGTGACACGCAGCGGCATGGTTCGTGATCGCGTTCTTTCCATGCAGCGGGACTTCACACTCCGGGAGCTGGAGACAGCGGCTGCCTTTCTCAATGAGAGCTTTCGCGGCTGGAGCGTCGAACGCGTGCGCGCCGAGATCGCGCAACGAGTCGAGCAGGAGCGCAGCCACTACCAGCATCTTCTTCAGTCCGTGGAACAGCTTTGGACGGGCGCCGTCCCTGAGACCCAGCAGCAGACCGTCTTCGTCGGCGGGATTGGCAATCTTGTCCAGCCGTCGAAGTTTGACGCGGGACGGCAACGATTGCGCGAGGTGCTGGCGGCTCTTGAAGCCAAGCAGCGTCTCTTTGAACTACTCAGCGCTTACATCGATACTCATCAGCAGAGTGTGCGTGTCGTCTTTGACCTTGAGGAACAGGCCCCAGAGATGGCTGGCTTGGTTCTGATTGCGGCTCCTGCTCGAGTCGAGGGCGAGATGCGTGGGACCGTAGGAGTCATTGGCACGACACGGATGGACTATGAGACGACGATGAATGCAGTGAGTTACGTCGCAGGCGCCTTCCAACGCATGCTCTACCCGTCAGGGTGATCGGTGCGCGCAGGATAGATGCATCGGATGGGCAGGGGTGGACGAGTGGATGAGCAAAATCGATGGGGACGATTTCCAGGATGGACGGGAATCCGGAATAATAAGAAGGGCACTATGAAATCAGAGGAAATCATGCCGGATGACGTTTTGGATGGACAGGAAACCGCAGCTGGTGAGATGGACGTAGATCAGGATACCCCTGCAGCGCCGCAGGTGTTGCAGAGCGAGCTGGACCAGGTCACCGCGGAGCGGGATCAACTGCGAGATCGCCTCGCCCGTCTCCAGGCGGAGTTTGACAATGCACGCAAACGCGAAGCCAAGGATCGGCAGGATGCTCGGGACTATACGGTGCAGAGCACGGTTGAACCGTTTCTTGGCGTGATGGATAACTTCCAGCTCGCGCTCAATGCGAAAGGCTCCGCGGACCAGTTGAAGGCTGGCGTCGAGATGATTCTCCGGCAGATGGAAGAGGCCTTAAAAGGTTTGAATGTTCAGCCGGTGGATTCCATCGGTGCACAGTTTGATCCACGAGTTCACGAGGCTCTGGGCAGCATTGAAACCAAGGAGTTTCCGGATCATCAGGTATTAGAAGAAATACGACGGGGATATCGCCTCCGGGAAAAGCTGCTCCGGCCGGCGCTGGTGCGCATCGCAGCCAACCCTGACCAGGTGAGCGACTGAGCTTGACGGCCAGCCCAGCCACAACAACCGCGAAAACGATGGATGGTAGAGACCAAGGATGAGTGCGACAGCAAACGTGACCAAGATTGACTACTACGAGCAATTAAATGTCTCTCGTGAGTCGAGTGACGGTGAGATCAAGACCAGCTATCGCAAGCTTGCGATGCAATATCATCCCGATCGCAACCCGGGTAACCCGGAGGCAGAGGAGAAGTTCAAGGCCTGCAGCGAAGCCTATGGTGTCTTGAGCGATCCTGAAAAGAGGGCGGCTTACGACCGTTACGGGCACGCTGCCTTCCAAGCTGGCGGCCCGGCAAATGGTGGTAACCCGTTTGGTGGCAACGTTCAGGATGTTGGGGACATCTTCGGCGATCTGTTCGGCGAGATGTTTAACATGGGCGGGGGTGGAGGTCGCAAGGCGTCCCGTGTTCAGCGCGGCCGCGACATGCAGATGAGCATGTCGCTGGAGTTTGAGGAAGCTGTCTTCGGAAAGGAAAAGGAGATCATTTTCCGTCGGATGGAGACCTGTGTTGAGTGCCATGGTTCCGGTGCGGCGAAGGGTAAGTCTCCTATTACGTGCACACAATGCGGCGGGCGGGGGCAGCAGCGGTTTCAGCAGGGATTTTTTTCGGTAGCGCGGACATGTTCGGTTTGTAATGGGACGGGGACGCTGATTGTGGATCCGTGCCTGGTGTGCCGCGGCGAGACGCGGGTGCAACGTGAACATAAGATTGCAGTTAAGGTGCCGGCAGGCGTTGAGGAAGGAACCCGGATCCGATACAGCGGTGAAGGGGAGGCGGGCAAGTTCGGAGGCCCGTCCGGCGATCTTTATGTCGTGCTAAGTGTAAGAGCCCATGAGTTTTATGAGCGGGACGGAGATGATCTGCACTGTGTGCTGCCGATCAGCTTTCCGCAGGCCGCGCTGGGGACGGAGCTTGAGATCGAAACCCTTGCAGGGAAAGAGGTTATCAAGGTTCCGGAAGGCACGCAGAGCGGGCGCGAGTTCAAGCTGAAGGGCAAGGGCGTTCCGCATCTGAACGAACGCGGAAAAGGTGATTTGATTGTTGAAGTTAGGATCAAAACGCCAGCCAAGCTCACGCGCGAACAGAAGGATCTGCTGCGGCAGCTGGGAGACACGATGGTGGTGGAGAACACACCGCACTCACGCGGTATCCTAGACAAAGTAAAGGAGATCTTCGGCTAGCCTGATGGTTGAAGACACAAAAAGGCCCGGGCGGAATGCCCGGGCCTTCTTGTGTGTTTTCCGCTGAGGTTAAGGGGTGTTTTGGTGCGTTTTGGTAGAGGTAAGGGCACTTTTAGCGGAGGTTCGCTCCGGCGATGGCGATGGCGGCAATGGCGGCGGTCTCGGCGCGCAGGATTCGCGGCCCAAGGGTGACCGAGCGCCACCCGGAGTCGGTGAAGAGCTGGAGCTCTTCGGGCGTCCAGCCGCCTTCCGGACCGATGGCGAGAGCGACGGCCTCGATCTCGGGCCGAAGAGCGTCCTGAAGGGGGGTGGCTTGTTCGATCTCGCTGAGGAGGATGCGCGTGGGGGCGGTTGCCGCGGCAAGAGCAGTTTTCAGGGGGACGGGGTCGGCGATCTCCGGGATGGAGGTGCGGCGGGATTGCTTGCTGGCTTCGAGGGCGATGCGGCGCCAACGATCGGCGCGTTTGCCGGATGCGGCGGCGAGGTGCTTTTCGGTGCGGCGGGCGAGGACTGGCGTGATCCGGGCCACGCCGAGTTCCGTTGCCTTCTCGACGGCCCACTCGAAATGGTCGAACTTGAAGATGGCGAGGAGGAGGTGGAGGGGAAGCGCGGTGTCGGCTTCGAGTTCTTCGTGCAGGGTGAAGGCGACGCGGTCGGGGGCGACGGCGGTGATCTCGGCGCGGTGAAGGAAGCCGCCGGCGACGAGGTCATAGATCTGGCCGGGCTCGGCGCGGAGGACGCGGGCGAGATGGGCAGCCTGGTCGCCGGTGAGGGCAGCGGTGTGGTGGTCGCGGTCCCAGGTGTCGGCGATAAAGCGGCGGCGGGTCATGCAGGTAGTTTAGGCGGTTGGCTTGCTGCGATGGGCCGGACGGGTTGGGCGGTTCTTACCATTCGACCTCGGTCGGGGCAGCTGAGCTCAAAATCAGGGGTTCTTCGCTGCGCTCAGAATGACAGTGAAGACGCTGAGCGGGTTATTTTGTTGGTGAGGCGGGTGACGGGGATGGGGGTTTGGGGATGGTGACCGAGAGAGATTGCTGGTGGTAGAGGTCGAGGGTGAGGACGGCGTTGTCGCGGGTGTTCCAGGTTTCGGCGGTGACGGGGAAGTGGACGATGACGTAGCCTTCGACGGTCTGGTTGGGATCGATGCGGGTCTCGCGGAGGAGCAGGGGGGCGGTCTGGGCGGCGGCGAGTTTTCGCACGGCGGGGAAGCTGGTGTAGAGATTTTCGAGTTGCGCGTGCTCGACGGCGCTGGTGGCTGGAGGAAGGGAGCCGTCGGAGGGGATGAGGGTGGCGGTGATGTCTTTGAGGAAGAGCGGAAGGCGGAGGCGATCGGTGAGGCGGATGGTGACGAGCGCGTAGAGATCGTCCTGCGAGGGATCGACGCCGACGACATTTGATTCGGACTTGAAGACGGTGTGGGCGGGGAAGATGTCGACGCGGGTGATGGCGACGTCGGCGGTGGTGTGGGGGGTAAGGCGCAGGACAAAGAAGCCGACGAGGGCAAGGACCACAAGCGCTAGGACGATGGGAACGGCGAGGCTTCGCCGCTCAGGCTGGGAGAAGGTAAGATCGGCCACGGACTGAGGATAGCAGCGTTGTCGCGGGTGATCTGCGGAGGGATGGCTTGCGGAGAGCAAGGGAGGGATAGCCGGCCCGGGTACTCAGAGGGGCGGGGTCGGCACCGGTTGGAGGGATTCTGTTGCGGAGTGGTTTATTCCCCGACGGCGGAGGCTCGGGTGAGCCCCAGAAGAAGGATGGCTACGAAGACACCGGAAAAGGTTCCGATGAAGAAACTGAAGATGGTCATGTGCGGCTCCCAGGCAGACCTCGGATCATTAAGGTACGAGCGAAGCAATCATGTGGATTTAGACTCGGCCCATTGAGAACGAATGCACAGTACCGCAATGAAGCAAGGATTCGCAATGAGAAAAAAGATGCGCCTCGTCGGAGCCAGGTGCTCCCCGGTTCGCGGGTGCATGGTCGCGAGGGACTGGCGAGGCGGGAGCGCGAGTCCAGAGTCGGCGAGCGACGATAGAATGGCGCGATGCGTTGCTGGTTGCCCCTGAGAAGGATGCTGGTCTGGCTGGTGCTGCTTTCCGCGACGGGGATGGGGCGCGCGGCAGGGGCAAACGACGCTCGAGCTGCCATTGCGGGACGACCCGTACGAGGGGCGACACCGGTGCGGGAGGCGGACGCGGTATGTGGGGCATGCCATCGGGAGATTCTGGAGAGCTACCTGAAGACGCCGATGGCGAATGCAAGCGGGCTGGCGGAGGATCGGCTGCTGCCGGGGACGTATAGGGACGCGCCATCGGGGATGGAGTATGCGGTGGGCCGGGACGGGGGTGGGGCGGAGTTGCGGTATGCGAGCGCGGCGGGTGCTGCTCGTGGAGCTGAGGCACTCAAAGGGACGGAGCGGCTGGAGTATTTTCTGGGATCGGGGCATATCGGGCTGACCTACGTTTACGGGAAGAACGGGTACTGGCTGGAGACGCCGGTGGCGTTCTACGCGAAGCTGCAGGGGTATGCGATGAAGCCGGGAGCGGAGGGCATGCACGCGATGCCGCCGGCGCTGCCGCTGAACCCGAGCTGCCTGCGATGTCACATGAGCGGGGTGGCGAAGCAGGTGGACGGGACGGACAACCTGTATCGCGGGCTGCCGTTTGCGCAGGTGGGGATCACGTGCGAGGGCTGCCACGGAGACGCGCGGGAGCACGTTGCGACAAAGGGGCAGGCGGGGGTGGTGAACCCGATGAAGCTGACGGCCGAGCGGCGGGACAGTACGTGCATCGTGTGTCACCTGGAGGGCGACACGAGCGTGGAGCGTCGCGGGAAGGCGGTGCTGGACTATAAGCCGGGCGACGATATCCGCGAATCGATTACGTACTTTGTGGCTGCCGGCGAGATGACGACGCGGCGGGCGGTGAGTGAGATTGAGCAGTTCAATGCGAGCCGGTGCAAGGTGGCAACGGGGCCGGCGATGTCGTGCATGAACTGCCATGATCCGCACCGGACGGTAGGACAGGACGAGCGTGTGGCTTACTACAGGGCGAAGTGCCTCGGTTGCCATACGGGGCAGGGGTTTGTGGCGGAGACGCACTTTAGCGGGAACCCGGATTGCACGGGGTGCCACATGCCGAAGACGGGGTCGGAGAACATTGCGCATGTGGCGTGGACGGATCACCGGATTCGGCGACGGCCGGATGCGCTGGCGCCCGCGGGTTCTCCGGTCCGGAGCGATGCGGCGGTGGAGCTGGTGTCGGTGCTGGGCGGGCCGACGAAGGCGCGGGACCTGGGGCTGGCGTATTACAACCTGGCGGTGGGTGGGGTGAAGCCGGCGCGGGCGACGGCGGAGCGGCTGCTGACGGTGGCGGCGCGGCAGGACGCGGGGGATGGGACGGTGCTGCGATCGATGGGGATCCTGGCGCAGATGGAGGGTGCGGACGGGCGGGCGGCGGGGTTCTACCGAAGTGCACTGGCGGCGGACCCGGAGAACTATGTGGCGGGGACGAATCTGGGGATGCTGCTGGCGCGGGGCGGGGATCTGGAGGCGGCGGTGGCGTTGTGGAAGGTGGCGTTTGCCAACAATCAGGATGTTCCGGAGCTGGGGCAGAACCTGGCGGCGGTGGAGTGCCGGCTGGGGGACAAGGCCGGGGCGCAGGCGGTGCTGGAGACGGTGCTGACGTATAGCCCGGGGGTGGCGGGAGCGCGATCGATGCTGGCGGGGATCAAGAGCGGGGAAGAGCGGTGCGGGGCTGCAGCGCCGATGGAGATGAAGACGCTGCCGTAGGCGGGGGCATCAGGGATGGGGGAAGACGGGTTGTGCGTTTGCGGCGGAGACGGCGTCACGCTTGACTGCGTATTCATCGAGCAGAACGGAGATGAGCGCGGCGGTGGGGACGGCGACGAGCGCGCCGACGATGCCGGCGAGGGCGGTGCCGATGAGCAGGGCGACGAGAACGGTGATGCCCATGAGGTCGACGGAGGACTTCATGATGCGCGGGGTGAGGACGGCGTTTTCGATGTTGATGTAGATGGCGTAGAAGATGAAGACGCCGGCCATCTTGGGCCAGGAGTCGAGCGCGGCAACGCCGCCGGCGAGGATGATGGTGACGACGCCGCCGGCGATGGGGATGATGTTGAGCAGGCCCATGAGGACGCCGAGCAGGACGAAGTAGCGGACATGCAGGATGCCAAAGACGACGGTGCTGCAGACGCCGAGGATGAGCATAAGGAGGCCCTGGCCGAGGAGCCACTTGCTCATCTTGACTTCGGCTTTCTGGAGGGTGAAGTTGAGGCGGGCTCGCGGTTTCTGGTTGAACAGGGAGAGGAAGTACTCGTAGACTTCGCCGCCTTCGAGCATGAAGTAGATGCTGAGGAAGGCGGTGGTGAGGAGATCAAGGATGTGCGAGAGCCAGTTGGGGA
>CAXTCB010000019.1:0-4960 GCA_964242875.1 uncultured Acidobacteriaceae bacterium
AACTGCGCTTCTGCCAAAAGCGCTTTGACCAAAGCTCCGACCCTCCCCCGAAAGGCCTTCGCGGTGATGTGCATTTGCAGTTTGAGCCGTTCCGTGGGACTACAATTTTCTGGAAAACGGGATGCAGGACCGAGAAGACCAATGAAGGCTTCCATGACGACAGCAGCTTTGTTCGGCCACCTGCGATAGATTGTCGTCTTGCCAACACCTGTCCTGGCGGCAATGCCCTCGATGCTGACTCCACGGAATCCGACCTCGAGGACCAGGTCAAGCGCTGCCTTGAGCATGGCCTGATGAAGCTGTTCGCTTCTGGGGCGGCCCCCCTTGGGAACCTGCTTAGCTACTTCGTTCATTAGACCCTTCAACGATCCTCGAAGAAATTTCTCCTCATTATGCACCAAACACGATACGAAGCGTATCCTATCGTCAAGAGGTAAACGATACGAAATGTTGCGTATCGTTGTACCTAGCTTGTTTCGCAAGGAGACCTTCGATTGCCCTCGGGATCGCCGTGTCGTCCATCGCGCTGCTCGCTTAGAAAATTTCGCAGACTTCTTCCCTCGACCAGATCTTGCTTGGGGCCAACCGTACGGTGGTGTGTTTCGAGGTAGTCCAATGAACAGCAGCACGACCAGTTTCATCACTGAGACACAGTTCGTTACCGGCATCTTGCTGCCTGACACCGCTCTCGCTCACGAGGCGACCGAGCTCATCCGAGACACAGAATCGGCTCTTCTGTTCAACCACTCCAGTCGCGTCTTTTGTTTTGCTTCGCTGGCTGGCCAAAGGCGGACCCTGAAGTTTGATCCGGAGCTGCTTTATGTCGGCGCCAGCAGCTCGTACGAACAGGAAAAACATCGCGGGCATAAACCTGCCTGTCAATGGAGGAGCGCATCATCGTATGAACACCTACACCCACTACACCGCACCGACTCAATTCGTTGAAGCTCATGGCGTTCGCTATGCCTACCGCCGGTTTGGCAAGAAGGATGGATTGCCGCTCGTCTTCATCCCTCATATCCTCGGCAACATGGATAGCTGGGACCCCTTGGTGACAGATGGCTTTGCGGCGGATCGTGAGGTCATCCTGTTCAACAATGCGGGCATCGCCAGTTCCAGCGGGGAGGTGTCCGTCACCTTCGCAGAGATGGCGAAGAGTGCAGGCGTCTTTATCGATGCGCTTGGACTGACAAAGGTGGATGTTCTCGGCTTCTCTATCGGCTCGATGATTGCGCAGAACGTTGCGATGGAACGCCCGGACCTGGTCCGCAAGCTGGTCATCGTTGGCAGCGGGCCTCGCAATGGAGATGGCATTCCGCTTACGCCCGAATCGGGGGCCATCTTCTCGAACAAGTACGGCGACCTCGATGACTTCTGGATTGACGGCTTCTTCACGGCATCGCCAGCAAGTCAGGCCGCGGGCCGGGCGTTTCTGAAACGCAGGGACGCGCGGGTGGAGAATCGCGATCTCCCTATCAGTGACAAGGTGCAGTCGGCCCAGTTTGCCGCGCTGCAGGAATGGGGGAATCCTGCGGGAGAGCGATTTGCTTACCTCGAGACCATCAAGATCCCTGTCCTGATCGTCGGGGGCAAGTCGGACATCATCTTCTACACGATCAACTCCTTCTACCTTCAGCAGAACCTGCCCGATGCTCAGTTGATCCTCTATCCCGATGCCGCACATGGTTCTCTCTTCCAGTACCCACTGATGTTTGTTGCACACGCTTCGCTGTTCCTTGATCGCTTTCACGAGCTCGACCATGGAATGGAAGGCGACGTATTTCACGATGAGCCAGCGTTGGTTGCGTAGACCTCTCACGTAGAGCTCCTGCCCTGGCCGATCTTGTGACCGGGGCCAACCCAAACAGAAGGCAGCGAAAGCGAAAGCTGGAGCACCCAGGAACCCGCCAACAAGTTCTACGCTGTAGTCTTCCTTACAATTTGTGGCTGCATGATGTCTGTCAGTGCGAGAGCGCAACGGGACGATTCTCTCAAGACTAGAGACGTCGTTCTCGTTTCTGAGGTCGTCGGTCACTGGGGCGAGGTGGCGTTCTTTTACCTAGGTCGCATTGCTCAACTCCGATCATGCGGGACTGAAGCTAAACAGGCCGGTTCGAGAGTACTTCCAGCAAACGTGTACTACACGCCGAGCGGGATTTGAGCCAGAGCTCTCTCCGCCCGTCCGATAAGTCTCTGCATTGGGATCGACAGGGTTGCCGCTCAGCTATCCCGGAGTTCTTTTATGCCAGAAAGCGAACAGCAGACTTGTGCGGTTAGGACTGCGCTGTAAGGGCGGGCTCTGGCGAGAGCTCTGTTGTGAACTCGCGAACAGCGGTAAGAGGCGGTGACGAACTCGTCGGCACTTACCCCGCTTCCGGCTGAAAGGTTGCGATGAACTCCCAGGCTCTTAGTGCGGCTTTGCGGTGTGGTTCCGCTTTCTCAAAATAGAGGGGACTTTCCGTCACCTTGCGGAGAGTGGAAAAGTCAGGGTAGCGCACGAGAGCCACGGCATCCCACTTCGGCTCGGCTGGCCCCAAGATCGTCTGGGCTACCGTTCCCACATAGATGACTTCGATTCCTTCTACCCCCAGTTCCGCTGCCACCTGGTTGAACGCAGGCGCGTACCGTTGGATATAGGCTTCCATGCCGGAGCAGGGCTTCTCGTTTGCATCCTCGTACTGAGCCTTTGGAAAGAACGCCACGAGATTGATCATGGTTACAGGAACTCCGCTCGGGATCTTCGCTTCCGCAGCGAGGACGTTGTTCACATCGAGTTCTACGTTGCTCATGGTTGTTCTCCTTTGGCTTGCTTTGCTGTCTTCTCCACAGAGTCCCAATGCTTCTCCAAAGCTCGAGCAATCTCTGCGCTGCGCTCCACGATGGTCCAGTGACCCGCCTCGAGCTTGAGGACACTCCGGGCTTTCGTGTCCGAGGCCAGCTCTTCTGCGAATATAACGGGGCACGCTGAATCGTCCGCACCCCAAAAAACAAGGCCGGGAGCCTGCACCTTGGTGAGGTCCGGTTGCCACTGCTTTCCAACGGCCAGAGCTGAACGGTAGAGACGAAGAATGCAATCCCCCATCGTCTGGTCGATATGGCTCACAGCCTCTTTGGCATGCTCCCTTGGAAGACCGGCTTCGGCCATAAAGTCCGCGACGGCAGAAGGTTCAAGCTCCTTGAACCACTTCTCGCCTTCCCCTGGCGTCTGCCAGATCTTCGCGAGAGGATGCCACTCGTAGCTCGCACTGACCGGACCGCTTCCGGCGGCCCACGAACGGATCAAGTCGGGGCGCAGTGAAGCGACTCGCACCGTGAGGATGCAGCCCCAATCGTGTCCAACGAGATCCACAGGCTCGCCGATGTCTTCCAGCTGGCGAATGATCCAGTTCGCGTATTCTTCCTTGGTAGCGTTGAACGTTGCAGGGAGTGGTGCGTTGAAGCCTGGCAGGGCCAACGCAATAACGTCTTTACGGGATAGATGCTCGCGGAGCAGATCCCACACCCGAAAGGTGTCTGGTACTCCGTGAACGAACACAGCTGGCATGGTTTTTTCCCCCGCAGATGCCATCATCCCGTGCGGGCGCGACATTTAGACAATATGATGCAATGTGTCGAAACAAGGACTCACGGATGCCGAAAAAAATCACCCAAATCGGACTGGAGGCAAGAAGAACTGCCGTAGTCGAGGCGGCATCCGCGGTGTTCCTGCGCTATGGCTATGCTCGTACTACGATGGCCGAGCTTGCAGCCGCAGCGAAGTTATCGAGACCGACGCTGTATGAACTCTTTCCTGGCAAGGATGATCTTTTTGCCGCGGTGATCGACCATCTCAGCCAGCAGACGATTCGGCAGTACCGTGACAGGCTGCCCAAGCTCAAGACCCTGCACACGAAGCTGCACCATTTCTGCGGGGACTGGGCGACACATGGTTTTAGGCTGATGGAGCGTCATCCGGACGCCAAAGATCTCTTCGATCTCAGGTTCCCGGCGGTACGACGGATGTACGAGGACTTCATTCGTTTCCTCGTCGAACTTATCTCGAGTGAGGATCCCCCAAACGCAGTGCCGATCGAGAAGATCGTGCGGAATATGGTGTTCTCGCTACGCGGTCTGAAGGATGCAGCGAAGAACGTCAAACACATGGAAGCACTTGTCGCGCTACAGGTAGATATTTTCCTGGCGACCTTGAGCCCAACCGGGTGAAGAAGCAGACATGCTGCTTCGGTCACGTCAGGATGTGTGGGTAGCTCCTGACGCGAGCGTCACGGCGGAGGTCAACTTCGTAGCCAAGGTGCCGGACTACGCCGCAGCTTATCAGGACTGATTGAGTCACTGTGGTGGCGTGTACACCACCCTCTGGACTGCGTGATCGCGATCGATGATGTCACGTTCCGTGCACCAGGCGGCGAAGGTTTCGACGGCCTTGAAGGAGGCTCTGCGCGTGTGCGGGTTACGGATGTTACGGTGAAGAACTCCCGGGATCGTTGTGCGCGGTCAGGTAGCGATTCACTAACGCGGGCAAGCATGGGAGCGCATTTTTTCGGACAGCAGGAAGGTAAGGTTGGAGCAGTCACTCGTGATCAGCTTTCGTTCCATGTTTGCCATGCTATTCATCGAGATGCTCGTCGCCTAGCTCCAAGATCAAATTCAGCGCAGACCACTGGTCCGCCTTATTCTTGCTGATGAGTAGGTCGACGGCATCGTGGAAAGGCGGAAGCGCCTCAGGCGCATCTTTGTTCTGTTCGGAAGCGATGAAGAAGAGAGACATCCTTGCCAAGGAGGCCGTCTCGTTGGGCCGAAGCTGTGGAAACTTTTGTATGTACGCCGCGGCCGCTTGTTCATAGAGCGCCTTTTTTGTTTTCAGAGGGATGGACTTTGTCGCAGGCGCGTAGAAGCTTGAAGCGGCATCTTGAGCTGAGCGACGGTGAACGATGCCGCAGCACCGGAGGTGGTTTGGGCC
>CAXTCB010000019.1:5060-32250 GCA_964242875.1 uncultured Acidobacteriaceae bacterium
CATCTTGAGCTGAGCGACGGTGAACGATGCCGCAGCACCGGAGGTGGTTTGGGCCGCTGCGAGCGGACTGAAACTGAGTGTGATTGCCAGGGCTGCATTCAAGCGTTTCTTTGGGAACTTCATGCTTGCTCCCGGTATATGGGATAACGCCCAGTATCGAACCATAAGGATGATTGGCATCCAGCCGATCCTCCCAGGGATGGAGTGCAAAGCCCAGCAGCAAGACGAATCTTACGTTTGTCTTCCGTGCAGGCGCGAACCGGCACGGTGCAGCTCTCGTGCTTACGCTCGCAGCAGCGGTCTTCTCGGGGCTTTCGGCTTCTTCGGGCTCGACGAAACTGCCTGCCCGGGAGAGCTGCCTAAGGTCGCTACGCCTTTAGAAGGAGTAGCGAAGCGCGAACTGCATTTGACGGCTGGTGTGAAAGCCCGTCTGGGTGCTCAGGGTGCTCGTCGACTGACCAAACTGTGATGGGTTGGTGAGCGAGTTTTGTGGGTTGCTGAACTGCGGGTGATTGAAGATGTTGAAGGCCTCCGCGCGGAAGGTGATCTGCTGCTTTTCAACAATCTTGAAGCTGCGGAAGAGAGACATGTCGAAGTTGACTGCATGCGGCCCATACAACTGATTACGGCGAGAGTCTCCAAAGTGTCCCACCGGAGCTGCAAAGGCGGCGAGATTGACCTGATTCAGGGGAACGCTGAAGTTCGCCGGCCGCGCGGAGACGCCCGGGACTATATCCGCACGGGAGCTCGCCTGCCCGACTCCAACGGGATCGCATCCGCAGTAGATGGAGTAGGGAAAGCCGCTGCGTACCTGGGTAATCGTGTTGTATTGCCAGCCCGATACGAGCGGTTTCCAAACGTGAGGAATAGCTGGGAAGGCGTAGCTCGCATCGACTTCAAGGTTGTGTCGCACATCGAAGTCAGAGTTCCCGTAGTCTGCTCTGGGGTTATGGTCATCCTGGTAGGAACTGAAGTTTGGCGGCGCATCGTCGATCGAGTGTGACCAGGTGTAGTTCGCGTTGATGGAAAGATTGTTCTTGAACCGTTTCTTCAAGATCGCCTGCAGCGAGTGGTAGTTCGAGAACGCACCAGTAAAGTTGGTGTTGATGCTTCCGAACTGCGGGAGAGGTCTCGAGGCACCTCCCGGAAACAGGCGGTTGTAGTCGTACGACTCGATGAGGTGCAGACCGCGGTTCGCCTCGTAGCCGACCTGGAAGAGAGCCGATGCACCGAGTTGTTGCTGCACGTTGAAGTTCCACTTCATTGAGTAGGGTTCCTGGTAGTTTTTCACAATAGCGCTGAAGCTCTTGGTAGGCAGGGCGAAGGTGGTGATGTCCTGGAAGGGCAGACCAATCAGCCCGGGAACCTGCAGGTCGGTAACCGAGGCGCTCATTCCCAGACCTGAGATGTTAGCCGGAAGGTTCTGTCCCAAGTTGCCGGCGTTTAGATCCGAGTAGAAAAGGCCGAAACCTCCGCGAAAGACGGTCGTTCCATGATCGTTGGGTGTGTACGCTACACCGATTCGAGGCGCAAAGTTGAGCTTCGGGGCATCCAGGACATTGGTTCCTTCGGCATCGAGCTGGTTGGTCTGCTGGTTGAAGTTCGCGATCCGTCCCTGCGATTCTGCGGGAGAGGTGTCGTATTGATAGCGGACACCCAGGTTCAGATTGAGCGACTTCGATACGCGGATGTTGTCCTGAAGAAAGCTGTAGAAGTAGGTGTTCCGCATGCCGATTCTTGGAAAGCCAAGCGTGCTGAGTTGAAAGGCCTGGTTCTGCTGCGCGGCGGAGAAGTTCAGGTAGGTGGTGACCTGCTGAAAGCCCAGCAACTTATTTGCCTGGTTTCGAATCGCAACGAAGCCGCCCTTCAGCTGATGTCTTCCTTTCACGTAAGTGATGTTGTCCTGATAGGTGAAGGAGTTATTCGCCACATGCAGATTGAAGAGTCCAGGCCCGACACCGGCGCCCTGTCCGAAGTTGACGATCGGCGAAGCCAGAACCGTGGCGTCATTCGAGGCCTGTGGATCGATGTGAAAGCGGTTGAAGAAGAAGCTCGCCTCGTTGATGAGCTGCGGCGTAAAGACATGGGTGTGCTGGAGCATCGCAAGCTGAATTAAGCCAGGTGCGTTCTGCACCTGCCCGCGAGCTACTCCGAAGTAAGTCTGTGTGACCGACTGATTGATGTTGTAGCGGCCGGTGAAGCGATTCTTATCGTCCAGCTGGTAGTCAACCTTCACGATGCCGGTGTTCTCGTCGAGTGGATTAGAGACCCCGAGGGTGTAACTCGCAAAGCGAGGGTCCGCTGTGCTGACAGGTCCGTTGGGCAGCGGCAGATTGGCAAGAGCATCCTGCACCGGCTGGGCCGCGGCTGCGCGCGCGTCGGCTGTTGGGACGACTGCGGAGAGAATGTTGCCGCTTCGCTGCCGCACGCCTTCGTAATCCGTGAAGAAGAAGAGCTTGTCATGTTCGATTGGGCCGCCCAGGGTTCCGCCGAACTGATTGAGCCGATACGCGGGCTTATAGGCCGGAGCCGCATTGAACCAGTCCCGCGCGTCCAGCACCTCGTTGCGAAAGTATTCGAACAGACTGCCATGGAGGTCGTTCGTCCCGGATTTGGTGATCAGGTTTACTACGCCGCCCTGGGTTTGCCCGTACTCCGCCGAGTAGGCATCCGTGTACACGCGGAACTCCTCCACTGCATCGACGCTTGCGCGTGAGACACGGCCGGCACTGGATCCGTAGGTGTTGCCTACGTCGTCGAAGTCCACGCGACTTGCGTCGCCGCCATCAAGCAACACGTGCAGGCCGCCTTCCCCGGTAAAGGTTCCGGCACCGCCGACACTGATCTGCGCTGCATTTCCGCGGAGCTGCACACCTGGAATCAGGGCCAGCAGATCGGTCACGCTTCGCCCATTGATCGGCAGGTCGGCAACCTGCTCTTTGCTGACGACGCCGCCGAGCGTCGTCGAAGCCGTCTCGAGAAGTGGCGCCTGCTCAGTCACGGTGACCGTTTGGACGTCGCCTACCTTGAGCGAGAACGTAAGCTGCAGCCGGTCGGAGACACGGAGGGTGATGTCCTGCCGCAAGGCACTGTTGAAGCCCGGCGCGCTGACGCGAACCGAGTAGGTACCCAGGGGGAGCGAAGGAGAGGTAAACGCCCCCGCGGAGTTCGTTTTGAGCGTCTGCGTGAACTGTGTTCCGGCGTTTTCAATGGAGACGAGGGCGTTCGGCAGGATGTATCCGTTGCTGTCTTCGACCGTGCCAAGGATGGTGCCAGTGTTGCCCTGGCAAAAGGCGATCGCTGGGCAGAGCAGGACCAGGGCGGTAAGCGTGTGTCTCATTGAGTCTCCGTGTGGTACCGTTTCCAGACGCGGGATGACAGTATGACGGAGCGGCCAGGCTTGTCAAGGCAACCTGACGCATTTGGAGTGCGAATCAATACCGGGATTGCTGGCGCGAGCCAACAGTCCTGCTCGCCAGAAAGAGGATCCTTCTATGCCCTCGCGAAGAACCTTTACCAAGCTGCTTGGAGCGGCCGGAGCCATGGTCGCCACGCGTGGTATGACTGCCGAATTAACCGCCGACACCGACACTTCAATCAGCTACATGGACGGCTATCACGGAGGTGTCATCGGGCACATGCCTCCGGGTAGCTGGCGGGATGTGCTGAGTGCTTTGCGGGAGTTTCCTGAATGGAAGATCAGCCTCGACATCGAGCCGGACTCCTGGGCGGTGCTCCGTCGTGAAGATCCGGAGAGCTTCGCCGAGCTGGCTCAGATGCTCGCGGACGGATCGCGCGTCGAGATGGTCGGGGGCACCTATGCGCAGCCGTACGGCTGGGCGGTCAGCGGTGAAAGTAATATCCGCCAGCTGCAGCGCGGACTGCGCGTCATCCGTGAGGCCTTCCCCGGGCTGCGCGTTGACACCTACGCAGTGCAGGAGCCGTGCTGGGCATCGTGTCTGCCGCAGATCCTCCGCTCTCTGGGCTTCTCCGGGGCAAGCCTGAAGAATGCAAGTACCGCCTGGGGCGGGTACACCGCGGGCTTTGACGCCGACGCGGTGCAGTGGATCGGACCGGATGGGACGGCCATTGCTGCCGTTCCACGCTACGCGCTTGAACGACTGCGCTTCGTCTATGAGACGGAGTCGATCGACGCGACAGAAGAGTTCGCACAACGCTGCCGGCAGCATGGCATTGAGCAACCAGCGGGGATGTGCTTTCAGGATCTTGGCTGGGCCGCCAAGCCGCGAGTACGGCGGCAGCAGCTGCAGTACCGTACCTGGCGGGAGTACCTGTCGTTCGTTCCCAAACCAACGAAGACGTGGCACTTCACCGCAGAGGACATCCTGGTCACGCTCCCATGGGGCGACTCGACTCTCCGGCAGGTCGCGCAGCAGGTGCGCCGTGCGGAGAACCGCATGGTCGTTGCGGAGAAGATGGCGGCCATGGCGGCCGTGCTGGAGAAGCAACCGTACCCGGCCGACACTCTCGATCAAGCATGGAGGCACCTGCTCCTGTCGCAGGCGCATGATGCGTGGATCACGGCGACGACTCGATCGGGGCGCCAGGCGTGGGCCTTTGCCGTGGCAGAAAACACGCTGGAGGCGGAGACCGTGGCGCAGGAGATCGTTGCGCAGTCGACGGAGGCCTTCGCCCTGCACGCAAAGGCCTCGCCCTCACCTTCCGCGCAGCACCCTGTCCTGCTCTTTAACCTGCTGGCCTCTCCGCGCTCGGAGCTCGTGGAGATCTCGATCGCGAGTGATCCGAAGACAACAGGCTTCATCCTGCGAGACGCGAGTGGCAACGTCCTTCCATCGCAAGCTGTCGTCGATCGACGCTACCACGCCCTGCCTGTCCTAACGGCGATGAGTGAACAACACGAGATCGCTCCTGGAAAGAACACTTCGCAGGATGGCGGGATCAATCACGCCGTTTTGCTGGCATCGGTCTCAGTGCCCGCGATGGGTTTTACTTCGCTGACTGTGGAGCCGATCGTCATGCCCGTCACAGCGCCGGTCGTGCGCGGAGCCTCCGTCGTGGAGCAAGCCGATGGTCGCTTCCTGATTCAATCAGATCTCTACCGAATCGAGATCGACGCCAACCACGGCGGTACGATCTCATCGCTTGTCTCCGTTGCGGACGGCTCGGAGTTGGTTCATGCCGAAGAGCGCCGCTTCGGCGAGTACCGGGGCTACTTTATCGAGGAGAAGGCGTGGCGGAGCAGTGCGGAACAGCCCGCGCGCGTCACCATCCATGAGAGCGGGCCCTTGCGGGTGACAATGCAAATCGATGCGCGGATCGGCCCAGCAACCGTCTCCACAGTGTTGACCGTGATCCAGGGCGAGCCTCGGCTCGACGTTGAAGTCACCCTGACGTTTCCTCGGCCGACCTTCCTCGGTGATCCGCACGAGGTCGCTCCTGACGAACGTCGCACCTCAGGGCGGCGCTCCCAGAACGACGGGCGATGGAAGTTGCAGGTGCATCTGCCCTTTGCCGCGGATGGCCAGATCTACAAGAGTGCTGCCTTCGATGTGTGCAAGAGCAAAGTGGCGGACACCTCTTTCCAGGATTGGAACGGCATCAAGCACACCATCCTGGCGCAGTGGATCGATCTCGTGCAGCCCGCAACCAATCACGGACTCGCTGTCATGTGCGACGGGACGACAGCGTACAACTACGGTCCCGACCAGTCGCTCGGGCTCGTCCTCGCCTGGGCGTGGGACGGCGGCTTCTGGTGGGGCAAGCACCCGATAGAAGGCCAGCACACCACGCGCTTTGCCCTGCTGCCCCATCGTCAAACGTGGGTGGAAGCTGCGCTATGGCACGAGTACAGTCGCTTCTGCGAGCCCGTGATCACCGCGCTGGCGTCTGCCCCGCTTCGCTTGCCTGCATCCACCATCTCTCTTATCGATACCGGCAGTCCTGTGCTGCAACTCTCCGCGATGCAGATGGCGGATGGCGCACTCTACCTTCGCTTCTTCCATGCCAGTACTGCAAGTGCGAAGCATCACATCCGGCTCGGGTTCCGGCCGCGCAGGTTGGAGCTGGTAAACCTGAGTGGAGAGCACCTTCACAAACTCGAGGGCAGCGCATCCGGAGCTAACGGACTCGCGTTCCATCTTGACCTGCCTCCGTTTGGCCTGGCGACGGTGCGCTGCGACCTTGCGTAGGATCGGATAGCCGCTCTGCATGCAGCACCTGCAGCTTTTCTCCGAGCGAGACGCGCACCACCTGCGGAACGTAGATGTCGTCCTGTGTCAGCAGCGCGGCGGGATCGCTTGCATTGCAGACGTACGTGACTACAAGTTGCCCGTGCGGTGCGAACTCCGGGTGCTCCTTTGCCGCATAGCAGAAGATGCCGTGGCGAGAAGCCGCCGGATCTAACGGACGAATTGAGAACAGGGAGCGTGCCGGCGACCATGGACCCGCGAGCGCAGGGGCGGAGCGCAGAAGAACATGATCCGAAGTCAGGTCTGGATCTTTATAAATTGCCAACCAGGCGTGCCACTCCGGATGGTAACGAACCGACATCTCGGTCGCTCCGGGCTGGAAAAGAACCTTCGCCTGCCTGGGCTGTGTGTCACGGTGCCAGTGACCGTCCTGCGCCAGGAACTCCAGCCAATGCGCAGCATCCACGAGGTGTGAGAGACGGACCCGGCTAAGCAGCAAGGCGCGATCGCCGCTCTCGCGAACTCCAAAGAAGTACACGAAATGGCCGTGTGTCACAGCCGTGGACGACATTGAGGCGCCGACACTGGCGGAGGTCAACGGCTGCACCGTGGCCTGTGTCGCAGTCATCTCAGCTGAGATCGGCAGACTGGCAAGATCGACGCCACAGCTTTCGAAGTTGAACGCACCAGGCCGGAGCGGCTGTGGCTGACGCAGACATAAAAGCTCGATCCACAGCTTGCGATCGAAGACGAATCCGTCCATCGGCCAGTACCAGTGGCTTGGGTCACCTGGTACGAAGACGCTGCGTGCATCGCCATGAGCGTCCTGTGGGATGAGGTAGTGCATGCTCCAGTTCCTTCCGTTCTCGCATTGCGAGATGCCCAGGCTGTTACGAGTCATGGCAGGCTCGCCATCCTTCATGGCTCGCTTTGGTCCCAGCAGCGTATCGCCAAAGATCCAAAGATCCCGTTGTCGCGAGAGCGGCACGGAGTACGCTGCATCGGCGCCCATCCAACCGTTGCGAACTCCTGTTTGCTGCGCAAAGCGAGGCATGCACCCGAGCTGAGCCTGTGCGTTTGCGGTGACGAAGCAGCCCACCACATACGTAACCGTCACGAGTACCAACACGAGTTGCCTCGCACGCCGCATCAGGTAGTCTTACTCCGCATCCACACGCGGAGCAACTCTTCTTCGCACAACGCCCTGAGAGAAGACGTCACAGCTGCGGATTCTGCCGGTACACTGGCATCACCTCGTTCTGCGAAGGATCGTGACGCGACCGATGAAGAAACAGAAGAGCAACCACCACAGCAAACCCAAGCGGCCAACCCTGTTTGATGTCGCGCGTGAAGCTGGCGTGGGTACCACCACCGTCTCCCGTGTGATTAACGGCGGCCACTACGTGGATGCGGACACCATGGCACGGGTGCAGGCCGTCATCGGGCGTCTCGGCTATAGCCCCAGCCACGCCGCGCGTGCGCTCAAGGGGGAAAAGACACACAGCATCGGCTTCATCGTACCCACGCTCCTCGATCCCTTCTTTGCCCGCTTCGCCAGTGTTGTGCAAGGCGTCGCCCGGCAGATGAACTACGTCCTGATCGTGCTCGCCTCCGAGGATGAAGCCCAGCAGGAGACCCTTGAACTCGAGACCTTCCGCAGCTACCGGGTGGATGGCCTTCTCGTCGTTCCGCCGCGCCAGCAGAGCCGCAAATTCCTCTCCGCCCTCAGCGCGCTCTCCGTTCCTACCATCGCCGTCGATCGTCCCCTGGACGGCCGTTTCTCCTCGATCACTTGCAACAACTTCGAAGCCTCGCAGGAGGCTGTCGAACACCTCCTGGCCCATGGCCGCCGCCGCGTACTTTGCTTCGGCGGAGACCCGCAGCTGCAAACCATTCAGGAGCGGGTGCGCGGCTACGAGGCTGCCATGCGGTCCGCCAGCCTTCAGCCCTGCCTTGCCTTGGGAGCAGGCGCTGAGCAGATGGCGGCCAACCTAGAGCGTCACTTCCAATCGCCGGAGGATCGTCCGGACGCCATCTTCGCGCTGTATGGCGACGCGTCGGTCGCCGCATATGAGTTCCTCATCGATTCCCCCTATGCGCTTGCCACGGACGTTGCGCTTCTCGGCTTCGATGACTTTCGACTTGCCGCCACCCTGAGACCTCCAGTCTCTGTCGTCCGCCAGCCCGTGGATGAACTCGCCAAGACGGCAGCGCAGCTCCTCTTCGAGCAGATCGAAACCGGCTCCCAGACTCCGCGTCAGGTCACGATCGTGACCGATCTCATCCTGCGCGCGTCCTGCGGCTGCGGCCCGTCAGACCGACACTCCTGAACGTCGCGTGGCACTTCTCCGCAGAAGCGCCACGCGATTGATCTCAGTCGCGCTTAGAACTCCAACCGCAGCGTCCCCTGCCCTTGTCGGTTGGGGTTGGTCTGGGTCGCATTCTTTGCCTGGCCAAAGTTCGCGTCATCTACGTTGGTTGACGGAGCACCGAAGATCGCTCGGTTGAAGGCGTTGAAGAACTCCACGCGCACACTGCCGCGTACATGATCGCCGATGAGAAAGTTCTTCGTCGCCCCCAGGCTCTCATTGCGGATCGGAGGATTGCGCAGTTCGGAATAATTTCGATAGGCGTTCCCAATCGTGTATTGATTCGGTGTCGCCGCAAAGGCTGCGGTGTTGAACAGCGTCGCGTCACTCCGTTTGCCCAGGAAGTAATCCTTCACGCGCCCATAGGAGTACATCGACAGCGGCTGCCCGGCCACGCGATCGGGTCGGTTGAACCCATTGACGAAGGGGCTGCCGTTCTCCGATGGGCTTAGCGGCGTTCCGCCTTCATAGTCCAGGATGCCACTGACCTGGATTCCGCCGAAGATGCGTGCCACAATTCCATGGTTCAGGAACTGCTTACGAATGCCGATCGGCAGCTCATAGGTGCCGCTCACCTTCACGTTGTACAGCTGGTCGCTCGACGCTACGGTGTACTCCTTTGACTGGTCGAATTTATTGATGGCCGTCGCCGAGAAGATCGCATTGCCTCCATCGGTGTTCGACATGGTGCGCGCCAGGGTCGCAGAGGTCAGAAACGCCAGACCATTTGTGTAGCGCTTCTCCGCCTGTGCCTGGAAGCCGTTATAGAAGACGGTGCCCGCGCCCTCGAAATTGTTGATGACGTTCCCATACTGAGGCAGGGGCGCCAGCGACTGCTCCACGGTGGCCGACCCTCCAAAGTCCTGTACGAAGTTCGCGTAGGGAAGGGCAAACCCGGCGGCCTGGGCCGATCCATCCGCGAAACTCAGCCCGAGCTTTGATCCCAGCTGCAGAATGGATGGATCTGGCTGGTTAAGCGGGTTGAGGTGACTCCCAACGTGAATCTCACGATTGCCCAGGTAGGCGAGCGTCAGAAAGGTGTCGTAGGGTAGCTGCCGTTGCACATTCACGTTCCACTGCTGCGTATACGGCGCAAAGCCTGTATCGCGGCCGAACTGGTAGATCGTGCTGCCCACGCCGGATCGATCGGAGATCACGGACGGCGGTGGAGCTGGTAGCTGCTGCGTGTCCCAGCTGCCGAACGCAGGCGTGTTGGTATGGGTTGAGCTGCGGCTGAACGTTCCTCCCAACAACTGCGTGTAGCTGTCAGCTATCAGGTTGTCGCCGTAGTCGTAGGCGCCGCCGATCAGGAACGCCAGGCTGAAGCCTGCCTGCACTACGGTTTTGTTGTTGACCATGTACGCCGCGCCGATACGCGGTCCAAAGTGTCCGAAGTGCGTGTCCGCCCGATTGTATCCGGCGCAGTTGCTAGCGCAGCTCCCTAGTTGTACGGCCGCGCCCTTCAATCCACTGGCGTAGCTGTTGGTCGCGTTCGGATCGAGAAATGCCACGTTATTCGCATTCGCGGTAAACGGCACCATGATGTCCCATCGCACGCCCAGGTTCGCGGTCAGCTTCGGTGTCAGCTTGATGTCGTCCATCACGTACGGCGACAGATCGAAGTTGCGCAGCTTGATCTGCTGCGAGAAGCTACGCGACGCGGAATCGACTTGCCCCAGCAGGAAGCTGGCGAACGAGCTCCCGTCGCTGCTGAAGCCAGGACCCTGGTTTGGCGTGGAGGTGGTTCGCTGACTGAAGTTGAAGACGCCTCCGCCCGATCCATCCTGGTACGCATCCTGGTAGGTTCGGCGAAGCTCTCCACCGAAGTTGAACGTGTGCCGCCCTCGCGTCCACAACCAGTTGTTTACAACCGAGATCCCCAGCTTGCGATTAATCGAGTGGGCAAGACTGCCGGAGGTGCCCCATTGCGTCAGCCCGTGCTGGCCATCAAAGGTGATCTGCGGGAAGACGAGCGGACTCTGTACGGCTGCGAAGTTGTAGTTGACGACCGGGTTCTCGTTGTTGATCTCGCCCAGCCAGCCCAGTCCAGAGGTCACCACCAGGTGCGGCGTAAGGCTATTCGTGTAGCTCAACAGAAAGCCGGTGCCGAGTTGCGGCTCGAAGAGCTGAGCGCTGAGCGGATTTGGAGCGACGACGAATGGCGTCGCGAAGAACTGATTGGTCGTGAGGCTATTTCGCCACTCTGCCCAGTGCAGGCTCTGATTCGCACTGATGTTGTGGTCAATGGTGAAGCCCCAGTTGTGATTGATCGTCGCATTGGCGAACTGTGCGTAGTTCTTGTTGTTGTCCAGCCCGCCCACACCAACGCCCGGCCGGTCCGGATCCGGCAGATACTGCAACAAGCTTTGCGAGATCGGGCTGATGCGCGCGGGGTCGATGACATTGGGCCGGCCGTTGTAGCTAAACTGCTGGCCCGTCTGCGGATCGTAGATCGGGATGAGCGCGCCCGTCGTCGGATCCACGAAGTCGCTGAAGTCCCCCGTCTTCTCCTGCGCCGTCGGCACCGTTGCAAAGCCGGTCAGCTGGTGGTTCTGCTTGAACCACTCCGCTGAAACATGGAAGAAGGTGCGGTCCTTGCCGTTGTACAGCTTCGGAATCCGTACCGGTCCGCTGACCGAGAAGCCGTAGTTGTTCTCGTGGTCGGTTGGCACCCGCAGCGTCGCACCCTGGAACGCGAAACCTTTGGAGTCGAACGAACTGTTCCGATTGATCTCGAAGATGTCCCCGTGAAACGCATTTGTGCCGCTCGCCGTCTGGTAGTTCACCGCGCCCTGGCCCAGGCCGTACTGCGCAGAGAAGGTCGACCGCTCTACCCGGAACTCGCGCACCAGCTCCCACGGAGGATTCACGATCGTTGTCATGCCCGGTGTCTCTGACTGCGGCAGCGGGATACCGTTCACCACTACCTCTTCCTGGAAGTACACACCGCCGCTGACCTCATGAGCAAAGCTGCCACCCTGGACGCCGGGCGCCAGGAACTGGAAGCTGTCGATCTGCCGTCCGCGTCCGCTCACCTCAGTCGGTAGTGCGTTAATCAGCTCAGGTTCGATGGTCGTTCCCAGCTGTGCGGAAACGGTGTTGAGCGTGATGCTGCTCGCATCCACGTTTACGGTCTCATCGGTGTTGCCGGTCGCCATCGTGATCGAGATGGTCGATTGCGCGCCAATCTCAATCGGGACGTTGTCGCGGACCTCTTTTTTGAAGCCTGCCTCTTCAGCAGTGACCTGGTATCGACCCGGGAGCAATCCGGATAGCGCGTAGACGCCGGCCGACGACGTCACGGTCTTTTGTGACACTCCAGTCGCCTTGTTCAGGATGGTGATGGCTGCTCCCGCGATTGTCGCCCCGGATGCATCCGTCACGGTTCCGCTCAAGCCCGCGACTGCCTGCCCAAGCGCCCCCGCGGTCATCATGGTCAGGCACGTCACCCCTGCCATCCACCGCAGACCCGCCCGGTATAACCCTAATCCCGCCACGTCGAAATTCAAGTTCTTCATCCTGTCCCCCAAAGTCTTGCAAACGTCTCGCCCGACACACAGTGTTGGTAGAATCCGTCTCTGAAATGGTATCGATTCCACGAGCGGTAAATCTACGAACCCCATCGAACCCTGTCAAGAAGAAATCCACAAGTCTGGTTTATCGCGGGAATACGGGAGTTTCGTTTGCCAAAGCGTAGCCCCATCGATGTGGTTCCCTGGCTAGCCGGAAGGCCCTCCGCGCCGGTGCGATCTTCGGCGAAACGTAGCGATACCAGATCCGTCGTGGTATATGTGAACCCATGCTTCGTCCGGCCTTGCTCCTCTTCCTGGCGTCTCTTCCGCTCGTCGGGCAGGCGGATCACTCCCTCCGCACGCGATCTGACCTCACCGACGGCTGGCAGTTTCGGCAGGGAACGGGATCCGGAGACGCCTCTTCAGAGTGGCTTTCAGCCAAGGTGCCCGGCAGTGTCCACCTCGATCTCCTGCGAAACGGCCGCATCCCCGACCCGTTCTATCGCGACAACGAAGCCAAGCTGCAGTGGATCGAAAGCGCGCCGTGGGAGTACCGCACCGAACTCAAGATCAGCTCCGCCCAGCGCGCCGCAAAGCATCTCGAGCTGATCTTCGACGGCCTGGACACGACCGCTACCGTCTTCATCAACGATCGCCCGGCACTCCGTGCGGACAACATGTTCCGGCGCTGGAGCCTCGACCTTAAGCCCTTCGTGCACGCCGGCCAGAACCATATGCGCGTTGAGTTCACCCCCGTCGCGCAGGCGGAGCAGGCCCTCATAGCGGCTGACAAGCCGGAGGCCGACCTGCATATCCCCGACAAGGCCTATCTGCGAAAGGCCGCCTACGAGTTCGGTTGGGACTGGGGACCGCGCTTCGTCACCAGCGGCGTCTGGAAGCCGGTTCACGTGGAGTCCTGGAGCAACCTGCGAGTAGACGATGTGTATGTCCAACAGCTCGACGTCAACGAAGCCGCCGCGCACCTCAACGTCCGCATACGGCTCGAAGCCGCTGGAAACGGGCCGGCTGACCTTGCCGTTCGGTACGGAGTCGACGCAGACCAAAAGACGGCAACGCAGCACGTCGAGGTTCACACGGGGGTCAACGAGCTCTCCCTGCCGATTGAGATCCTGCAGCCGAAACGCTGGTACCCGGCCGGCTATGGCGCGCAGACGCGTTACCGCTTTACTGTCTCCGCTCGTCAGGCAGGTACGCTCGAAGATGAGCGAGAGTTGAGAACCGGTCTACGCTCCGTCACACTTCGCCGCGAGCCGGATCAGTGGGGCCGCTCCTTCGACTTCCTCGTCAATGGCATTCCTATCTTCGCCAAAGGCGCGGACGTCATCCCGTTTGACAGCTTTCCTACACGCGTCGGCCACGAGCAGTACAAGCGCATCCTCGGCTCCGCACGGGATGCCAACATGAACATGATCCGTCTGTGGGGCGGCGGCTACTACGAGTCCGACGACTTCTACGATATGTGTGACGAACTCGGTCTCATGGTCTGGCAGGACTTCATGTACGCCAGCGCCTGGTACCCCGGCCTTTACGACTTCAAGCAGAATATGGAGCAGGAGGCAATCGAACAGGTCGAGCGTCTTCGCAACCACCCAAGCCTCACGCTCTGGTCCGGCAACAACGAAGTCGAGTCTGTTCTCTACGCCTTTCTCGGTGGTCAAAGCGAGAAGGGTCGCTTGCAGATCTGGAAGAACTATCTCACCGAGTTCAGCGGGATCCTGCCGCGCGTCGTGGCTCGGCTGAATCCTGAAGTCCCGTACTGGCCAAGCTCTCCCAGCGCCGACTATGAGGAGACCTCCGACACCTTCAAATCCGGCGACGCCCACGACTGGAGCATCTGGCACGGCCGCGAGCCGTTTTCAAACTACAACGCCCACTACGATCGCTTCAACTCCGAGTACGGTTTCCAGTCCTTCCCGGAGCTGCGCACGGTTGAGTCCTTTACCAACCCGGAAGATCGCGCCTCTATCTTCACGCCCGTCATGCTTGCGCACCAGAAGAACAACGAAGGCAACTCCATCATTCACGAGTACCTGCTGCGCGATTACGCCGAGCCGAAGGACTTTGCCTCCTTCCTCTACGCCAGTCAGGTGCTGCAGGCGGAGGGCGTCAAGATGGGCGCCGAGCACATGCGTCGCAGTCGACCGCGCATCATGGGCTCGCTCTTCTGGCAACTCAACGACTGCTGGCCTGTCGCCTCGTGGTCGAGCATCGATTCCTTTGGCCGCTGGAAGGCGCTGCAGTACTACGCTCGCCGCTTTTATAGCCCGCTTCTTGTCTCTCCCGTCATCGAAGAGGGCAGCCTGAAGGTGTACACCATCTCCGACCAGGTCACGCCGGTCCAGGCAATGCTTCGTGTGCGCCGCATGCGACTCACCGGCGAGGTCCTGAATGAGCAGACACAGCCCGTACAACTGCCGCCTCTCGCGAGCGCCGTCTCCCTGCAGAGGCCGCTCTCGGAGATCGCGAAAGATCACACTCCGCTTGAGGATCAGTTCATCACCGCCGATCTCATCGTTGACGGCAAGGTCGTCTCAACGAACCTGATCTATCTCGAATCGACGAAACAGGTGTCTCTTCCTCCTGCGGCGATCAAGAGCTCGTTCACTGAGAAGAACGGGCATCTGACCGTCACGCTTTCATCGCCAGTGCTCGCGCGCGACGTCTATCTCACCTTTGGCAACCTCGACGTAGAACTCTCTGACAACTACTTCGACCTTATTCCCGGACAAACGCGTGACATCGAGCTCTCGGGAGCCGATCGTCAGCAGATCGAGAAGCAACTGAAGATCACCTCCTTGGTCGACGCCTTTCCACCGTCGACAACGGGATCTGCGCTTACGGGTGCAGGCAACAACTCCAAATAAACCAGCCTGATCGCACCGCTGCCGACTGGCGCGTATCCGATGACAGGAAGAACGGGGCAGCAACATGGATCGTAGACACTTTCTTCGCGGCAGTGCCGCGGCAACTCTGGCCAGCACACTGCACGCTCAAGTCGCAGGCAAAACGCCGCAGGCCGCGGACGAAGAGGCAGTCACCTCTGTCGATCACGCCGGCCACGCGCAGCCTGTCAGCGACGGCGCGCACGCGCTGGTCGACTTCGTCAATCCACTCCAGGGCACAAACTCCACTGGTGCCTTCTCACGCGGGGGCACCCTGCCCATCATCGCCCGTCCCTTCGGCATGGCGCACTGGGCTCTCCAGACCAGCAGTGACACTCCCTGGTTCTTCAACCAGCACGAACGCCGCACCGAAGGCATCCGCTGCACGCACCAGCTCTCACCCTGGCTCAGTGACTACGGCCATGCCACCTTTCTTCCGTTCACCGGCGCACCGCATTCCTTCAGCCCAGGCGCCCGCAGCGCCTCCTTTCGCCCGCAGGATCTCCAGCTTTCGCCCCACGCTCTTCGGCTTTCTCTACCGCGCTACAACACCACACTCGAGCTCACCCCAACCGAGCGCTGCGCCATCCTCCGCGCAACCTTCGCCGAGGCTGGTGACGCCGGCCTCGTCGTTGACCTGAACAGTAAAGACGCGGAGATCTCGCCCGCGTCACAGCCCGGCAACGTTCTCGAGTGCCTCACCCGCGCCAATCACGGCGGCGTGCCCGCAGGCTTCGCCACCTTCTATCGCGTGCAGACCGAGGACATCACCTTCAAATCCGAGACCGTCGATATCAAAGACCGTCGCCTCGCCGTGCTCCGCTTCACCGTCACCGCCGGCCAGACCGTCACCTTCCGGATCGCCACCTCCTTCCTCGACGCTGCACAGGCCACACACAACGCCGAGCTGGAGCTGGGCAAGCGCTCCTTTGACGCGCTGCGCACAGAGAGTGCCGGCGTCTGGGAGTCTGTTCTCGGCCGCGTCCGCATCACCGGCGCCACGCCCGAGCAGAATCGCACCTTCTACTCCTGCCTCTATCGCACGCTGCTCTTCCCGCGCATCTGGCATGAGCCCGCACCCTCTGGCGGCATGCACCACCGCAGCCCGTACACGGGCGCCGTCGTCGCCGGCGTCATGTACGCCGATCATGGCTACTGGGACGACTACCACGCCTGGTACCCGATGATGACGCTGCTCTATCCCGAGCGCCTTGGCGAGATCCTGCAGGCTTGGGTCAACGCGTATCACGAGGGCGGCTGGTTTCCACAGTTTCCGTGCCCCGGCTATCGTGCCGCCATGACCGGCAGCTTGATCGACTCTGTTTTCGGTGACGCTGTCGCCAAGGGCATCACCGGCTTCGACGTCAAAGCCGCCTACGCCGGCCTCAAAAAGCACGCGACCGAAATCGGCAATCCCAGCAAAGGCTATGGCCGCAGCGGGCTCGCACAGTACCTCAAGCTGGGCTACGTTCCGTGCGACGTCATCGGTGATGGCGCCGTCGAAACCCTCGACTCCTCCTACGGCGACTTCTGCATCGCGCGCGTCGCCAACGCCGCCGGAGAGCCAGCCGAAGCCGCCCACTTCGATCAGCGATCCCTGAACTGGCGCAAGCTCTTCGACCCGCAGACGAAGTTCCTGCGCGGCAAACTTACTGATGGCTCCTGGGTCGAGCCCTTCGATCCGATCCGCTGGGGCGACCCCTACGTCGAGGGTGCCGCATGGCAGTACCGCTTCGCCGCACCGCATGACGTTCCGCACCTGATGGAGCTTCACGGTGGCGCGGAGCCCTTTGTCGCCGCTCTCGAAGACATGCTCGCCACGCCGCCGCACTTTCACGTCGGCGCCTACGGCCAGGAGATCCACGAGATGTCCGAGATGGCCGCTGCCAACTTCGGCCAGTACGCTCACTCGAACCAGCCCGTGCACAAGGTGCTCTACCTGTTCAGTGTCGCTGGCCGGCGCGATCGCACGCAGTACTGGGTGCATCGCGTCCTGCGCGAGCTCTACACCTCAGAGGACTTCCCCGGTGATGAGGACACTGGCTCCATGTCCGCCTGGTACATCCTCGGCTGCCTCGGCCTCTTCTCGCATTGCCCGGGCAAGAGCGAGTGGACCCTGGGCGCACCGCTCTTTCCCCTTGCCGTCATTCAGACCGCAAGCGGCGGTGAGATTCGTATCGAGGCACACCACGCCGGGGCCGACGACTTTCTCTCTCGCGTCTCGCTCAACGGCAAGTCCATCTCCGGCTTCGCCGTGCCGCATACAGAGCTTCGCGGCAAGGCGCACCTGGTCTTCTCCACCTAGCCTCGCGTCATGTCTCTACTGCGGAGCCGTCGTGGAGATGTGGTTCGCCTCAAGAAACTTCCAGATCTCCGCATAGGCTCGTTGCAGCTCCGCCGGCGAGAATCCACCATGGCTGCCGCCCGGAATCGTCACGAGCTCATGCGGCACGTTCACCTTGGCCAGCGCTGCGTCCAGCCGCTGTGCATGCGTGTACGGCACGGTCGGATCATGATCTCCGTGAATCGTGATAATAGGCGGCAGGCCGGCGCGCACGTACGTCAGGGGCGACACCTCCTTCGCCACAGCCTCGCGGTCCGCCTGCCCACCCAGCCACGCCACCGCATAGGTCCTGCGGTTCGGCCCCTCAAGCAGATCAGCGACATCGGTGATCCCGAACCAGTTCACCACCGCCGCCACCCGCAGCGGCGCATCGTGCTCATCGGCCGGGCATGCACGGTCAAGCGGGCTGCCCGCTGGCACCATGCCTTCCATCAACGCCAGGTGGCCACCAGCCGAGTGCCCCATCGCCACCAGCTGCGTGGTGTCGAACTCATACTCTTTGCTGTGCTGGTAGACCCATCGCAGCGCACAACGCACATCCTCGACCGCCGCCGGCGCCACGCTGGTGCCCGCCATGCGGTACTCCACATTCACGATGTTCCATCCGCGTTCGACAAACGGCAGAAACGCATTCGGCGCTCCTCCCTTATCTCCAAAGACCCATCCGCCTCCGTGGATGTAAATCAGCGTTGGCTTCGGCGACTTATTCTTCTGGTTCCGCCAGACGTCCAGTCGAACCGGAGCACCGGCAAAGGTGCCGTATTGAATATTGGCTCCAATGCCGTAGGTCGTCGACGCACTCTCGGTCCACGCCGATGAGGTTGGTTGCTGCGCTGTCAAAGGACGCGGGGCTGACAAAGCCAAGGCCAGCAGCGTTGCCATCGCGACCCTCACAAGGCTTTTCTTTTCCGGTATCAGTTCCATGCCGAGGAGCCTAGCCACTTCTTCTATCCTCGTCAAGAATCTTTCCATTTGATTCCTACCTGTGACGTCCTGCTCTGCGGCCGAGGGAACCAGAAGATCTTTCTCCGTGGTATCGTTACCTGAATTTGAGCATCCTCCTACCCTTCTCTGAAAGCGAGACCCGATGCGCTCCCTGCTTGCTTCTTCCCTGTGTGCCGCTGCTCTCATTGCGAGTCCTTCCTTTGGGCAGCAGCCTGCCCCCTTTTATCTCCACTCCGGCGACCGTGTTGTCTTCTACGGTGACAGCATCACGGATCAGAAGATGTACACCACTCTCACTGAGACCTACGTGGTTACGCGCTATCCCGCACTGCAGGTCAGCTTCATCAACTCTGGCTGGGGTGGCGATCGTGTCAGCGGCGGTGGCGGCGGCGACATTGCCACGCGCCTGAGTCGCGACGTCATTCCCTACAAGCCGACCGTCGTCACCATCATGCTCGGCATGAACGATGGCGGCTACAAACCGGCAACCGTCGCCTCCGACGAAGCCTTCTTCAAGGGCTTCGCACACATCGTCGACACCATTACAGCGCAGGACCCCGGCGTCCGCATCACGGCGATTGAGCCATCCCCCTACGACAACGTGACCCGCCCACCAGCTATGCCTGTGGTCGATGGCTCACTCTACAACCAGGTACTCCTCGGCTACAGCAAGTGGATCGCGAACTACGCCGGCGAGCACCACCTGAACGTCGCTGACGGCAACACGCCCGTCGTACACATGCTTGAAAAGGCAAACGATCTCAATCCCGCGGTCGCGAAGGAGATCCTCCCTGATCACGTTCATCCATCCTTTGGAGGCCATCTGGTGCTAGCAGAATCTCTGCTCAAAAGCTGGAGCGCGCGTCCCATCGTCGCTGCTGTCACCATCGATGCCTCGGGTAAGCAGCCGCATTTGCACTCGGCTGACCACTCTCGTGTTACGGCACTTACCTCGGGCGACGGCCTTACTTGGTCTGAGCTCGACGACGCTCTTCCGCTTCCCTTTGCGCAGTGGCAGAGTATGTGGGGCGGCGGTCCCACCATCGCGCTCGCCATCCAAAGCACCGACCTCGCAACCGCGTTAAACAACGAGCCCCTGGTGGTCACCGGTCTGCACAGCGGCGTCTACGCGCTTCGCATCGATGGGGAAGAGATCGGCACCTACACGAACGATCAGCTCGCCAGCGGGGTCAACCTCGGACTGCTGAAAACTCCAATGAGCGAGCAGGCCATGCAGGTCTATCAGCTCACCACACAGCATGTGGATCTTCACTGGGATCGATGGCGTCACGTCCAAGTTCCGCTTGCATCGAATCCACCTGCAGACCTGGAGCAAGCGCTACAGAAGCTGGACGCTCTGGAGCAGTTCGTTGTGGACCAGGAGAAGAAGGCAGCGCAGCCGAAGGAACGCACCTTTTCGATCAGCCTGGTTCACTAACCTTCTTTGCTTTTGGCCTACCGCCACTTGATGCGAAGCGGAGTCGGGAGCTGCATAAGGAAAAGGTGCGAGGCATCGTGTCCGGCGGCATTCCTCTTTGCGGAGACCTGAGCGAAGTTACAGCGCGCCTATCTGCTCTTCTCGTTTGCTGTGCTTCGGTTGCGAACCTGGAGCTGCCGAGTGATGTGTGCAGGAGGAGTTCAACGCATGCCATCTCGTGTCGGCTCAACCGACCCTTTCACTCTGAGCTGCAGTTAGAACAAAGGGTGTGAACAGCTTAGAGCTGGGTTGACTTCGCATACATCCAGATGCTCCGGTCTCTCCTTCGCTTTCAGGACCGCAAACCGCCTTCCGACTGGATGGACGCAGTCTTCGTGCCTAGTTCTTCGCTGGCAAGTCCTTTTGTACTTGCTCCGCCAGCAGATCCACAGACGTGGTGCCAGCCATCTCCTTGAGCTCCGCATCCAGCTCCGGGGCGGGCTTCACCTCCAGCTTGTCCGCTACAGCGCGCAATAGCTGGAGCGCCTTAGTGATCTCTTTTTCGGAAAGCAAGTTGATCTGGAGGTCGAGTTGGTCACGCACGTCGATGCGACTCTGCATGCGGTTTTGTTTCATAAGGACGAACGTGCTCAGCAAGACTCCTTCGACCGACACGACCATAGCCAACAGAATGAAGGGGTACGGATCGAATCGCTTGATGCCGGGGATCACGCCTGTATTGACCAGAAACCAGGCGATGAACCAACTCACATGAAGAAGAACAAAGGTCATGCTTCCAGAAAAACCGCCGATTAGATCGGCGATGCGGTCGATCACAGTCCGCTGGTCTTCGAGCGCGGTCTGCATCTCCGCCACAGACTGAATGTTTTCACGTACTGACGTCATATTTGATTTCGGAGACTTGGGCATGGGCAAATCCTTCCAGGTAATTGCTCCCAGCAACAGGAGGTGTGGGTATTCTTGTTCGATGCCGGGCTATCTCTTCCGTCTTAGAATGGAGAAAGGTCAGTACGGAACGTTGTGGCCGAGTCTATGTTCCTCGTCTGTCCGAAAGAGACCTTGAAAAATCCTTCCTCTGCCCCGAAAGACCGTAAGCCTGCCCTAGAACGCCAGCGTCATCTTAAGATGTCTGAATCTGCCCATGCTTACGTGCGCGGCAACACGGTGCAATTTTATGATTGGCTGAACAGCGACAAGGTTAGGGCTTCTTTGCCGGTCGGACCTGATGTCTGGATCTGTGGGGATTGTCACACGGGGAATCTTGGGCCCATCGCCGACGTCAATGGAAGGATTGAGATTGAGATCCGCGATGTAGACCAAACCGTCGTGGGAAACCCTGCGCACGATCTACTCCGGCTTGGCCTCTCGCTCGCCATGGCGGCCCGCAGTTCCGATCTGCCAGGCGTCACGACAGCCCTCATGATCGAGGAGATGATCGAGGGCTACATTTCCCGGCTTGGCAATCATAGCGACGTTGTCTCTCCAGAAGACATTGAGCCGATTCGTGATGTGATGCGAGAGGCAGGCGGGCGTCACTGGAGACATCTTGCCGAGGAGCGAATCGAGGATGTCACGCCCGCGATCCCGCTTGGAAAGAAGTACTGGGCGCTCACGGAGGACGAGCGTCTGGAGCTGGAGATCCTTTTCAAGGAAGAGGAAAAGCTCCTGAAGCTAATACAGGGCATACGCGGTAAAGAGGATGAGTCGATCAAGATGCTCGACGCCGCGTATTGGATGAAGGGTTGCAGCTCCCTTGGGCGATTGAGGTACGCTGTGCTCGTCGGTGTAGGCAAGAAGAAGCATCGTGAATATCACCTTCTGGACATCAAGGAAGCGGTCACCGCTGCCGCCCCACAATCGCCTCGTGCAAAGGTCTACACGGACCACGCTGAACGTGTAGTGGAGGGGGCGTGCAACTTGTCACCCTTTCTGGGGAAGCGAATGATCGCCGCGCATTTGCGGGGCAGGTCGGTGATCGTGCGAGAACTCCGACCTCAGGACATGAAGTTTGAGCTGGAGAATCTCACACAAGAGCAGGCCATCAAGACAGCTCGCTTGATGGCTGGTGTCGTAGGCAGGGCACACGGACGGCAACTCAAGCCGAAACAATGTCAGGAGTGGGTGAAGGAACTGCGTTCAAGGCATTCAAAAGGCCTTGAGGCACCACGTTGGCTTTGGAGTGGAGTTCTTGATTTAGCTGCTCTGCATGAGGCGGCGTACCTGGAGCATTGCCGCCGGTACGCACTAGGAGAGGCATCTCCTGCCTGGTGAGGAGCGCTCTTCCTGGCTCATGGGAAGCTCTCTGACCCGATGTACGACTCCTTCGCGTGAACCACTACCTTGGCGAGATGGGTGCGGAGCGTCCTGAGCGAGGGCCGTAGGTGCTCGCGTCGACTGGCCGCATGATCCAGGGTGTCATTGCGGAGGACCATGCGAGGTGGGCGGTGCCCTTTCTGTGTTGCTGGCAACCGAGCACGATCTCGAGGTTGTTGCCGATATGCTGAGCGATGTCGCCCGTTGTTCTTAACCCGCGACAGGCCAGACCTAATCCTTGGAGGATGAACCTATGAATGAGATCACGAATCTATACGAAGGCCTTGCTGCACTCGATCACGTCGGCATGTTCATGCTCCGGGCGGGACTCGTCCTTGTTCTGCTCTGGATTGGGGCATTGAAGTTTGCCAAGTACGAGGCAGAAAGCATTGTGCCGCTTGTCGCGAACAGCCCCCTGATGGGGTTCTTTTACCGCTTCCGAGCGCCCGAGTATCGCGCTCACATGAACAAGGAAGGGGAACTGAATCTACCTGATCGTGCCTGGAACGTGACGAACGGGACATATCGTCTCTCGTACGGTCTTGGTGTCGTCATCATGCTGATCGGCATCATGATCGCGCTAAGCCCGATTCTCCCGCAGGTAGCAGCGATCGGAAGTCTCTTACTCGCTCTGATGTCCTGCACGACGCTGTCCTTCCTCGTCACGACGCCGGAGGCCTGGGTTCCTGCAGCGGGAGACACAACCCATGGCTTTCCGTACCTCTCCGGAGTCGGTCGGCTCGTCCTTAAGGACGTGATCATGTTCGGTGCCGCGCTGGCCACGATGTCGAACTCCGCGGCCTCTTACCTTAACCATCTGCACCGGTGAGGATTGATGAAGCGTGACGAGCCGCTCAAGTCTGCAAGTAGGAGCGGACCAACAAAGAGTTTTGGCAGATGGTCCCACTTGGGCGCGTGGGGGCGGTTGAAGAGATAGCGAAAGCGGTCTTGTCCTTGCCTCGGACGACAGTAGCTACGTGACTGGAGCTGAGTTGCTCGTGGACGGGAGCATAGGGCAGGTCTGAAGGTGTGTAGAGGGATGGCTGGGAACATCGCACCTCTAATGCGGATACGAGAATCCAGTGCCATCGTCTCGTCCAGGTAACGATCAGTCGTGGAACGGAACCCAAAAGGTCTTCATCTCAACTTTGAGCATGCCAGATTGAACGGTGGGATCGTCGGTCCCAAGCTTCGTCGCTTCAGCAAGGTTCACGGCCTTGAGGATGGCCATGCCCCCATCCGCTAACCTTCCCATCAAGCCCCCGGGCTCATCCATGAAGGGGCCACTTAGAACGATCTTGCCCTGATCGTGAAGACCGCTGATGTATTCGACGTGCTGGGGGAATTCAGGCTGCTTATTATACGGAGTGCCCTTGACCCAATGTGGTCCGGGGCTGTGAAACGCCACGAAATAGTGAGGACCTTTTTCGTCGACCATCGCTTGAACTCCTTCATGTAGTTGGTGAGACCAGGTGCAGAGTGCACCTGGCTGTTGGCTTCGGAAACCGAACCGCCAGCTATTGCTGGCGAGGCTTTCGCTTCGCTTGAGTCTGTCGACGTTGCATGTCTGCGACGACCGAGGCCAGCGAGATTCCGGAAAGGGATGCTTGAACGATCTGCTGCGTCTTTTGCTGCACGATCGACATACAGCCTTTTATGTTCGAACTGATCGGACAGGTTTTCTCGACCGGATAACGATGGATTGCGAAAGCTGGTGCAGGCTCACTCGCAGCGTAAATATCTCCCAACGAAATGCTGTCCGGCGTCCGCGAGAGAGCGCAGTACCCATTCTTTCCTCGTGACGTAACCACAAGACCTGCCTTCGCCAGCTTGGACAGAGACTTCCTCACGAAGGTAGGGTCAGTGTTAACGCTTTCAGCCAGCGATGCTGACGTAACCGCCTTCCCGTAGTAGAAGCCCAGTGCTGTCATGATGTGGGTCGCTACCGCGAATTGGACGCTGCTTCCTGCCATTACCTCTGCCTTCTCTTCTTTTGCGAATCTCGTTCCGGGTACATGGGCCGGCAGAGGGTAGAAGGAGATGATGGCTTATCTCCTTCTGCCGTTCTGTGACCAACCAGCCGCTTCCGGAGCCTTACATCGTGAAGCCGCCCGCCACAATAATGTCCTGACCACTTACCCAGGACGACTCATCCGAGGCGAGAAACAGCGCGACATTTGCGATGTCTTGAGGCACGCCTATTCCTCCGAGTGGGGTCGTCTTTTGAACGAACTTTGCGAAGTCGTTCTCGAGGCCGCCATCCACCGCAGAGCCTTCCGTCTCGATCAAGCCAGGATTTAGAGCGTTGACACGGATCTTGCGAGGTCCAAGCTCCTTCGACAATGAGAGCGTGATTGAATTGACTGCGCCTTTCGTGCCGGAGTAGATGGCCCCGTAGGCGGGGGACTGCTTACCGACACCCGAGCCGATATTGATGATTGATCCACCCTCTGGTCCGAACAGAGGAAGCGCTTCCTTCGTGGAAAGAAGCAAGCCCACCACGTTGAGATTGAATTGGCGATGAACTTCTTCGGGCGTAACAGAGTCGATCGGTCCAAAGGCATAGACACCCGCACTGTTCACAAGGATGTCGATTTTCTCGTGTGACTTCTTGATTTCGGTAAAAACCTTGGAGATGTCCTCCGGCTTCGAGAAGTCACCCTGAATAGCTTCGGCTTTCCCGCCTGCAGCAACGATCTCCGCGACCACCTTGTCGGCACTCACTTTACTGGACGAGTAATTAATGATCACGGTGGCGCCCGCACTGGCGAGTTCCTTTGCGATGGCTGCTCCGAGGCCCTTGGAGGCGCCGGTGACGAACGCCGTCTTGTTGGTGAGTTTGCTCATGTCTGAATCCTCATGTGAGGGCCGTGAGTTCATGATCGAGCTCAGAGTCACCACTTTCTATCTGTATGAGAGCTTGGACAGCACAATAAGACTCATCTACTTCGAAATCAGGAATGAACCTCTTCTTCTTAGGGGATGCACTCCCCGCAGCCATGCAACACGTTCGGGTCGTTCTCCACTCACGCACATCAGATGATCGCAAGAGCAAGAGGTGGATCCGTGAACATCAACGTGAACACAGTTCTGAAGATTGAAGCCTGGGTCGCTGTGGTGATGGTCTTTATCTCCTTCTGGTTCACGGCTTACGACGTGATCACCCGAGGTCTTCGCTTTACCGGATCCGCGCTGCCTTTTGCTGTCATGGTGATCTCTGGTTTTCTCTACGAGAGAGCGCGGAGAAGATTGCTGCTACCGTAGCGGCTCCATGAAAGGCAGCGAGATCACTGGGCTAAGAGAGCTCCTGTACAGCGGAACTCAATGCAACGACGCATCCTGATCCTGGTCGTGGGTGTTTGTGCCCAGAACAGCAGCATCCACACCCCCCGAGCATGGAGAGAGAAAGGCACCAAGCCTCGCGCCCCCTTTCTTCCTCCCTTTAGAGGTCGCGTACTTTCACTTCATAGGATTCATAGGCTGAGAAAGATGGTCCGAGCCCGCCGCGCGGCGCAGAGCGTCATCGAGGACTACACTTGAGCTTCCCTGGGCCTTATCTTCCTTCGTGCTGAGAGCAGCAAGGACTCCATGCCCGAGCGACTAGCTCCGCGCGCTTTGGCCATGCCCGAACCCACCGTGCACTTCTCCCGGTCGAGTGCTCCGCTTGAGTGGAAGGGTCTCCTCGTTGAGGATTTCTATACCATTACTCAGCAGCGCCTTCCTTCCTCAAATCATCACCACGTCATCTAGCACCTCAAATCTCGCTCTCTGCGCGGGCAGCGCCGATCCGATAGCGGCACGATGGTTACGTTCGTAAAAAAGCCAGACACTATCGGGGCCGCGCCCCCGGAACTCAGCATCCTGCGTCTCACCCAGCTGGAAACACAAGCGCTGGTACGAGCGGCACGCGAAGAGGGAACCACTGTTCATGCGGCCATCGTTGCCGCGGCTTATCTTGCAGGTCACGACGCCCTCGCCTCCTGACGGCGCGATGCTGCCCGCATCTTTTCTCCCGTTAGCATGCGACCATCCTGGGCTTCAACGACGAGTGCGCTGTCGTTGTCACCTGTGCTCTCACCGTTCTCGATGGGTTCTCCGGAGGGAAGTTCTGGGATCTCGCCCGCACCTCAAAGCAGCAACTTCTTCCCCAGCAACTCGCTGCTGGCATTGCCAACAGCCTAGACTTTATCGAGATGTCCGCCGCGAACAATGCAAGCTCCACCGAGGTCTCAGACATCGCCGCGGCTATGATCGGTTGCGAGATCATCGTGACGAACATTGGCAAGGTCCCCTTTGAGAGCCATTTTGGCTCTCTCACTCTCGAAGCTCTCTGGGGACCGGTCTCTCATCAGGGCTACACCGCCGAGCAGACGATTGGCGTCACCACCGTCAAGGGATGCCTTTGCCTCTCCTACACCTCGGTCTCTCCTATCCGCGCGCTCTGGAGAGCGTTGCTGCCACCCTGATGCAGGCCTCCGGCATGACCATCGCCGCTTAGCGCTTTCAGCGATGAAGGTGTTCTTCGCCCATCCTCCGGCTTTGCCGGAGCTAGCAACTTGTCCGTTTGCGGGGCCAAGTTGCTAGCTCTCCAAAGGAGTTTGAGATCGTCTCAGAGACGTAAGAGGTCAGTCGTCAAAGGACCGCTGCCGCGGACCTCTAAGAAGAGGTTTCCTTCAAGGAGCAAAAGAATGTCTCTGAATTACACGATCATGGCGCAAACTGCAGAAGAGTTTGCAAGCTTTGAAAGGTCTCCCTTGCGCCATCTCTGGCATTCTGTGCACAGCGGCCTTGCTACCACGCTGTTGAATCACATAAGTATCTACACGGCTCAAAGCAAAGGGACTGATCAGGCGCACCTTCTCTACTTGAATCTAGTGGCTTTGGGAGTGTGGACTGCGATGTCCAAGGCAGGAACGATGGTTGGGCAGGTACATCGACCTCCACAGACGGCGAAGCTGGTGCTCGGGATGCCATTCCGAGGACGATCTTGGAGCACCCTTCGTTGGGCGGCACAGCGGCCTCTCATCCCAGACACGGCTTCAAGCGATTAGCAAGAACAAGGTCCTACCTTCCAGGCACAGGGACAGTCGGCCCAAATGGGTCATCAGCGGTCGACGGACGAGAACTCACATGATCGTCCGTGAAAGCAGAACAGACCGAGACGGTTCAATGGCCCAGGCTCTCTCGTGCGGACCT
>CAXTCB010000019.1:32350-36275 GCA_964242875.1 uncultured Acidobacteriaceae bacterium
TGAAAGCAGAACAGACCGAGACGGTTCAATGGCCCAGGCTCTCTCGTGCGGACCTGCCGATGCGCCAGCAGAAATCTTCGTGAACCCATGCTGGTAATAAGCAGGAGGGAGAGCATCGTACGGAGCTTGTCCCAGCGATACCTTGTAGCCAACACGGCGTACTGGACGCAAATAGGAGCAAGCCGTAGTTCATGCCGATAATCCGCTGCTACCGCCAGCAGGATTGCGGGCTAGGCACGATTGCCGTGGTCTAGAACAAAGTGAGCAGTGGCAACGGTCAGTGCTAAGAGCAGCACAAGCATCTCTGAAAAGCCGCTGCCCACACCATGATTGATCCCAGCCCAGTCCAGATCTGTCTGGTTCTCGATCGTTCGGCAGGACCGAATGACGGAGGTCTCTGAAGACCCTGCCCGCATCCTGGTTGGTGTGGGCAGGTGTGAGTCTTCCGGACGAGAATGCGGTTGACCTGTATTGCAATATGCAATATAATTATTACAGATTGCGATTAGGCCGGTTGGCCATCGTGAGTTATGAAGCTCTCAGACAAAATCCGGTACCTTCGGGAGGTCGAAGGATCGCTTCGAGGCCTTGGCCGGGCCATGACCCAGCAGGAGCTTGTTCGTGCAATTGCGGACGATTCTTCTGGACGGTCTGTCTCTCAGTCTTACCTGTCGCAGATTGAGTCTGGTGCACGCCCCCACCTCACGAACAGCACTCGCCTTCTGCTGGCTCGTTTCTTCAAGGTTCATCCCGGATATCTCGTCGAGGATCCCGAAGACTATCAGGCCGATTTCCGGACGCAAGAACTGGTCCAAACACTCGCTGAAGACAAGCTGGATCTCTGGTTGATTGCTGGTGCGGAGCGGTTCGGGCGCGCCGATCCTAATCTGTGTCGCGCTTTGTTAGCACTGGCTCAGCACCGGGACTCGCGCCTGTGCCTGCTTCTTCTTCATTCCATTCTCAAGACTCCTGAGTTGGTTGAGCGCCTCATGAACGTACTCGCCCCCACCGGAGGCCAGAATCTGCAGAAGGTCGAGAGGCGTTCAGCAGAGAAGACGATAAGAACAAACAGCGCGAAGAAAGGGACGGTGAGAAAGTGAGTACGTTTTTTCTTGTTTGCTTCGTTCTTGGGCTGGTACTGAGCTGCCTGAGTACATTCTCAGGGCTAGGTCGCGTTCATCTGGGTCCTCTGCATGTGCATGGAGGCACTGTCCATGCCAAGTCCGGAGGCACCCACACCTCAGCCATCAACGGTTTTACGATGGCTGCCTTCCTCTGCTGGTTCGGCGGTGCGGGGTATCTGCTTGACCGCTACAGCTCGCTCCTTGGCCCTCTCGTGCTGCTGTCGGCTGCTTTGATAGGAGCGATTGGGGCGATGCTTTTCTACGTTCTGATCTTCAAGCTGCTTCTTCCTCGCGAACGCGTGCTAAGCGCTGACGACACCCGCATGGAGGGTACACTCGCCCGTGTCTCGGATGAGGTTCGTGCTCCAGCCGGAATAGGGGAGATCCTTTTTTCGCAGGCCGGCACCCGACGCTCCAGCCCAGCCCGCAGCGAGGACGGGAGTCGCATCGCACGCGATACGGAGGTCGTCGTTCTCCGATATGAGCGTGGAATTGCTTATGTCCGTCCGTTACGTGAGTTCAACCAGGATTTCAGTCTAACCAAACTCTAACTGTCTCTCGAAAGGGACATTTCAATGAACGTGATTGTTATCATTGTCGGCCTGATCGTTGTTTCTACCGTTGCCTTGCTCGTCTCCGTCGGTCGCATGTTCCGCAAGGCTGCGCCGAATCAGGCCATTATCGTGTACGGCTTCCGTAAGCCTCGTGTCATCAAGTCCGGGGCAGCTGTCATCTTTCCTGTGGTCGAGAACTTTCGAGAATTGACGCTCGAGTTGATGAGCTTCGATGTTGCACCTCAGCAGGACCTCTATACAAAGCAGGGCGTCGCGGTCACGGTAGAAGCGGTCGCGCAGATTAAGGTTCGCTCGGATGAAGAATCGATTCTCACCGCGGCCGAGCAGTTTCTCTCAAAGACATCCGACCAACGCGAGTCTCTGATCCGGCTCGTCATGGAGGGTCACCTTCGCGGGATTATCGGCCAGCTCACTGTCGAACAAATCGTCAAAGAGCCAGAGATGGTTGCAGAGCGTATGCGCGCCACCTGCATGGACGATATGAGCAAGATGGGCCTCGAGGTGATCAGCTTTACCATCCGGGAAGTCCGCGATAAGAACGAATACATCACCAACATGGGACGGCCTGACGTGGCGCGCATCCGGCGTGATGCTGAAATAGCCAGTGCTGAAGCCGAGCGGGATACAGCTATCCGCCGTGCGAATGCCCTTCGCGAAGCCGCTATTGCGAAAGCCGCCAGCGATCAGGACCGCGTTATTGCAGAGACCGCATCGCTGGGCAAGCAGGCAGAAGCGCAACGGGATCTTGACATTCAAAAGGCTCAGTACACTGAGCAGTCAAGGCGTCAGGAGGCGCAGGCGGATAAGGCCTATGAACTTCAGACCAATGTTATGCAGCAGCAGGTTGTGGCCGAGCAGGTGAAGGTGCTGCAGATCGAGAAGGAGCAGCAGATCAAGGTGCAGCAGGCGGAGATCCTGCGTCACGAAGCCGAGCTGATGTCGACTGTGCTCAAGGGCTCGGAGGTGGAAGCACGGCGAATTCAAAACATTGCCGCCGCCGAAAAGGCACGCCTCACCATCGAGGCAGAGGGTCGTGCCGCGGCCACACGTGCGGCCGGTGAAGCCCAGGCCGCCATCACACGTCTTCAAGGTGAAGCCGATGCTGACATCATCTTCCAAAAGGGTTCGGCCGAAGCAAAAGCCATGAACGTAAAAGCCGAAGCGTACCAGGAGTGGTCACAGGCTGCGGTCGTAGACAAGCTGATCACCAACATGGCCGATGTGGTCCGCGCGATGTCGGAGCCGCTCGCTCACGTCGACAAGATCACGATCGTCTCCACCGGTTCAGACGGTGATACGGGTGCTAGCAAGATCACCGGGGATATGACCAAAATAGCTGCCCAGGTACCTGCTCTCTTTGAGGCGCTCAGTGGCATGAAGATGGGCGATCTGATGGCCAACGTCAAAGCGATGAAGCCGCGAGAAGGCAAGACAATCAACGATTTAGAAAGCAAGTAGAAGAGGCCGCACATCCGCTTTGACACGATGTGCGGCCATTTATCTTTCAATATCCAAGGAGTGCAAATGGCCCTGCTCGAACGCGTCTCTACCCTCCTCCGCGCAAACCTCAACGATCTTCTCGATAAAGCTGAGGATCCTGAGAAGCTTTCCAAGCAGATCCTCCTCGACATGGAAAATCAGCTTCTTCAAGTAAAGACTCAGGTTGCCGTGGCGATCGCGGATCAACACCGTCTTATGAAGCAGCAAAGGGAGCATGAAGGAGAGCAGTTGGAGTGGCGTCGCAAAGCTGAACTGGCGGTTGGCAAGGGACAGGATGACCTCGCTCGCGCTGCCCTGGAGCGCAGTGTTTCCCATGGCCGTCTAGCAGAGGGATTTGCCCAGCAACATGCCGAACAGATGTCCGAGGCCGAAGTTCTGCATTCTGCCTACTCAAAGCTGCAGGGTAAGCTCACGGAAACGAAAGCCAAGGTCGAGCTGCTTCTGGCGCAGCATCGGCGCGATCGGGCATTCGCGAAGGGGACTTCCACCAAGCCCCTTCTTGCAGCGAGCCAAACAGCAGCTAAGTTATCCCGCCTGGTCTCTACCGTGGGTGCCGGCAAGGTCGCTGCTCAATCGACTCGGACGATTCAAAGTATCGTGACTAGCGACACCATCGAAGATCGCTTTGAGTCTCTTGCGCAGGCCGATCAGATTGAAGCGCTTCTCTCAGAGCTGAAGGAGGCTCATCTGAAGCTTAGCTCGTAATTTCCGGGCTACTCGGAGCAG
>CAXTCB010000019.1:36375-37604 GCA_964242875.1 uncultured Acidobacteriaceae bacterium
TGCCGCAAGGGGAGAGCCTGGCCAGCCCTGGGCTCGGCGGCGTTCCAGTCAAGGCCGAGCAGGCGAGCGGCGGTGGCCGCGACCTGAGATTGCGTGACGGGCGTGGCGTTGTGCTCAATGCCATGGGCGGGGATGCCGGGACCCAACATGGCGATCCAGATGTTTTTCGAATCGGGAATCTTCTCACCGTGGCTCTTCCAGTCTTCAGAGCCGCTGCCGCGACCGTGGTCGGTTAGCACGATCAATGTCGTGTTGCCACGGTACTCGGGCATTGCCTGGACGCTCTTCCAGAGTTCGGCAAGGTCAGCGTCAAAGCGATGCGCGGAGAGAAGATACTCACCGTAGTTGCCCGCGTGCGCCCAGTCGTCGGTTTCACCGAGTGAGAGGAATAGGATGCGGGGCTTGCGCAGCTTCAGGTACTCAAGCGCGGTGTGGAAGGTGGGTGCGTCGAAGGATTCGTCTTCCCACACTTTGGGAGATTCTGCTTTGACGGCGTTAAGCAGGTCGATGGCGGATGTGGAGGGAGTGAGTTGCAGCGGATCGTAGCCGACGTTGACGGGGAAGCCGCAGCGCTTTGCGTTGAGGATGCCGCTGATCACCTCCCAGGCGCCAAACGCCGCGACCTGTCCCTGCATCCCGGGCTGCTGATTCAGGAACTCGAGGACGGTGATGTTTGGATTTGGTTTGTTGTCATTGGAGTTGATGCGCGGATCTCCATGGCCAGTCAGGGTTTCGCTGTAGCCCGGGTAGGAGAAGTTGAAGCCGTTGGTCACGTGCGCATCAGAGCCGGCGTCGCGATCGCCGTAGATCTCCCCGCCGGGGATCAGCGTTCCCCAGAGAAAGGGAAGAAGTCTGGCGCGACGCTCTTCCGGAGTGGCGGCCAGGAACTGCTGGCGAAGGGGTTCCGGATTGCGATCATCCCAGTAGGTCTTCGGCGTGAGCAGAGCGGCGTCGGCGCCCCGGAAGACCTCCTGCCAACGAAAGCCGTCGGTCATGACGATCAAAACATTGTGAGCCGGGGCAGGCTGCTGGGCGAAAGGCATCCGAACGACAAAGACAAGAAGGACGAGACTGAGAGAGCTGGAGAGGCGGGGCATGAGCGAGCCTTTACGAGAACTTACCAGGAGACAGTGTGGTTACCGAAGAGCAGGATACGATGCAAGCCGTTTGCGAGGCTTCACGCACACCATCTCCGCGGTGTGGGTAGAGCGATCAGGGTGCCTTGTTGA
>CAXTCB010000020.1:0-35524 GCA_964242875.1 uncultured Acidobacteriaceae bacterium
CGGCAACGGCCGTGGTGAGAACGTTTCTCCATCCAGCAAACTTCAACATCATCGAACTCTCTCCTGCTCTGCACCCGGCAGAGATCGGTCTAGGTGCCGCGCTGATCTGCACGTCACGGTATAGCTTACTTCCAACTCCAGTTTGGCATGTCTCCACCACTCCCGGTGAGGGCGCGACGCTGTGTTCCATCGGCGAGCATGGTCATGATCTTGTTATCGTCAGCGCGGCCGTTACCAGAGTTGGAGAAGACGATGTGACGGCCGTCTGGCGACCAGGAAGGGAAGTCGCACCGGCCGATGTCGTGCGTGAGCTGGATCCAGCGCTTGCTGGCCACCTCCATCACGTAGATATCCTGGCCTCCGGGTGCGCCTGGGCCGTACTTGCGGTTCCAGGCGAAGGCGATGAACTGGCCGTTCGGCGACCATGAGGGCGAGGTGGCGTACCCACCATCGGTCATACGCTGCACACCAGAACCGTCGGTCTCCATGATGTAGAGCTGAGGCAGACCGGTGCGGCCGCTGATCCAGGCGATCTGAGCGCCACTCTTGGGGTTGTAGGTGGGCGAGACGTCGGGCCCGTGAAAGTTCGTGATGCGCCGTGAGGAGCCGCCGCTTGAGTCAGCAATCCAGATCTCCGGATCGCCGGAACGAGAGGAGGAGTAGGCGAACTCCCGGCCACTCGGCGACCAGGCCGGTGACAGGTTGGTCCCGCCTGCGATGGGGAGCGTCACCATACGGCCGAGCAGGAGTGAGTACATGCGTATCTGAAAGCCATCGCGACCGAGCGAGGAAAACGCCACGCGCGAGTTATCCGGGGCGACGCGAGGTGAGATTGAGACCGTGCCCAGATGGGTGACGGCATGTTGGTTGGCGCCGTCGTAGTCCATCATCCAAATCTCTTTGGAGGCGCCGGACAGTTTGATATAGAAGATCTTGGTTTCGGCAATGCCCGGGATGCCGCCACCGAGACGGAAGATAATCTCATCAGCGAAACGATGAGCGATCTGGCGGGCCGAGTCTTCGGTGGCGTCTTCGCTGTACTGCTTGGCGAGGACCTGTGGGTATTGCGCGTTCTTGGCGTCGAAGAGGTAGCCCTGAACCGAGACGTGCCCACCCTGAGTCCCGAGCGATCCGAAGGCGACCATGGCGGCAGAGGCTGGGGATGCGGACCACTGCGGGAGGCTAATCTCCTGCGGGCTTCCCGGTGTGGACTGCGGCTGCAAGCTCTTGGAGACGATGTCGAAGATGCCGGCGGCGGTCAGGTCGCTTGAAAGCGTGCTGTCGAAGACCTGCTTGAGCGGAATGGTCTGGCTGTCGGCGGAGGCCGGCTTGAAATCGGCTACGGCGATGCGGATACGATCAGCGCCGCTTGATGTTTCAGTATGGAACGAATCCTGCGCATGAAGGGAGATCGTCAAGACGGCGACGCTGACAAACCCGGGCAGGACACGGCGAAGTACGGTGAGTGATCGAAGCAAGCTAAACATGCACCCCTATCGTAGCTGCAAACCGCGCAGTGATGGGCAGGAAAGCAGATTGCTACTGCTGCCGGTAGTCAAAGGCATAATCGACGGTGATATGGTCACCCGCGGGAAGCGGTCCGAACCCTTCATCCTGCACGCGCTGCACGGCACGCCTGGCGGATTGATCGAGGCTGGGTGAGCCGCTGGGACCTTCTACGCGGATATTCGAGGGGATGCCGTCACGATTGATGTCGAAGACGATGGTGACGCGCTTGCCTTCGCTGGCCCTGGGGTCGGCTTCCTGGGTAAACCAGTTCTGGGCGACCTTGCGATTCACAATGTTGACGTAGTAGGCGAAGCGCGCGCCAAAGGTGTGATCTTCAACGCTGATCGAAGCGGTGCCATTTTTCAACTGCATGGTGGCCTGGGCGATGCGGATCCCGGCTGTCTCGCCTGAGGTCGCCTTTGTGGGATCGGGGCGGACGGGCTGGGGATGCTTGATTGGCTCAGGAGTGGGCCGATCAGAGACCTTCGGCGGCTTCGGCTGGTCCTTCTTGAGGATTGGAATATCTCTTGGAGAAGGTGGCGGCTCGGTACGTTCCTTTGGCGGTGTGGGCGCCGGGCTTGGCTTCTCTGAGGTAAGAACACCGGTATCGAGTGATCTCTGCCGCGGGGGCAGAGGCAGGGAACTGACCATCGTGGCCTGAATCGCGCCCGCAGCCATATCGTGCTGGCCCCAGCTCTGGCCGTGGTGGCGGAAGGCAAGAGATCCGGCGGTGATCGCACCGAACAGCAGTCCATGCAGCAGCAAGGAGCCAAGCAGGCTCGCGCGTTCGCTTTCCCCGCTGCCTGTAGCGGCGCTGCTCCAATCTTCCTGCATTGCGGTCATAGCGCTCTGATTCCAGTTAGCCGAATCTACTTATCGATTGGACGGGTAACGATGCTGATATTGGTGATACCGGCCTGTTTCACCGCATCCATGACGGAGGCGAAAGCGCCGAACGGCACCTGCTCATCGGCGCGAACGTAGATGACGCGTCGGGACGCATCACCGGCTACTGTGGACTTCAGACGCGCCGGCAGGTCGTTCACGTTTACAGGTTTGTCCTGCAGAAAGACGTTCTGATCCTTGTTGATCGTGACGACCATGCGTTCTTCTGACAGGGCATTTACGGAGCGAGTCTTTGGAATGGCAACTTCAAGCCCGGACTGCAGGACCGGTGCGCTGATCATGAAGATGAGCAGAAGGACGAGAACAACGTCGACCAGCGGCGTGATATTGATCTCAGCGAGCGCCGTCTGGGTCCGGGCATGCGAGCCGCTGCGTGCGGTAAAGGCCATGGCTAGAAGTTCCTCCGCCGCGGCTCTTCCGGAGCGACAGGTGCCGGAGAGGAGGTGGGAGTCATCATGGCGGCGTTCTCGATTGCGTTCAGAAGTTCACGCCCGAAGTCATCCATGCGCGCTCCAAAGTCGCGCAATCTGGCGGTGAGCTGGTTGTAGCCGACCACGGCGGGGATGGCGACGACGAGGCCTGCTGCCGTGGTGATGAGCGCCTCCGAGATGCCGGGGGCGACGGCGCGAAGCGTGGCGGAGCCCTGGGTTCCGAGGCCGTGGAAGGCATCGATGATGCCCATGACGGTGCCAAACAGGCCGATGAAGGGAGCGATCGCGGCGATGGTGGCCAGCCAGGTCATGCGTTGTTCCATGACGGTGAGAGCTTCGCTTGATGCGGTCAGGGCGGCACGCTCAAGCCCGAGCGGATTGCGGGGAAGGCCTCGACCGGCGCTCTGTCGCAGGTACTCATCATGGATCTCGGTGAAGACTGTGACCAGGGGGCTGGGCTTGAACTGCTCGGCGACCGAGGCAATTTCGCTGAGACGGCCGGATTTGCGAAAGGCTCGAACGAAGCGCGTTCCCTGCGTCTGGGCGCGACGGAAGTAGGACCACTTCGAGATCATGACTGTCCAGGAGAAGATGCTGGCAATCAGCAGAACGATCAGAACGGCGAAGGCCAGCGGCCCGCTGTTGTGGATCATCTCAAGCAGGGCGCTTGAGCTGGCGGGAGCGGCTGGAGTTGCGGCAGGCGCGGCGTCGTCCTGGAAGAGAAGCAGAGCTAGAGAAAGGATGGAAAGCATAAGGGATGATCTGGCGGTTAGTGTACCGGTTTACGAGCGACGCAAGCCGAAGAGACCTCCCATAGAGGTACCCGTGTGGGTGCACGATCGGCTTTCGCCGCAGGTGCGCGAGGATACAGGTGCTTTGCTATGCTCGCGGTGTGGGCTTGCCAATGCCGGCGGGAGGGGACCTATGTTGCTCGAACTGCGCGCGGAGAACTACACCGTGATCGATCGGGCGGAGGTTCAGTTTGGACCGGGGCTGAACCTTCTGACTGGAGAGACGGGAGCGGGGAAGTCGATCCTGATTGATGCGCTGGTGCTTCTGCTGGGCGGCAAGGCGTCGACGGATGTGGTGCGGCATGGAGAAGAACGGGCAACGCTGGCCTGTGTTTTTGAAGCGACCCCGGCAGCGGAAGCGATTCTGGAAGCAAACGGGATTGACACGGAGGAGAGCACGATCCTGCTGCGGCGCGAGATCACGCTTACGGGCAAAGGCCGTGTGTTCGTCAACAACCAGCCGGCTACGGTGGGAGTTCTTCGTCAGCTGGGGCCGGAGCTGGCGGCGATCCATGCCCAAAGTGAGACGACCAGCTCCTTTGACTCCACACAACAGCGGCTGCTCCTGGACCGATTTGCGGGGCTCGATTTGAGTCCGATTCGTGCGGCGTTCGCGGCGTGGCAGGCGACGTCGAGGCGGGTGGAGGAGCTGGAGACGGCGTCTGCGGATCGGCTGCGGATGGCGGATTTGTGGCGGTTTCAGAGCTCCGAGATTGCGGAAGCGGGGATCGAGGGGGAGGGCGAGGATGCGCGGCTGGAGGCGGAGAAGCGTATTCTGGCCAACGCGGAACGCCTATATACGGCGGCGATGACGGCCCACGAGCTGTTGTATGAAGCGGAGCAATCGGCCGAGACAACAGTGGGTTCGGCGCTCAAACAGGTGGAGGAACTGGCACGTTTTGACCCTCGTTTCGTCGAGGCAGCGCAGCGTTTGGCGGAGGCAAAGGCCAGTATCGAGGACGTTGATGCAAGCGTGCGGGATTTTGCCGAGGGCGTGCAGTCCTCGCCCGACCGGCTGGCCGAGATCGAGGACCGGCTGGCGGCGCTCGAGCGACTGAAGCGGAAGTACGGACCGACCCTGGCGGAGGTGATCGCATTCGGGGAGGCAGTCGGCGCAAAGCTGAACGAGGTGGAGAACCGGGACGATCTGGTGAAGGAGCTGCGGTCGACTCTGGAACAGCAGGCGCGGGAGTACCGGGAGGCGGCGACGGCGCTGAGCGACGCGCGGAGCACGGCGGCGGAGCGTCTGCGGAAGCGGGCGGAGACGGCAGTCGGGGAGCTGGCCATGCGGGCCCGGCTTGGAATTGAGGTCCGGGCAGAGATGGACGAGCCGCGGTCGTGGACGGCGAACGGATGGGATGCGATCACGTTCCTGATTGCGACGAATGCGGGCGAGCCGATGAAGCCGCTTGACGAGGTGGCCTCGGGCGGAGAGATGTCGCGTGTGATGCTGGCGATGAAGGTGACGGTAGAGGACGAGGTGCGCGGGCGCCAGCGTAAGAGGGGTCTGGAACGAAGCCTGGTCTTTGACGAGATCGACGTCGGGATTGGCGGGCGGGCGGCGGAGGCTGTGGGGCAGAAGCTAAAGGCGCTGGCGAAGGGCCAGCAGGTGCTTTGCATCACGCATTTACCGCAGATCGCGGCATTTGGTGACCGGCACTATCTGATCGCGAAGACCGAGGCGAAGGGGCGGACGCAGACGTCGATCCGGTCGCTCAGCGATGAGGAGCGACGGGAGGAGATTGCCCGGATGCTGAGCGGGGCCAAGCTGACGGAGACGAGCCTGCGGCATGCGGAGCATCTGCTGGCGGAGAGCCGCTGACGGGGCGTGGTGATCGCAGGAAGACGTGTGCGGGCCAAATGGCATCGCATAGAGAGAACCTTGGAGATTTCCTATGTCGACCGATGCCAAGAAATGTGCCCACGAGCTGTGTACCTGTTCCGTCACTGACGTGAAGTTCTGTTCGCAAGCCTGCGAAGATGCTGCTGCCGTCACGTCGCTGGCGTGCGATTGCCCCCATGCCGGATGCGGCGGGCACGCTATCTAGGCCTCATTTGCGGCCTGCTCTGCCGGGGGACGACACTAGCGGAGTCGGCGGCAGAGAGGGTCCGGCAAGCACTCTTTCGGCAGTCAAGTTGCACCATACAAGGTTCATCCCCCGGAGCGAAGAGACAGCCAACGCGGTATACTTTTCCTGTGAGTCCCTCAACCTTGGAATCCGTCGCAGCCAACCCGGAAGCACAAGAACTTACTGACGTTAGTACCAATCAGGTGCTCCTGCTGAAGCCTCGCGGCTTCTGTGCGGGCGTGGTGCGAGCGATCGACATTGTGCAGATTGCGCTCGATACCTTTGGCGCACCGATCTACGTTCGCAAAGAGATTGTGCACAACAGCTACGTGGTGACCGACCTGGCCAAGAAGGGTGCGATCTTCGTCAACGAGCTGGACGAGGTTCCCGAGGGGTGCCGGGTCATTTATTCCGCGCATGGTGTCTCTCCCGCGGTGCGAAGCCGAGCGAAAGAGCGTGGCCTGAAGGTGATTGATGCGACGTGCCCGCTGGTGACGAAGGTGCATGTGGAGGCGATCAAGTTCGCCAAGCAGGGCTACTCGCTGGTGCTGGTGGGGCATCGCGACCACGAAGAGGTCGAAGGAACGCAGGGTGAGGCGCCGGATGTAACGCAGGTGGTCTCGACCGTCGAAGAGGTGCGCGCACTGGTGGTCCCGGACCCGGACAAGGTGGCCTACCTGACGCAGACGACGTTGTCGCTCGACGAAGCGCGAACCATGATCGAGGCGTTGAAGCTGAAGTTTCCTACGATTGTCGGACCGCATGCGCAGGACATCTGCTATGCGACCGAAAACCGGCAGACCGCAGTCAAGAATGTGGCGCATACGGCGGACCTGGTGCTGGTGGTAGGTTCCCGGAACAGTTCGAACTCCAATCGTCTGGTTGAGGTCTCCGAAAATCTGGGGACGCGCAGCTTCCTGATCGACAAGGCTGAGGATATTCAACCGGAGTGGTTGCAGGGTGTGGGCAAGGTCGCGGTGACGGCTGGGGCGTCTGCGCCTGAGGTGTTGGTGCAGGAGGTGGTGTCGTTTCTGCGCGAGCGGGGCTATGGCGATGCGACCGAGGTTGAGGTGATGCCAGAGAATGTGCGGTTTGGTCTCCCCCCGGAGATCGTGCAGGCGATTGCTTCTGCCCCCGCGGTGGCTCGTTAGGGACCTTCCCGCACACTATGAATGAAGTTCCGCACAACTCGGGATCGGTGAAGGCGGGATCTGCACAGCCCCGCTTTGGCCGGATGGATCTTGGACTCGACCGGGTGAAGGACGGCCTGGTACGGGCGCGGGAGTGGCTGCTGGGGCAGCAGCATGAAGACGGGTACTGGTGCGGTGAGCTCGAGGCGGATGTGATGCTCGAGGCCGATTACATCTTCATGCATACATTGCTGGGGACGGGGGATCCGGGCAAGATGCAGCGCGCCGTCCAGGAGATTCTTCGCCACCAGAACGAGGACGGCGGATGGAGCCTTTACCCCGGCGGCGCGGCCAATGTGAACTACGGCGTGAAGGCCTACCTGGCGTTGAAGCTGATGGGATACACCGCAGGCGATCCGGTGATGGAGACCATTCGCAAGAACGTGCTGGCGCTAGGTGGTGTGGTGGAATGCAATACCTTCACCAAGATTTATCTGTGCGCGCTTGGCCAGTATGACTATGACGCCGTGCCGGCGATCCCGCCGGAGATTGTGCTGTTCCCGAACTGGTTTTACTTCAACATCTACGAGATAAGCTCCTGGTCGCGTGGGATCCTGGTGCCGCTGTCAATCATCTTTGCGAAGAAGCCGTTCAAGAAGCTGCCTCCCGAGCAGGGCATCGGCGAGTTGTTTGTGGGCGGACGCGAGAATGCTGATCTGCGGCAGCGCTGGGACAAGAAGAAGCCTGTGAGCTGGCGGAACTTCTTCTTATTCCTGGACCGGGTCGCGCACCTGTCTGAGCGCGTACACATCCGGCCACTGCGCAAGGCGGCCTTACGCAAGGCCGAGGCATGGATGCTGGAGCGGTTTGAGAAGTCGGACGGTCTCGGTGCGATCTATCCCGCGATGTTGAACTCGATTGTGGCCCTGCGATGCCTGGGTCGGTCGGTGGACGACCCGCAGATGATTCGCGCGCTCGATGAGTTTGAGAAGCTCGGGATCGATTGCCCGGAGGGAACGCCGGAGTATCCAACGCCGACGTTTCGCATGCAGCCCTGCTTTCCGCCGGTGTGGGACACGGCGCAGGCCATCTATGCGCTGGGCGAGGCTGGTCTTTCCAAAGAGGATCCGCGGCTGCTGCGAGCGGCAGATTGGGTGCTCTCAAAAGAGGTACGGCACAAGGGAGACTGGGCGGAGAAGGTCCGGAACGTGGAGCCGGGCGGCTGGTACTTCGAGTTCAACAATGAGTTCTACCCGGATGTCGATGATACGGGACAGGTTCTGCTTGCGTTGAAGTGTGTCGCCAACCCCCGGGAGCGATACCAGGACGAGGTCTGCCAGCGCGCGCTGACGTGGATCTGGGCAATGCAGTGCAAGAACGGTGGATGGGCGGCGTTCGACAAAGACAACACGAAGAGCATCTTCCAGTACATTCCGTTTGCCGACCACAATGCCATGCTCGATCCGCCGACGGTTGATATTACCGGCAGGATGCTGGAAATGCTGGCGCTCTACGGATTTACGCGGGAGGATGCGCGAGTCGAACGGGCCGTGCAATTCATCTTAAAAGAGCAGGAACCGGACGGCAGCTGGTTCGGCCGATGGGGTGTGAACTACCTCTACGGAACCTTTCTGGTGCTGCGGGGTCTGGAGGCAATGGGCTTCTGGAATCACGAACCTGCGGTGCAGCAGGCGGCGGAGTGGATTCGCATGGTGCAGAACGGCGATGGCGGATGGGGCGAGAGCTGTGGAACCTACGACGATCCAGCGCAACGGGGCATTGGGCCGAGCACACCGTCGCAGACGGCGTGGGCGGTGCTTGGGTTACTGGCGGCCGGCGACACGCGGTCAGACTCCGTAGCCAAGGGGATTCGCTGGTTGGTTGAACGGCAGCATGAGGATGGCAGCTGGGACGAGTTGATGCCCGGCCGCAACGGGGAGAGTTATTACACGGGAACGGGATTTCCACGGGTGTTCTACCTGGGGTACCACCTGTACAAGCAGTATTTTCCGTTGCTGGCGCTGACAACGTACACACGCGCGATGGAGCGCGAGGCAAGCGCCGCCTAGAGATTGGGCTGCAGGGAAGTATTTTCGAGGAGTGGACTGATGGCTGTACCTGTCTCGCAAGCATGGACCGTGGCTTCGTACGTGATGAAGCAGAAGCTGAGTGGCCGAAAGCGATATCCGCTGGTGCTTATGCTGGAGCCGCTGTTTCGCTGCAACCTGGCGTGCGCCGGGTGTGGAAAGATCCAGTACCCCGCTCATATTCTGAAGGCTGAGCTTTCGCCGGAGGAGTGCTTCCGCGCGGTGGATGAGTGCGGTACGCCGATGGTGGCGATTCCGGGTGGCGAGCCGCTGTTGCATCCGAAGATGCCGGAGATTGTCGCCGGCCTGGTGGCGCGCAAGAAGTACGTGTACATGTGCACGAATGCGCTGCTGCTGAAAGAGAAGCTGCACCTGTTTACGCCTTCCAAGTACCTCTCGTTTTCCGTGCATGTGGACGGCCAGAGGGAACACCATGACTTCTCCGTATGCCGCGAGGGTGGCTACGACATCGCCATGGACGGTGTGCGGGAGGCGGTGGCGGCGGGTTTTCGCGTGACGACGAATACGACGCTGTTTGACGGGGCTGATCCGAACAGCGTGCGGCTGCACTTTGACGAGTTGATGGAGGTTGGCGTCGAGAGCATGATGGTCTCGCCCGGGTACACGTATGACAAGGCGCCGGATCAGAAACACTTTCTTGGGCGCGCGCGGTCAAAGAAGTTGTTTCGCTCGATTCTTTCGAATCGGAAGAAGACGTGGCGCTTCAACGCGTCGCCCATGTTCATGGAGTTCCTGATGGGCAAGAAGGAGTTGACATGCACGCCGTGGGGCATGCCGACGTTCTCGATCTTTGGCTGGCAGAAGCCGTGCTATCTGCTGCAGGACGGGTACGCGGACACGTTTCAGGAGCTGATGGATACCGTCGAGTGGGCGAACTACGGGACGGAGAGCGGCAACCCGCGATGCGCAAACTGCATGGTGCACTCCGGCTATGAGGCGAGCGGCGTGAACTACACGTTTGGCTCGCTGAAGGGGCTGCTGCAGACGGCGAAGGCGATGTTCTTCTCGACCTACAACGATGAGGGTGCGGAGAAGCTGCTGAATGAGTGGAAGCCGGCGCATCAGGCACCGCTGGTGCAGATTGCGACGCCTGCGGTGTCGAACGCGCGGGACAGTGCAGCGGTCGAGATGGTTTCGGGAGACTAAGGATGGCAACCGATCAGCAGGAAGGCGCGAAGCTGGAGCAGTTGTCGCATGAGAACCCGGATGAGATCGAGGTTGCCGCGGGCCGGGAGCGGGAGCAGCTGGAGGGATGGATTCCGGCGATGGCAACCGAAGGCGATGTTCGGGAGGCGCTCGAGAAAGCGTTTGATTATCGCGGCGATGTGACGGTGACGACGAAGGACGGCGGGGTCATTGAGGGGTACCTCTTTGACCGGCGAACCGGGTCGACGCTGGCTGACTCGTATGTGCGGATCCTTCCGACGAAGGATCGGAACAGGGTGAGCATCGCCTATGCGGAGATCGCGGCGGTGGCATTCACGGGACGCGATACCGCGGCGGGGCGCACGTTTGAGGCCTGGGTGAAGAAGTACTGGGAGAAGAAGGCAGCGGGCGAGCGGGATATTCAGATTGAACCTGAGCGGCTGGACTGAGTCTGTGACGTTGCAGTTTGTTCCCGGCTGACGAGCATGTATGCGCATTTTTCTCACTGGAGCAACCGGGTTTGTGGGCGGGCACGTCGCGCGTGCGTTCGCGGAGCGTGGCGCGCGGCAGCGGGTGCTGGTACGGGCGACGAGTAGCCTAAGTGGGCTTGCGGGGATCAGCGACCTCGAGGTGATTCGTGGAGACTTGCGGCAGGTTGGTGAGCTTCGGTCTGCGCTTGCCGGATGCGATGCACTGGTGCATGTCGCGGCGGACTACCGCCTGTGGGTGCGGGACCCGGCGGCGATGTACGCGGCGAATGTGGATGCGACGCGGAGCCTGCTCGAGATGGCTGCCGAGCTGAGGATTCCGCGCGTGGTGTACACGTCGAGCGTGGCGACGATGGGGTTCAAGTCTGATGGAAGCATCGTCGATGAGGAGACGCCGGTGGCGCTGGCGGCGATGATCGGGCACTACAAGCGATCGAAGTTTCTGGCCGAGCAGGTGGCGATCGCGGCCGCGGGTCGAGGGCAGAAGGTCATGATCCTGAACCCGACGACTCCGATCGGCTCTGGTGATGTGAAGCCGACACCGACGGGTCGAATCGTTGTGGACTTTCTGAACCGCCGATTTCCGGCCTATGTGGATACCGGGTTGAACCTGGTCGACGTGGAGGAGGTGGCGCGAATGCACGTGGTGGCGCTTGATCGCGGCCGGCCGGGGGAGCGGTACATCCTCGGTGGAGAGAACCTGTCCTTGAAGCAAATCCTGGACCGAATGTCGGCGATTACGGGTCTGCCGTCGCCCACGCACAAGGTTCCTCATGCGGCGGCGATGGTGTTCGCATTCTTTGACGAGTGGATTACGGGCAGGATTCGGGGAAGAGAGCCGCGGGCGACGGTCGAAGCGGTGCGCATGGGGCGGAAGATCATGTTTGCCAATTCGGCAAAGGCGGAGAAGGAGCTCGGCTTTAAGATCATGCCGGTGTATGGGGCATTGCGGCAGGCGATCCGGTGGTTTGTGGAGCATGGGTACGCCCCTGAACCGCCGACGAGCACGAGTACCGGAGCGTGAGGACGGCTCTGATTGCGGCGTTGCCACGAGAGCTTGCCGGGCTTACGCGGGGATGGACGCGACTCGAGACGACAGGCGAAGGCGTGCAGGTGTTCGAAGGTGCAAACGGTCTTGCGGTCTGCGCCGGGATGGGATGCGACCGGGTGAGTAAAGCCGTGGAGGCAGCCCTGCAGAGCGGCGGGATTGAGCGCCTGATGTCTGTCGGTCTGGCGGGTGCCTGCGCGGACGATCTGGAGGTCGGACAGGTTTTAACCTTTCGTACGGTGGTCGATGTCAGGTCTGGAGAGCGCTTTACGGCCGACGGGGAGGACGGAGTTCTGGCCACTGCTCCGGGCCTCGCAGGGGTTACGGAGAAGCGGCGACTCCAGGAGAGCTACCGTGCGGCAGCAGTGGACATGGAGGCAGCGTGTGTGGGACGGCTGGCACGGGCTCATGGCCTTTGCTTCGGTGCGCTGAAGGCGATCTCGGATGACGCGAGGTTTTCGCTGGACGGGCTGGATCAGTTTGCGACAGCAGACGGGCAGTTCCGAGAGATGGCATTTGCATGGCATACAGCGCTTCACCCAAAGCGGTGGCGAAGCACGGTGCAGCTGGGCAGGAACAGCGCGATTGCGTTACGGGCGTTAACCACGGCTATGCTGGAAGAGCTTGCAAGACAGGAATAGAAGGTCAGCGATATGGCAACGATGGTGGAGAGCGGGCAGATCCACGATATGAAGGACTCTGGCACGATGCGGGCGGCGGTGTACCGGGGTGTGAACGATGTCCGGGTCGAGGACATTCCAGTGCCGGAGATTGGGCCGGGCGAGGTACTGGTGAGGATCGATACGTGCGGCATCTGCGGGACGGATCTTAAGAAGATCCACACGGGATCGCATAGCGCCCCGCGGGTGTTCGGGCATGAAATGGCAGGGACAATCGCGCGCGTGGGTGAAGCGGTGGAGCGGTTCCGGGTGGGCGATCGCGTGATGGCGTACCACCACATCCCCTGCGGGGATTGCTACTTTTGCCGCAAGGCGACGTTTGCGCAATGCGAGGTGTACAAGCGGGTGGGATGTACAGCTGGCTTTGCACCAGCGGGCGGCGGCTTTGCGGAGTACATCCGGGTCATGGACTGGATTGTTGAGCACGGGCTGGTGAAGGTTCCGGACGACATCCCATTTGAGCAGGCATGTTTTCTGGAACCGGTGAACACCTGTTACAAGGCTGTACAGATGCTCGCGCTGGAGCCGGACGAGACGGTACTGGTGATCGGGCAGGGGCCGATTGGGATCCTGCTGGCCGCGCTGGCGCGACGAACGGGTGCGACGGTGCTGACGAGTGATCTTTATCCGGAGCGGCATGCAGTTGCGGCGGAGTTTGGTCTGGATCATCCGCTGGATGCGCGCGGGGATGTGACGGCGGCGGTGAAGGCGGCGACCGAGGGACGAGGTGCGGATGTCGCGCTGGTTGCAGTAGGCGGGACGGCGGTGATTGCGACGGCGATGGATGCGATCCGGCCAGGTGGGCGCGTGATGCTGTTCGCGCAGACGCAGCACGAGGAGGCACCATTTGATCCGGCGGCCGTGTGTATGGATGAGAAGACGCTGATGGGGTCGTATAGTGCCTCGGTGGCGATCAACCAGGAGGTCGAGGATCTGGTGTTTCAGGGGTACCGGGAGGGGTTCGATCTGACCCGGCTGATTTCGCACCGGTTTGCGCTTGAGGACGCGGCGGCGGCGATCGAACTGGCATCGCATCCGCAGGCTGGTTCGATGAAGATCGTGATTCAGGCTGCGAGATGAGGGCTTTGGGATCAGCGCTCATGCGAGATCAAGGAAGCGAGCCGTTCCACACGTTGAACAACAGGAAGGTGAAGGATGCGGCAGATCCTGTTGACGGAGCGGGCGGCGATCAGTCGCGTGAGCGCTTTCGAATTTCGATGTTCAGGCGCTTGATCTTCTGATTCAGCGTGGAGAGCGGGATCTTGAAGAACTCCGACGTCTCGGTCTGGTTCCAATGGCAGCGCTCGAGGCGATCGGAGATGATGCGGCGCTCGATCTCCTCCATGAGTTCGAAGAGGGAGGCGTCCGGCCTGTGTTCGAGAGCGGAGGCAGTGTAGCTGCTTCCGGTGATGGTGGGCGGAAGGAGTTCCGGCGCGATGACGCGCGTGTTGGCGAGCACGATGCCGCGCTCCATGGCGTTCTCGAGCTCACGGACATTCCCGGGCCAGTCATAGTCCATCAGGATACGGAGCGACTCCGGGGACAGGACCTTCTGTTCGACGGCATTTTCCTTCGCGTAGAAGTCGAGGAAGTGCTGGCAGAGAAGAGGAATATCTGACTTGCGGGTGCGCAGGGGAGGAAGCTCGAGGGCGATGACGTTCAGGCGATAGAAGAGATCTTCGCGGAAACGGCCTTCGCGGACGGCGTTCTGCAGGTTGACGTTGGTGGCGGCGATGATGCGGACATCCACCTGAATTTCCTGGGTTCCGCCCAGCTGCATGAAGCGGCGATCCTGCAGGACGCGCAGGATCTTTGCTTGCATGTCCATGCCCATGGTGCCGATCTCATCGAGAAAGAGCGTGCCGCCATCGGCGACTTCGAAGAGACCTTTCTTGCTGGAAACGGCAGAAGTGAACGCGCCGCGGACGTGACCGAAGAGGGTGGACTCGAGGAGCTCTGATGGAACGGCACCGGTGTTTACGGGGACGAACGGGCGGTCGCGGCGGGGAGAGTTTGCGTGCAGGGCTTTGGCGATGAGCTCCTTGCCGGTGCCGCTTTCCCCCTGAATGAGAACCGTGGAGCGCGAGGGTGCAACCTGAACGACGACCTCAAAGAGGCGGAGCATGGGCTCGCTCTTGCCGACGATGTTTGCGAAGCTGTAGCGCTGCTTGAGGGTGCGGCGGAGCAGGACGATCTCGGACTCTGCGCGGCGGCGCGCGATGGCGGACCGGATATCGAGCAACAGCTTTTCATTGTCCCAGGGCTTCTGGACAAAGTTGTCAGCGCCGGCGCGGATGGCTTCGACGACGTTGCCGACGGTGCCATAGGCGGTGATCATGATGACGGGGAGCTGGGGGCGGAGCTCGACGATGCGCGGGAGCAGGTCAAGGCCGCTCTCGCCGGGCAGGGCAAGGTCGAGGAGGAGGAGGTCGAACTCGTCGCGCGTCAGCAGATCGAGGCCGGTAGTTCCTTCAGGGGCGATGGTGACCGAGAAGCCTTCGAAGGTGAGCAGGGTCTCCAGCGATTCCCGAACCGCGGCTTCATCATCGATGATGAGGATGCGCATCATGGATTGATTGCCTGCGGGTGTGTCCACGGTATTGACCGCCTCGGGAACGGCAACGGCTTCAGACATGCAGTATGGTCCTTTCGCCCGCATCGGAGGCAGCGTCTGTGAATACGGGAGCAAAGGCAGGGAATTCGAGTTCGAAGGTGGTGCCAATTCCAATGGAGCTTTCTACGTGGATCTTGCCGCCATGTTCCTGCATGATGCCGTAGCTCACGGCCAAGCCAAGACCAGTCCCCTTGTGTTCCCCTTCGCGAGGAGCCGTCTTGGTGGTGAAGAAGGGATCGTAGATGCGATGCAGGTGCTCCTGGCTGATGCCGCTGCCGGTGTCCTGTATGCGGATGATGGCGCTGCCATCGCGGTTGAAGGTGGTGACGGCGATCCGAGCCGCAGGCGAGCGGAGCATGGCGTCTTTGGCGTTAAGCAGGAAGTTGAGCAAGACCTGCTGAATCTTACCTTGATTGCCCTGCACGGAGGCGAGGGTAGAGCTCAGGTCGAGATCGACGGAGATCTTCGCGGTCTTTAGTTGATGGTCAATCAGATTGACGGTGTCACGCAGAAGCCGATTCAGGTCCACGCTGGTCCGTTCGGTTCCGCTGGTGCGCGAGAAGTTGAGCAGACCATTGACGATCTCGGAGGCGCGGAAGCTTTGCTGCGTAATCTTTTCGAGAACCGGAGTGAGTTTTGCGTCGCCGGCCATTTGCTTGGTGAGCATCTGGGTGTAAGCGGAGATGACGGCAAGTGGCGTGTTGACCTCGTGCGCGACACCGGCCGCAAGCAGGCCGATGGAGGAGAGTTTCTCTGACTGGGTGAGCTGCGCTTCAAGCTCGACACGATCGGTGATGTCGTCGATGAGGATGATGCGGCCGACGGGAACGCCGGTCTTCGAGACAAGCGGCGCGACCGCGATGTTGGCGATATGCAGATCGCCGTCCGAGAGCTCGATGCGGTACTTGTAGAACGCGTGCGTGCCGTGCTCGAGGCGAACACTATCGATCTTTCTCAGGAAGTCTGCAGGGAGCACGGCGGAGAGGGGCTTGCGAAGAGCTTCTGCGCGAGACCGGCCGAAGAGGATCTCCATACGTCGATTCCAGCTCTCGACGTGATCGTCAAGATCAACGGCAAAGACGCCAACGTTGATGGATTCGACGATGTTTTCGTGGAACTCCTTCAGGCGCTCGAACTCGCCGACCTGAAGTTCCAGCCTGCGATAGAGCTGCGCGTTCTGGATAGCGATGCCGATGTAGCTGGCGAGGGATTCGAGCAGCTCGACGTCTTCACTGGAGAGGAAGTCTCCGAGCCGGGTTAGGCCGAGGCCGATAACGGCGACGGTGCGGGTGCCAAGCCCCTCGCGTGAGGCGACGCGGCAGGGAAGATAGTAGTTGAGATCGAGCCGGGAGGCGGAGGCACGTTCAGTCTTTGGGAGTCGAAGAACCTGCCGCGGATTCTCCCAGAAGATGTGATTGGTTGATTGCGCTTCGTCGAAGTTGAGGAAGCGAAGATCGAGGCCGGAGAGCTCACTGGCGGAGAGATCTGCGAGTCCGTGTGAGGCTGCGAGATGGAAGGCTGGGCGGCCGGTGGTGCTCTCGTCCGAGAGGAAGACGGCGACGCGGGTGACGAGCAGGGTCTGTGGGAGACGCTCCACGATGGCGTCGACGAGGGTGCGGAGATCGGTCTGGGAGTTGAGGCCGCGACCGAAGTCGACGAGGGTCTCCCGGTAGTCGAAGCGCTTCTGGTCGAAGAGACGATCGACCCTTGCCTGAATGGCGCGCTTAAGGGGATCAAAGACGATGCCCGTGATGGTGACGGCGGCGACGAGGCCCCAGAGACGAAGACTTGGGAGACGGCTGCGAACGGTCTCGGCTGTGACGGCGAGGACGGCGAAGTAGAGGCCGACGAGCGAGGCAGTGGCGAGGGTATAGGTGACACCGCGCTTGAAGATGAGATCGGTGTCCATGAGGCGATAGCGGACGATGGCCCAGCTAAAGGTCAGGGGAAGCACTACGAGGGAAAGACCGGCGAGCTTGGTGAGGAGCCCGGGGGTGGGAACGTCCGCCATGTAAGGGATGGCGTAGAAGAGGGTGTAGGGGGTGACGGCAACGAAGGTCCCGCGCGTGAGCCATTTCAGCTGCTGCCGTTCGAGCGCGAAATGAGCACGCTTGTAGCGAATCCAGAAGACAATGGCGGCGATGACGTAATAGAGCGCCTGATACCCGAGGACGATCTGATAGAGGAGATGACGGAGCACCTCTGTTGCAGACCAGTACCGGATCGCGATGAACTGCAGACCGACCAGGAGAAATCCCGGCAGGTAGAAGAGGCCAACCAGGAGAGAGCGCGCCCATCGCGAGCGCCAAGACGATGCGCTGCTGTTGCTGAAGCTGACCGCGAAGTGAAGGAAGAGGGCGGGCTGGAGGACGTTAGCCGCAAGATTTGCCCAATAGATGGAGGTATCGAAGCTATCGAGCACTCCGGTGTACTTGAAGGAGTAAAGGACGAAGGAGACGAGGCAGAAGACGTAGAAGTGCGTTGCCTTGGGAGCTGTCCATCGCCGGAAAAGAACATAGATACCGATACAGAGATAGGAAAGGGCGATCAGCCGGAAGCCATCGTTGCTGGAGCGGTCAAGCGGCTCGAGAATGACAGGAATTTCGAGCCGGGTTCCTGATCCGGGACGGTAGCCGGAGTTTCGCTGGATGGAGTACGTGGCATGCGCCCAGATGCCGCTACGGAACAGTTCACGTTCCAGCATGGCAAGTCGAGGCGAGGGATGATCGTTGACCGCAAGGAGGATATCGCCTTTGCGTACGCCGGCGCGCTCCGCCGGGGTGCCTTCGGGCACCTGTTCGGCTCTGAGGCCGCCATGGGCCTCCATCCACCAAACGCCATCCGTCGGGGTATCAAACTGCATCTCCTGACGGAAGTTCAGAATGGCGAAGACCGCCGCGGCCACTGTAGCGACAGCGAGCACAATGGCCAGCACACGAGTTTGAAAGGCGTCCTTCATGCGAAGCAGCCGTGAAGTCTGGCAGATGACCGAGGCTAAAAGCGGTATAGCAATTCGGCAGCCAACCCTCTGGGCAATGAATGCCTAGATAGGTTCCCCTCGAAATGAGGGTCAGTGAACCTATCGTACCGGCTGTTCTACGAAAAATCATAGGAGGCTAAGTGGATCTCTGGATGTTGGTAGAAGATCCGCTGCAATGAACTTATGATTCATAACCGATGGAACCGCTAGAACGTGGGGCAGACACATGGTTGCGACGGCATCCCTTTGAAGAATGGACGGTCATGGGAAATAAATGGGCGGGGGTGGGAAGCCTTACCCTGCTTGATGGTCTGGTGGGTTGCTCACATGAGCGGCGGAAAGATCGCGATCTCTTCCCGCTGTGGGATGTCTTTGCCTCTGGACCTCCGGAGGGGCAGCAGGGTACTGATGTTGCGGAAGGCTTTGCCGGAGGTCAGAGGGCTACCTCCTGAATCCAGGTTCGAAGCGTGCTTTGCAGGTCATTCAGCTTGGACCCGGGAGATTGAAGTGTTCCCTGAAAGAAGTGATCCGCTCCTGAAACAAGAACAATCTGCCGGCCTGTGGACGTTCCCACTATCTGCCTGAGGATCTCTGGCGGACAGAACTCGTCGCTGTCACCGCTGGCGAAGAGCATGGGCTCCGGGCAGGTGTCGAGAAACTCGTAGGTGTAGTCCCGGCCGCCTGCGCGCACAGGAAGACCTAAAGCGATGCGGGCGAAGACGCGAGCGTCAGAGCACGTGGCGCGCAGGCCGACGTAGGAACCGAAGGAAAAGCCTGCAAAGAGAATGGGACGCCGGTAGGTCTGGTCGAGCCAGTCCAGTGCGGCGCGTACATCATCCTGCTCGCCACGGCCATGGTCAAAGCTGCCCGCACTGAGGCCGACACCGCGGAAGTTGAACCGCAGGACGGGGATGCCCAGTGCCGTAAGCGCCTTCATCGCGTGGTACACCACCTTGGTGTGCATGGTTCCGCCCGCCGGTGGGTAGGGGTGGCAGATGACGGCACTGAAGGGGGCGTCTTCCGATCCGGTATTCAGAAGGGCTTCCAGACGACCGGATGGACCGGCGAGATCCTGGATCTGTCTGACCTGCGACGGCGGGACGGGTAAGGTTGCAGGTGTCTCAGAGGCTTGTTCATCCTGACTCATTGCTCCCCAGTGTATGGGAGTGAGCGATGCGATTTTCGCAACGGAGCTGACGTATGCTGAAAGGCATGGAGCTCGATCCGATCGCGCTGACGAGACAGCTGGTTGATATCGAATCAACAACCTATTGTGAGGGAAAAGCCGGAGCTTTTCTCGCGAGCTTGCTTGAGCAGCTTGGGTACCTGGTTGAGCGTCAACCCGTGAGCCAGCCGGATGCATCGGTCACGCCGGGATCCGGAGCAGACGAGAGATTCAACGTATATGCGTGTCTGGGGGAGGTCGTTCCAGAGATTGTTTTTTCGACGCACATGGACACAGTTCCACCTTTCTTTGCCAGCAGCGAAGATGAAGAGTTTCTTTATGGACGTGGAAGCTGCGACGCGAAGGGCATTGTTGCGGCGCAGATTGCAGCCGCTGAACGGCTGCGAACCAAAGGCATCTTCGTCGGGCTCCTGTTTGTCGTTGGAGAGGAGCGCGATTCGGCGGGAGCGGCCGCTGCGAACCTGCAGCCGAAGGGGTCTCGCTTTCTTATCAATGGAGAGCCGACGGATAATCGGCTTGCGCTCGCGTCGAAGGGTGCGTTGCGGGTGGAGTTGCGGGCGAGGGGCAGAATGGCGCATTCGGCGTATCCAGAGCTGGGCGAGAGTGCGATCGATAAGCTGGTGAGCGCGCTCTATGACCTGCAGCAGATGGCATTACCGGTCGACCCGGACGCGGGTGAATCGACGCTGAATGTAGGTCTGATCTCCGGGGGCCATGCGCCGAACGTGATTGCGGACGCGGCTGAGGCTCATCTTCTGATTCGATTGATCGGGCCGTCCGAGGCGCTACGCCGAGAGATTGAGGCGGTTGTCGGAGATCGCGCCGAGGTGCAGTTCAGTCTCGATCTCCCATTTGTTCGCATGCGCGCCGTGGGCGAGATGCCGACGATGATCGCCAAGTTTACGACCGACATCCCATCGCTGACTGCGTGGGGCGAGCCGTTCCTGTTAGGGCCAGGTTCGATCCACGTCGCGCATACTCCTGCGGAGCGCATCGCGAAGCGCGAGCTGCTGGAGGCGGTGGATCTCTATGTGTCTCTGGCGGAGACGCTGCTTGCACGAGAGAGGCCTGCGGCCGAGGATCGCCTCGGACGAGCAGGGTGAGCGGACGAAGGAACGCTCAAGCTCTCGGGTTGAGTGCGCTGCTGCTTGCTTTGCTTTTGTCGGCCGCGGTTCTCTGGTCGTACGAGACGATTCCTCTCAGCAATACGGCGGCGACTCATTTCGACACCATTCTTGTTCTTGGAACGCCTTCGCTGCCGGACGGATCGCCATCGCTGGAGCAGAGGGCACGGGTGTTGGAGGGGATCCGAGAGTACCGAGCGGGCGTTGCATCGCACATCATCATGACTGGCGGCGCGGCACATAATGACTTTGTGGAAGCGCACACGATGGCGGAGCTGGCCGCGAGACAAGGCGTGCGCCCTGATGACGTACTCGAAGAGGGTCGAGCAGAAAACACGGTGCAAAACATCTTTTACAGTTCGTTGCTGATGCAGCAGCATGGATGGAAGAGCGCCGAGGTTGTGAGTTCGCCAAGTCATCTGCCGCGCTCTGCCCTGATTCTCGAGCACTACTCCTTTGCTTGGCGAGCGCATGCGGCGCCCTGGCCGAATCAGTTTTCGGAGACGCACATCCTACTCGCCTACTGGGCGGAGGCAAGCTACAGCTGCAAGCTGCGCTGGTTTGGCTTTCGGCGGACACCGTACCTGCCTCGATAAGGCTGCAGGGCGCGAGAGAGATGGGGACTGGTTTTCCTCATCCTCGGCGAAGGTGCAGCGAATAAACTGAGAGACGGAGACTCCCCATGCCCGTCGCACCAGAGTTCACGCACCTCCATCTGCACTCGGATTATTCGCTTCTCGATGGAGCCTGCGATGTAGACAAACTCGCTGCCCATCTTAGCCACGTAGGGCAGAGCGCCGCGGCCATCACGGATCACGGCAACATCTACGGCGCCGTGCACTTCTTCGACGCGATGCAGAAGAAGAACGTCAAGCCGATTCTCGGATGCGAGCTGTATCTGTCCAAGACGAACGACCACCGTGAGCTGGCGGACGGCTACAACCACTTTCTGGTGCTGGCCGAGAATGAAGAGGGCTACCGCAATCTGGTTCGACTTACGAGCGAGGCCGCGCTGCATGGCTTCTATCGCAAGCCGCGTGTCTCGAAGGATTTTCTGGCGAAGCACACAGCGGGTCTGATCGGCTTTTCGGGGTGTCTTGCCGGTGAGGTGAACCAGCACCTGATGGCAGGGAAGTACGAGGAGGCGAAACGATCCGCGGGTCGCTTTCAGGAGATGTTTGGCAAGGGAAACTTCTTTCTTGAAATTCAGGACCACGGCCTTGAACCGGACAGGGGCGTTTGTGACGCGCTGTTCAAGATGGAGCGTGAGCTCGATATTCCATTGATTGCGACCAATGACAGTCACTATGTGGCGCACGACGATAGCCGCGCCCACGAGATTCTGCTGTGCGTGCAGACCGCCGGATCGATGAATGATCCGAAGCGCTTCAAGTTTGACACGCAGGAGTTCTACATCAAGTCCGCGGAGGAGATGCATAGAACGTTCGCAGGCCACGAGGAGGTGTGCACGCGGACAATGCAGTTTGTGGATCGATGCAACCTGAAGATGTCGAAGGTGAAGGACCCGTTTCCGGACTTCATCGTTCCCGAGGGAGAGACGCTCGAGAGCTACTTCGAGCAGGTGTGTCGCGAGGGTCTGAAGAAGCGGCTTGCAACGGCGTACGCGCAGCTGGTGGCGCGCGGTCTGCAGAAGAAGGGAATTGCCGATTATCACGCGCGGCTCGATCGAGAGATCGAGTGCATCAAGCAGATGAAGTTTCCCGGCTACTTCATGATTGTGTGGGATTTCATCCGCTACGCGCGGGAACAGAGTATCCCGGTTGGCCCGGGCCGTGGATCCGCGGCTGGATCGCTGGTGGCCTATGTGATGGAGATCACGGATGTTGATCCCTTGCAGAATGAACTTCTGTTTGAGCGATTCCTTAATCCGGAGCGGGTGTCGATGCCCGATATCGACATTGACTTCTGCATGAACCGGCGCGGCGAAGTGATTGAGTATGTGCGACGGAAATATGGCGTCGACCAGGTCGCGCAGATCATCACGTTCAACACGATGGCTGCCAAGGCTGCGATCAAGGACGTTGGACGCGCTCTTGATATGCCGTATGGAGAGGTCGATCGAATCGCGAAGATGATCCCGCCGACGATCGGCATCACGATTGAGCAGGCGCTGAAGGACTCTACCGCCCTCAGCATGGCCTACGAGAGTGACGCAAAGATCAGAGAGGTTATTGACGCGGCCATCAGGCTGGAAGGTCTGGTTCGTGGAGCGGGTGTTCACGCTGCGGGAGTGGTGATTGCGCCGCAACCGCTGACCGAGCTGGTGCCCGTTACACGAACCAAAGAGCAGGCGATCGTCACAGCCTACGACATGAAGGCCGTCGAGAAGATGGGTCTGCTGAAGATGGACTTTCTCGGGCTGACGACGCTCACCGTCATTGATGACTGCCTGAAGCTCATCAAGCAAAATCGGGGTGAGACGGTGGACATGGCGATGGTGCCGCTGGACGATGAGAAGACCTACGAGCAGGTGTTTCATCGCGCGCTGACGTCAGGAGTGTTCCAGTTTGAATCGGGAGGAATGCGTGATGTGCTTCGGCGGTATAAGCCGACGAGCGTGGAAGACCTCACCGCCTTGAACGCGCTTTACCGGCCGGGACCGATTCAAGGCGGCATGATCGATGACTTTATTGAACGCAAGTGGGGGCGACGGATTGTTGAGTATCTTCTGCCTGAGTTGGAGATGCTGCTCAAAGAGACACTTGGCGTGATTGTGTACCAGGAACAGGTGATGCAGATTGCGAACGTGCTCGCCGGCTACTCTCTGGGCGACTCTGATCTGCTGCGCCGGGCGATGGGGAAGAAGGACCCGGCTGAGATGGCGAAGCAGCGTGACCGCTTTATGGCTGGGGCAGCGGAGCGAAAGCATCCCAAGGACATGGCAGGGAAGATCTTCGACCTGATGGCGCAGTTTGCCGGATACGGCTTCAACAAATCGCATTCAGCCGCCTACGCGCTGCTGGCGTATCACACGGCGTGGCTGAAGACGCACTATCCTGTCGAGTTCATGGCGGCTCTTCTTACCAGCGAAACCTCGAAGCCGGAGAACGTCGTCAAATACATCTCAGAATGTCGCGAGATGGAGATCCCGGTGCTGCCGCCGAATGTGCAGACATCGTTTGCGAACTTCACACCGACCGGCGACGCCATCGGCTTTGGTCTCGCTGCGATCAAGAATGTTGGTCACAACGCAATTGAATCGATTTTAGCGGCGCGATCGGTGGCGCAGACGGCAGGAACGCCAAGCTTTGCGAGCCTCTGGGACTTTTGTGAGCAGGTCGAGCTACGGCTCTTGAACAAGCGCGTCCTTGAATCCCTGATTAAGGCCGGCGCCATGGATTCCCTTGGCAAACGGGCGCCACTCATGGCCTCTCTCGATAAAGCGATGGAGCGAGCACAGAAATCGCAGCGGGATATGGCTGCCGGACAGAGTGGACTGTTTGGCATCTTCGATGACGGCCCGGCGCAGTCGACTGCCGCCGACCCGCTGCCGCAGGTGCCGGAATGGGACGAACACACGCGTCTGCAGAACGAAAAAGAGGTTCTCGGCTTCTTTGTATCCGGACACCCGATGGATAAGTATCGCGAGAAGTTACGAAATATGAAGGTGGTTGATACCGTGACAGCGTGCGAGATGAAGCCGGAGCCGCAGGTGTTTCGCCGCGGCCGGGATGAAGCGCCGCAGAGTGAGATCTCAATCGCCGGTGTCATCACCGGGTTGAAGGTGGCAAAGTCAAAACGCTCTGGCGAGATGTACGCGCAAGCGTGTCTTGAGGACACGGTCGGGAAGATCGATCTGATTGCCTTTCCGCAGAGTTATGAGAAGCTGGCCGAGCGATTGAAGATTGATGTTCCGGTGGTGATCCGGGGTGTTCTTCGTGGGGAAGAAGATGCCGCCCCGAAGCTAGCCATCTCAAGCATTCAGGCCCTGGAAGATGTGAAGTTAAAGTTGCCGGAGTCGCTTCGTATTAAGGTTCCGCTCCATCATCCGGATGTGGCGCTGCTCGAGAAACTACTCGCTATCTTTCTTGAGACGCCGGGGAGCGGCAAGCTTCTGCTCGACCTTGAAGAGCCCGGAGAGTTCTGCGCTGTTCTGGAGCCGCAGAACGTAATGGTGGCCGCGGATCGGTTGTTCATCGACCGCATCGAGGAACTGGTGGGCAGGGGAGGGGTGCGCGTCATTGATTGATCCCGAGCTCTCCGGCAAGGCGTCCGAGGCGACGTCGCAGCAAGTAGATCGAACACTTGCCTACATCCTGCTCCGCGTTCTGCTTGGAGTGAACTTCTTTGGCCATGGCGCGATTCGGCTGCTTCACGGAGCTAGAGCGTTCGCACAAGGAATGGCAACACAGATGGCAAGTACGCCTTTGCCGACCTCGATCGCGTATGGTTTCGGCCTCGCTGTGCCGTACCTCGAGCTGATGCTGGGGCTGCTGCTGCTCTGTGGCATTTACAGCCGTCTGGCGCTCTCGAGCGTTCTCCTCTTTCTGTCTCTGTTGATGTTTGGTCTCACCCTTAGACAGGACTGGCCTGCTGCAGGATCCTTGCTGCTGTATGGGCTGGTTGCGGCGACGCTGCTGTTTCATCGCGTGAGCTATGACAAGAGCTGGTTGGGCTTGCTGGCGCGGGTCAACCAGGGCACTTGAACTACAATCAGACGAAAGCTTTCAGGTGAGCATGGCCGATCAGGATAGAAGACCAGCAGCAAGCGCCTCGGCGGTAGCTCCCGTCGTGCCGGAGGCGTGGCGGAAGACGGAGATCGCCCGAGATCCACAGCGTCCTTACCCTATGGACTTCGTTGAAGCGATTTTTACGGATTACAGCGAGCTTCATGGCGACCGAGCCTTTAGCGACGATGCAGCGCTTTCCTGTGGCATGGCCCGCCTCGGGGAACAGGCGGTTCTTGTGGTGGCAAACCTCAAAGGGCGCACATTGAAGGAGCGGGTGGCTCGACGCTTTGGGAGCCCCGATCCGGAGGGGTACCGCAAGGCGCTTCGGGCGATGAAGATCGCGGAAAAGTTTGGCCACCCGGTGTTTACATTCCTTGATCTAGCCGGAGCGAACCCTGGCATTGGCGCCGAGGAGCGCGGCCAGGGAGAGGCCATCGCGAGGAATCTTCTAGAGATGTCTCGCTTGCGGGTTCCGATCATCGCCACCATTACCGGTGAGGGCGGCTCTGGTGGCGCCCTCGCGCTAGCCGTCGCGGATCGCGTCCTCATGCTCGAGAACGCCATTTACTCCGTGATCTCTCCGGAGGGCTGTGCCTCCATCATGTGGAAGGATGCCGGTAAACGACAGCAGGCCGCAGCTGCTTTGAAGTACACGTCAGAGGACGTAAAGCGACTCGGATGTGTGGATGAGGTTGTTCGAGAGCCGAAAGGGGGCTCTCAGGCTGATCCGGCCGAGGCAGCGGATCGGCTCGCGGAAAGCTTACGGCGAAACCTGAGGGATCTGCTGGCTATGTCGGATGCGACGCGGCGACAGAAACGCTACGAGAAATTCCGCAACATCGCGCAGTTTTACGTCACTGCCTGAACCGCACTCCTGGAGCGCCAACGTTCGTGTTTGCGTCAAATACCAATTTGAGACCCTCACGACGCGCCCCCAGCGGGGTCGCGCTGACCCTGGTCACGTTGGTCTGGTGGTTTGCCTGCCGCGAGGTGTCGGAACGTGCAGCCACCGGATTGCTGGGATCGATTGCAGGAGGCGCCTTCGTTCCTCTCCTCGCAGCGATCTTCCTGCTCTTCCTGGTGGTTCTCGGTTTCCTGGCGATGGACAGGCTTCGTGGACAAGGTGCCTCTCCACGGGATCTGCTTGCCTTGCCGAAGCGTGCCACATCCCGGCGAGAGTGGCTGATTGGAGCCGCCATCGGATGGGCCGCCGTGATCGCCGCGGTTCTCCCCCTGGTTCTTCGACGAGCACTGTATGTGCAGACGTGGTTCGCTCCGCGAGGCATGCTGGCGGCTCTGATCTCCCTGGCGACGTTGGCGGTGGCAACGCTGACGACGGAAGCTGTCTTCCGCGGCTATGCCTTTCGCCGGTTGGAGTCATCCATCGGCCCAAACCGCGCGATGGTACTTCTTTCCGCGGCGTACGCACTCCTTGTGAGTTTTTCGCTTGGCCGTCTCACCCCACTCGTGATCAGTTTCCTGTTCGCGGTTTTACTCACGAGTGCATGGCGTCGCACCCATGCGCTCTGGTTAGGATGGGGGCTGCACTTTGCCTGGAGCTCCGTTCTAGGCGTCCTCTTCGGGCTTCCGCTGTTTGGCGGTACGGAGCTCTCGAACATCATCCAGGCGCGGGCGCAAGGGCCCACCCAGCTTACGGGCAATGGGATGGGGCCGATTGCCGCACCCTGGACGATGGCGGTGCTCCTTGGCGCACTTCTGTTCTTGATCTGGGTGACCCGAGATTTCGCGTGGGCGTATACGCACCCGCCGATCATTGCGGCAGGATACCCGATGACGGTGTCTCCACCGCCTGAGCACGAGGCGATGGAGAAGGCCGCCGCGCCACCGCCGTTGGTGCAGATTCTGCCGAACACACCCCAGAGCGGAACCAAAATCGAGCCGTTGCAGTAAAGATCGGCGTTCTTTTCCGGACGTTTGTTTCTCATCAAAGGCCGGCAAGTGGCAGCTTGCCAAAGATTGCACAAAGGAGCAATCTAGCGGTATCTGAGGTTCGCCATGCCCCCTGGCGCGCGTATCGTACTCCAATTTCTCGCGGTTACGGCTTTGTGTCCGATTTGGAGCGGAGCCCAGGTCTTTGTCGTCGGCGAACATGCTGCGACCGCCGATATTGCGACCGACTTCACACCGACCGACGTGCCGCTTACGGCGGATCACCTTACAGAACGTGGATCTCGCGATCTTGAGCGCATGCTGGTTGCGGAACAGGGATTCGCGCACCGGGCGCTCCCCTTTGGAGGAGGTTTGATTCTGCAGGCGAACGGCCCGCTCTCGCCTGGAGAAAAGGAGTACCGACACCTGTTGTTTGAGAAGGGCCAAGCAGCGGGACCAGGGGACCGGGTGCAGGTTACCGCGCTGGTAGTAAAAGGGGATCGGATGGTCATTGATCTGAATGGCGGCCCGTACGTTAAGCATCGCTTCCTGCGCCATATTCAGTTGAACAACGCGTCCGCGGCGCCGCTCGAGGATGCCACGGGCGCCCGGGTGACGCTGGTCTTCCCCCATGGCATCCCGGATATCACAGCGCCCGAGGTCAAAGCATTACTCGAGCCGGTCATTGACTTCGGGGTGAAGTCCTCAGAACAGGCCTACGCGGACACGCTTCCATCTGCCTTACGACAGGCCATTGCGGCTCATGAGGTGCTGGTTGGTATGAATCATCGTATGGTCATCGCGGCGCTTGGCCAGCCGGACAGCAAGGTGCACGAACGAGCGGGAAGTGATGGCAATGGCAACCACTACGAAGAGTGGATCTACGGACATGTGCCGCAGACGGTGCGATTTGTTCGCTTCGCCGGCGACCGTGTAACGATGCTTGAGATCGCGGAGCTCGGCAAACCGCTGCAGATTCACAATAAGGATGAGATGGGTGGGTTTACTCCGCCGACACCCACGCGCGAGATCAAGATGGGCGATGTGGCGAAGACTCCGGATGATGCGGGATCGGCCCCGCCCAGCTTACGCATGCCTGGCGAGCCGGAGCCGGCGCCGAACAAGACGGGATCGGGTCGAGTTCAGTTACCAAAACAGCCCGCCGATCCGAGTGGATCCGCCCCGGCGACACAGCCCTGAGGCGGGTGCTACCCGCCCTGATCGTGTAAACTAAGCTCTTGCGAGTTGAGGCATGACGCTGCGGAACGCTTCTTCCGCCTGCCTTGCAGCTCCGATTCCACATATTCTGACCGTGTAAGCCGTCAGCGCGGCGTGCGACAGAGCAGCCCAGGAGATAGAGATCATGGCAAAGATTGCCAAAACAGGCGACCGCAAAAAGGTGATGGATACCAACAAGAGCACGGACTGTCCGAAGTGTTCCAAGCCGACGCGGATTGTGAAGCGGGTCAAGGATCGCGAGCGCGGAACGCCCGGCGGTGTGTACATCTCCTGTTCTGCATGCGATTTCTTCGAAAAGCTGTAGCTCTACAGGAAGCGGCCCTGACTCCTGCAAAGGAGTCAGGGCTTTTTCATGTTTGGCGGGGTGCGTTTTGAGCAGCAACACGCATCCTGCGCTGCTCCCAAAGTTGTACCCTTCGAGTCATCCTCTCTCTTGACGATCATCCTCTGCGGTGGGCAGACTTGATCACTGGAAAGCAGGACACCGTTTTATGCAGACCGCAACAAGCTCGGCCGCAGTTCACAGCACTCACTCCCCGCTCCCCCACTTCACTCGTCCGACGTACCTGATGTGCCCTCCACAGTGGTACGACGTCGACTACGTCATCAATCCCTGGATGGCCGGCAATGTGCATCGTCCTTCGCGGGATCGCGCCTTCGCGCAATGGCGTCAGCTCTTTGAGGGGCTGCGTCCGTTCGCGGACCTTCGTGTTCTGCATGCGGAGCGCGGCTGCCCGGATATGACCTTCATCGCCCATACAGCACTTTTGCAGCACGGCGTTGCTGCCGTATCGAGTTTCGCTCATGCCCAGCGTCAGCCCGAAGAGGGTCATCTGCGCCGCTGGCTGGAGGAGGCGGGTTTCTTGATTTGGGAGACTCCGCGAGAGACCGCCTTTGAAGGCGAGGGAGACGCGATCTTTGATGAAACAGGCGAGACTCTCTGGGCTGCACACGGGGTAAGAACGTGCGAACGCAGTCACAATCAGGTTGCGTCAGCCTGGCACGTGCGGGTTGAGCCATTGCACCTGATCGATCCGCGGTTCTACCATCTGGACACGTGTTTTACACCGCTTCACGGAGGCTTCGTGCTGTACTACCCGGACGCTTTCGATCGTCAATCGCGAGCCCGTATCGAAGAGTTTTACCCAGTGGAGCGCCGCCTGATCGTCACCGAGGCGGAGGCTACCCAATTCGCCTGCAACCTGCTCAACATTGGTCGAAACATCTTCATGGGTGAGGTTCAAGGGACGATCGGACACAGGTTGGTCCTGGCTGGATTCACGGTTCACTCGTTTCCCATGTCAGAGTTCCTTCGCGGCGGCGGGTCGGTTCGATCGCTGGCGTTGCGCCTAAGCGATTCCGCGCTGCACGGGTAAACTCTGCTGCATCGCCAGGCCGGCCTCGATCTGTCCAAGGATCTCTTCTGCAGCATGAACAGGACTCGCGGCTCGCGTGATGGGTCTGCCGACGACGAGCAGGGAAGCTCCGTCGCGGATCGCTGTTTCCGGCGTGGCGGATCGGCGCTGGTCGTCGATCTGACTTCCAGTCGACCTTATGCCGGGAACGATCAAGACAGGCTCCGGACCGAACGCTTGGCGCAGAGCCCTGACCTCGAGCGGCGATGCCACCAAGCCTTCAAGTCCGCTCTTCAATGCGAGAGCCGCCAGGCGGAGGACCTGCTGCTCCGGTGTCGATTCAACCGCGATCGATTGCAGCTGGCCTTCGTCCATGCTGGTGAGGACAGTCACACCCGCGAGCAGTGGAGGGCTGGAGAGTAGCCGAGCCTGGCTGGAAGCGGCTTCCATCATGACCGGTCCACCCGCAGCGTGGAGCGTAAGCATCTGCACACCGAGCGTTGCGACAGACCGCACGGCGGCTGCGGCTGTATTTGGAATGTCGTGCAGCTTGAGATCGAGAAAGATGCAAAAGCCTCGATCCTGCAGGCGGCGGATGAGATCCCGGCCCTCGGCGTAGAAGAGTTCCATTCCGACTTTCATCCAGCGGCAGTGGCCGCGAAGATCGTCGGCGAGCTTTAGCGCCTGGCTTGCGTCCCCGACATCCAGAGCGAGGATCAACCGGTCCTTGGGATCCTTTGATCTCGCGTACCTGTGGTCTGAGCCAACTGGACATTGCGACGATGTTGCTGGTTGCATGGAGATCTCCTCCGGGATAGCGGCCTTACTGCGCTATGGTACGCACGATCTTTGCCGAACAACTTGCGGCATGCGGCTATGCCGGCCTACCCTCATCCTAGCGATATGTTAAGCAATGAAGGCCATGGCAAGCCTGCTGTCGTGCTCACGATCGCCGGCTTTGATCCCACCTCTGGTGCAGGCGCCACGGCAGATCTGCAGGTCTTCGCGACCATGGGCCTGTTTGGCACAGCTTGCCTGACTGCGTTGACGGTGCAATCGACTCTTGGGGTGGCCAGAGTCCAACCGGTAGAAGCGGGCATCCTGCGTGAGATGCTGCAGGTTTTGACCAGAGATATGCCGCCGGCCGGAGTAAAGATCGGGATGCTTGGGACGGCCGCGATCACCCGCGTGGTTGCGGAGTTCGTCGCAAACTTGCGCTTTCAAACCCCTGTCCCCATTGTCATCGATCCCGTCCTCCGATCGAGCTCCGGGGCGTTGCTGCTGGAGGAGGATGCGATGCGTGTGCTCCTGGAGGAGCTTCTGCCTCAGGCGACTTGTATTACGCCGAATCAGACGGAGCTTGCGATGCTTGTCGGGCGAGAGTGTCTAGCGCCGGAGGAGGTGTGCGAAGCGGCAGAAGGCCTCCTGCGACGCTGCGGCGGTGGGAGTGTCATCGTGACGGGCGGGGATGCGGCAGAAGCGACCGATTTGATTTTAGAACGGGGAACTCGGCCCGTCCGGCTTCAGGGAACTCATGTCGCCACGACCTCTACGCATGGAACCGGCTGTGCCTTTTCCAGTGCGCTCCTTAGCCGGCTTGTGCTTGGGGACGATATGGCTGGCGCGGCTAAAGCTGCCAAGCTGTTCGTTGAGAACAGTCTCCGCGAAGCACCCGGTCTCGGTTGTGGGCGAGGACCCATGAAACTGAGCGGGCTTTTGTATGCGAAATGATGGTGAAGAACTCGAGCGATCATTTACGTTCTTGCCTAAACATATTCCGCTCCGGGCCGATAACGAGGGTAGCCCAGGAGGGAAGATATGTGGATCGCACCGGTTTTCCAGCTTTACCCCCGAATGTCTTTGGCGAGACACCGTCGCTTCGGTGGATGCAGCCGGAGGACGCGACAAGCGATGCAAGGCGCTGAAAGCGCTCACAGTCCTGAACGACAGCAGTCCCGTGCAATCAAAGCTTTAGCCCGAGCGATCGAGTATCTGGAAGAGACCAAGCCGCTTCGTCCGGAGATCACGCCTCGTATCGCTGCCGTCAATGAGGCCGTTACGCTGTTGAAGGCGTGTCACCGGGATGTGTTCTTCTCCTGCTCGACCGAGCGCCAACGGAAAGCCACCACGCTTTGGACTGATACTCTAAGCGTCGGCCATGACTATCACGCTCAATGGACAAATGCTTGAGATCGGCGATAACGCGGAGCTGCGATTACAGGATTTCCTCCGGGAACGCGGCCTCAAAGGAGATCGCATCGCTGTTGAACGAAATGGGGAGATCGTCCCCCGTGCACGGTGGCCGGAGACGTCACTTATGCCGGGCGATCGGCTGGAGATTGTTCATTTTGTGGGTGGTGGGACTCGGTAAGTTTGTACAGGAGCTTCTCCCAGCGATCACCATAGTCGCTCCAACCGCCTATGTGCCGAACTCGATCCAGGGCAGCCTCACTCATATTTCGTTGCAGGCCGGGGTCGTCGGCGAGGCGCTGCATACGATCGGTGAGCGCTGCGACATCTCTGATGGGTACGATGAAGCCTTCGACGCCATCGGAGAAGAGATCTTCCGCGCCAGTGTTTGTGGTTGCAATCACAGGGCATCCGCAGGCAAGAGCCTGCCCCTGAACCAGGGCCAGACCCTCTTCAATGCTGGGTAAGACCATGACATGGCTGGTGTTCATGGCTTCGACGAGGCGAGCCTGCGAGACTGGGCCGAGGTACTCGACCTCGGTTTGTGGCAGCTGCGGGAGAAGACCTTTGATCTCATTCTGAATGGATCCCGCGACCCTCAGGCGCTTGTGAGGATGGCGGAGATCGGCGAAGGCCTGCAGCAGGTATGGGAAGCCTTTCCGGAGGCCTACAGCGCCTGCGAAGAGCACTTCAAAGCGGTCTTTGGGCGCCTCAGCATTCTTGGTAAATTGTTCCAAACGAACGCCGTACGGGATAATGTGAATCTTGTGCTTTGGAAGTCCCATACTCAGGAAAGACCTGGCGGCGAAGGAGGAGGGAACCGTGATGGCGTCCGCCAGCCGGTAGATCTCCTCTTCGCGATGCGTGTCACGGTCGTCAGACTCGAGTGCAGGTACAGGCCAACGGCTATGTTCTTCTTTTAGAAGGCTTTGCTGGAAGCGCTGATGGGAGGAGCCGCGATCGCAGATGAAGACGCCGCCACCTCGCTGGACCTGCTGTCCGGCGCGAAGGCTGGAACCGGACAGGGCGATGAGCGCGTCAGGCGGTTGCTCTTTGCGAAGCTGGCTGGTGACAAAGCGATCAAAGGTGAGCGCGTTCGCGTAACCTGTTGCATTCAGGAACCATGCGGGTTTGAAGCCAAAGCGGCGGAAGATCATCTCCGGGGTGTGGACCCAGGGGTAGCTGCGGACGAGGTGGCGGGGGATCTCTTCACGCTGCAGGCGGTTCCAGGGGAATGTGGAGTAGATTCGCTCGAGGTGACCACGGCGGAGGAGCTCTCGGGCGAGCTCAAAGTGATGAAAGACCCCGAAGGTGGTCTGAATAACACGCATAAAAGCAGGGTAATTGGTGGAGGTGGAGCAGGTATTGGCGGAGGTTGGTCGTCGTTTCGCGGAGGTTGGCGACGCGAGTGACCAAAGGTCGGCGTAGCACTCTCGGTGCCCGACGCCAGGTATACAGAATATGTGTTATCAGACGTTGCGGAAGCGTAGGCGGTGTGGGATGAGGAGGGGTCAGCTACTCGCCTAGGTCACCGTAAACGGGGGGGTCAGCTGCTCGTCGGAGTCAAGGTCTTGGAGTGATGACGGATAGTGGCAGCTGTTCGCCTGAGTCACGGTAAGGGGGGCGGGTGGTGTCAGCTGTTCGTCGGAGTCAAGCTCATGGAGTGATGAGGGTGGTGTCAGCTGCTCGTCGGAGTCAGGGTGATGGGGAGAAGTCAAAGAAGGGGCCCGAGTCAAGGTCTTGGCTTGTCACGCGTCGGCTGAGCTGGCTTCTCAGAGGAGCGTCGGATGGTCTCGAACTCCTGGTTGATCCATGCGGGCTCGCTTGACCAGGGATAGTTGAAGGAGTGTCCTTGGTTGTGCAGGCGATCTCCCCAGCAGATGTAGTAGCAGTCCCCCGTGCCTTCGCTGGGCTGCTTGGTGCTCCGCTGGTACGCGGGATCGGCGAGGGCTTCTGTTAGGGAGACGAAGCGATAGCCACGGCGTTCGAGGTCGGTCAGGAGCGAGTCCAGGACGAGTGAGTTGATCAGGTTGTCGTGGATGAGCAGGACCTGTGGGATCTCCCGGCCGTAGACCTTTCTTGAGGCATCCTCGACAAAGTCGAACATGGACCGGACATGCTCAAGGTACAGACGTTGTACCGTGTCCGCCTTTGCTTGATTGCCGGTCCGGATGGCTTCATCCAGGACATCGTTGAATTTGTAGTCGGCGTCTTCCACGCTGACGGGGGCGACGCGGTAGTGATGCTGCTCGAGGAAGGCGGCGAAGGTGTCTTTGTCGGCCTGGGTGCGGCCGACCTCGAGGGCTGGGTGTCTGAAGTACACCTCAGACCTGCCAGCCTGGCTGAGCAGCAGCCTGGTCACGACATCTCCGCGCACGGTGTCGTCTTCAAACTGCTGCAGGGTCGCTTGATTGAAGTGAGTATGAGCGTAGGTGTGATTGCCGAGATCAAGACCGGACCTTATCCAGTCTTCCAGGATGTCCACTCGCGTATCTCGCTCGTCTTTGACCTGAAGCTTGCGCTCGATGACGAAGCCGATGGAGGGTACGTGATGTTTCGTGAGTGCCTGGAGGACACCACGATTCCAGCTTTGTAAGGCGCTGAGATCTCCCATGGCGTCGTCGCTGCCTGGTACGGCTCCGGGAAGATCGTCAATTGTGACCGCGACAGATCGTTGCGGGTTTGACGGAGGCGACGACTCCTGGCCGTGGAGCCGGAGATATGACGGGGACAGGAGGAAAGCGAGTAACAGCGCGGTTGCGCTCCTTGCAGAGGATCGCTTCCCTCGAGGATTGATGGACACGGCTGCTTGCCTCGTTTCAGCTTTCGTTACAAACAGTTTCAGCGCCATTGTGCGGATGCTTCAGACGGTGAGCGATGGAACGGCGACTTCCCTTTTCTCGCGAAGGGCCTGGTTGGCCTGGATGACACCGAGGGCTGAGCCGAGGCCGACGTGGGCGTTGGCGATGGGCTGGGTTCCCGTGCGGACGCAGTGGACGAAGGCGCGAAGGGCGATGGTGGTGGCGTCTTCGGGGTTGGCGATGGTGAGGGGTTTGCCGGGGCCGCGGTAGGGCATCTCCCCTTCGGGTCGGTAGGAGGCGCTGGTGGTGACGCCTTTCTCTTCGCCCTTGCCCCTGGTGGGGGCTTTGACGATCTGACGCGGCTCGTAGAAGAAGGTGGCGTCTTCGAGGGTGACGTTGAGCGAGCCCCTGGTGCCATAGAGCCAGAGCTGGTCGCCCTGCTTGGCGTTGTCGGTCATGGAGGTGAAGATGAAGCGGCGGCCGGCGGGGTAGCTGAGGATGACCTGGACGTTGTCGTCGGTCTCGCGGCCGTCGTGGTAGCAGCAGATGGAGCCGGAGGCGAGGGCGGCGGTAGGGGCGGAGCCGAAGACCCAGTTGGCGATATCCATGTGGTGGGAGCCGAGCTCGGCGATGAGGCCGAGGGACCACTGGTGGTAGAGGCGCCAGTTGATGAGGTGCTCGAGATGTCCACCTGGATCTGGGGTGGGAACGGGGCGGCGCCAGTCGTTGTTGCGGTTCCAGTAGCCGAGGATGTGGGTGACGTCGCCGATCTCGCCGGCCTGGACGCGGGCGATGGCGGCGCGGATCCATGGGCTGTAGCGGTACTGGTGGCCGACCTGGTAGATGCGGTTGGTGGCCTTCGCGGCGGCGGCAATGTCGCGGGCCTCCTCGACGGTGTAGGCCATGGTCTTCTCGCCGTAGACGTGGCGGCCGCTCTCCAGCGCGGGGACAACATGGCTGGCGTGCAGGCCGAGGGGCGTGGCGACGACGATGGCGTCAAGATCTTTGCGGTCCAAGAGGGTTCGATAGTCGGTGTGGGAGGCGACGCTGTAGCCGCAGACCTGGTTGAGTTGGGCGAAGCGTGGCTCGTAGACGTCAGCAGCGGCGACGATGCGAACACCGGGGACACGGAGGAGGTTGCGGACGAG
>CAXTCB010000021.1:0-35179 GCA_964242875.1 uncultured Acidobacteriaceae bacterium
AGAATCCCCGCATTTCGCATTGCCCGACGGAGCAAAGCGACGCGAAACCTTTTCCCCGTTGTCATTCCGAGCGAAGTCGAGGAACCTGCTTCCACCGGGAACACTCACTCCCAGGAAAAATCTGCCTGCTCTTTACTTGGCCAGGACGCCTCACTCCGGCATCCGCTGCACCCCGCCCAGCGCCGTCAGCGCCTCCGTCACCCGCCTTGCCGCCTCCACCAGCTCCCCATCCGTCAGCGTCCGCGTCGGCGACTGGAACACCAGCCGCAGCAGCAGCGAGTGCCGGCCCACCGCAATCGCCTTTCCCTTCGGGTCGCGGAAGATCTCAAGCGGCAGCAGCCGCTCCAGATCCTCAAGCGCCAGCGCCCGGATCGTCGCCGCAATCGTGTGCCACTCGATCGTGTCCGGAAAGAGAAACGAAAGATCCCGCACCACCGCCTGGTACCGCGAGATCTCCCGCGCCGTATGCGCCTTCAGCGGCAGCGCCAGCAGCTCGCCCATATCCACCGTCGCCAGGTACACCGGCTGCCGCAGCTTCCGCCCAGCCTGCTCCGCCCTCGCCAGCTCGCCAAACGCGGCGATCGGCCTTCCATGCAGCAGCGCCACCCCGCCCCGCCCCGCCTCCATCCATGCCGGCGCTCCCTCGGCAGAAAAACTGAGCGCCTCGTCCCCGCCCTGCAGCTGGAACAGCGACGCCAGCGACTCGATAGCCCCCTTCAGCTCAAAGATCGGCGCATCCTCCGCACTGTAGAGCGGCGTCCGCTGCATGGTCGCAGACGTCAGCCCCAGCACCAGCGACGCCGTCTCCATCACCTCGCCGATCCCCTCGCCGTCCGCCGTCCCCAGGAACACCTGCCCCTGCTCGAACAGCCGCACCTCCCGCACATCGCGGTTCAGGTTATGCGCCAGCATCCCCAGCATCCCCGGCAACAGCGTCGGCCGCAGCAGCCGCGCCTCGGCCGAAAGCGGATTCTCCATCGCGACATGCCGCAGCGCCTCCCCGTCTTCGGTCGCAGCCAGGCTCCCCTCGGGCGCAAACAGCGCAGCCTCCGCCTCCGCGGCAAACGTCGACGAGATCGCCTCCGTAAACCCGAGCGCCAGCAGCCGCGTTCGCACCGCGCGCTCCTGCCCGGCTGTCGCATGCCGCAGCACCGGTAGCGGCGTCGGCAGCGTATTCGCAAACCGGTTGTACCCAAACACCCGCGCGACCTCTTCGATCAGGTCGATCTCGCGTTCGAGATCCAGCCGCCAGCTCGGCAGCGTCACCGCGTAGCCGCCCACCACCTCCGTCCGCTCGAGCCGGCACCCTAGCGACGTCAGGTATTGCTCCACCACCGCACTCCGCAGCGCGCTCTCACCCGCCGCAGCGTCCTCCACCGTCGTCCCCAGGTGTCGCTGCACCTCGCCTACTGACAGCGAGATCGCCGCCCGCTTGGCCGTCCGCTGCTCGATCTCCGGCACGACCACGTCCACCATCTCGCCCGCGACGCTTCCGCCGTCAGCCAGGATCAGCTCCGAAACCAGATCGTTCGCCAGCGGCGGCGCGTTGAAGTCCGCCCCACGCTCAAAGCGGTGGCTCGCATCCGTGTGCAGCCCATGCCGTCGCGACGACCGCCGCACCGCCGCCGGGTCGAACCACGCCGCCTCCACCAGCACATTCTTCGTCTCGGGCGTGATCATCGACTCCCACCCGCCCATCACGCCGGCCAGCCCCAGCGCCTTGCGCTCGTCCGCCACCACCAGGTCATCGGCCGCAAGCGTCCGCGTCGTCCCGTCCAGCAGCCGCAGCTGCTCGCCCTCGCGCGCCAGCCGCACCACGATCCCGCCCTCGATCTTGTCCAGGTCGAACGCGTGCGTCGGATGCCCCATGCCCAGCAGCGCGAAGTTCGACGCATCGACCGCATTCAGGATCTGCTTCTGGCCCAGCAGCTCGAAGAATCGCTTCACCTGCCCTGAGCTCGGCCGAATCGTCACTCCCCGCAGCACCCGTGCCGTAAACCGCCCGCAGAGCCCCTTCGCCTCCGGTTCAATTCGCACCGGGAACGGTGTCGCAGCGTCCACCGTCGCCGGCAGCTTCGGCTCAATCGCCGGCAGCTCCAGCGCGTACATCGTCGCAATCTCCCGCGCGATGCCGCGGTGGTTCATCGCATCGACCCGGTTGGTCGTGATGTCCATCTCGAACAGGTGCCCGTTCGGCTCCCCCGTCGCAGACGCACCAAGATCGTGGACGCCCTCCACTGCGATCCCGCGCAGCGTCAGGTCGTCAGCCAGTTGTCGGTCCGAAACAGAAATCGTGGGCAGGGTGGCGCGAAGCCATGCAGTCAAAATCTTCATGTGAGGGCAGCTTTAGTGTACAAAGTTTGGCGTTCGAGTCCGAGGTCTGCCGCGTGCGCAGCAGACCTCGGCGAAACTGGCCTTAACCTCAGCCAAACCCTACGCGAACTGCTCCAAAAAGCGCAGATCGCCGCTGTAAAACTGCCCGATGTCCGCGACCCCATGCCGAATCATGGCAATCCGTTCCACACCCATGCCAAACGCAAACCCACTCACCCTTGCCGGATCGTATGCCTCCGGATCTCGCCCCTGCCGTCGCCGCTCCTCCGTAACTGCTGCAAATACAGCAGGATCAACCATCCCACACCCCAGCAGCTCAATCCACCCGGAGTGCTTGCACCGCCGGCACCCCGCCCCGCCGCAGAAAATACAAGAGATCTGCACATCCGCCGAAGGCTCCGTAAACGGAAAGAAGCTGGGAAAGAACCGCGTCCGCACATCCGCCCCGAAAAGCGCCTTCATGGCATGGTCCAGCGTGCCTTTCAGGTCCGAAAAGGTGATGTCCGAACCCACCGCTAACCCCTCTATTTGGTGAAAGATAGGCGAGTGCGTCGCATCTGCGGCATCGTTTCGGTGCACCTTTCCCGGGATCACAATCCGCAGCGGCGGATCCGTCGCCACCATCGTCCGAATCTGTACCGGCGACGTGTGCGTCCGCATCAGCAGCCGTTCCCGCGACGCCTTATGTCCTTGATTCGCAACGAGAAGCGTGTCCTGCGTATCCCGCGCCGGGTGATTCGGAGGGAAGTTCAAGGCCTCGAAGTTATAGAAATCCGTCTCCACCTGCGGCCCCAGGTTTACGGAATACCCAAGGTTTTCAAAGACTTGCACCACCGCCTGCATGGTTTCAACCAGCGGATGCGGCGTCCCCGGCCTGCGGATCACGCCCGGCAACGACAAATCCAGCCCGGCCCTCCCCCCTGAAACCTCGACCACCGGCCGACTTACAGGCGTCTCGAGCACCTGCTCAATCTCCTGCTTCAGCTGGTTAAACCGCATCCCAAGCGGCTTTCGCGCCTCTGCCGGCGCGGCCTTCAACCAGAGATCACTCACCAGCTTCAACCGGCCGCCCTTTCGGCCAAGCCATTGCAGGCGAAAGAGCTCGTGCGCCTCCTCAGAGTTCAGCCGCGCAGCATCCTCCTGCACCTCCTGCGAAAGGCTCTGAAAGGCTCGATCAAGAGCGGCTTCGTCATAGCTGGAAAGCGTTTCCGGTGCGGTTGGCATGATGGTTTTCAGGATACCGGAGCGACCCTGTGCTCTAAAGGGCCGACAACGCAATCAGGACAACAATGGCTCCCAGCGCGAGCGATCGCTTGTCGGTAATCGCATAGACCACCGGATCTTCATCCAGTTGTCCCCGGCTGGCCAGCAGCCACAGACGGCTCAACCAAAGCAGGAGCACTGGCACCAGAAGCCAGAGTCGCGTCGAATGCTGGTACAGCTCATGCGCATTCGAAAGATTCGAGATATACAGCGTGAACACAACTACAGAGGCGTAGGCCGATGCGGATCCGAAGCTTCGCAGCTGCTCAATGTCTTCCACATGGTAGCCGCGGCCCTTTGAAGTCACTCCGCCGCGAGCCCTCAGACTTTCCAGCTCGGCAAATCGCTTCACGAACGCGAGTGACAGAAAAAAGAAGATGCTGAATCCGGCGAGCCACGTTGACACTTCGACACCGGTGGCCGCGGATCCGGCCAGGATACGAATCGTATAAAGCCCAGAGAGGACAATGACGTCGATCAGGAGTGCGCGCTTGAGGCGCAAGGAGTATGCCAGCGTGGTCACCGTGTAGAAGAGCAGCCAGCCCAGAAACGCATACGGTCCACGCAGCGCGGAGTGGGGAGAGAGCCACGCCACAACATACGGGACCGCTATGGCCAGAACGATCGCTGACACAAAGAACAAGGCAACGACCGCGACCCCGTGAATCGCTGAAAGATCCCCTGCAGCAAACGGCCGTCGACGCTTGCGCGGATGGATACGATCCGCCTCCACATCCAACAAATCATTGATGATGTAGGTTGCCGAGGCGCAGAGCCCAAACGACAGAAAGGCCACCAGCGTTCCCATGATCAGACCGAAGGAGCGAACGTGCGCCAGCACCAGCGGCAGAAAGAGAAGAATGTTTTTGGACCACTGATGCAGGCGAATGGCCTTCAGCCACGCGCGAACAGGAGAACTTCTCTCAATGAAGCTGCGGGTTGGCACGATCTTTCGGGCGCGGAGCCCGGAGAGCAGAGCTCGTGTGGGGTTTGCAACCATAACCTCCGCCCCATTTGCCGAGCATGCACTGAGGAGGGAGAGATCCGCGCTTGCGTTACCGATGTAGCAAAAGCCCTCTGGAAACCGTTGCTGGAAGGCGGCAAGCTTGTTCTCTCCGGCAAGATTCTGTGTTCCATCTGACGCCAGCACGCCGGAGAACAGGCCGACGTGCGCAGCCACGCGGTTTGCGAGCTCGATATCTGCTGCGGTCGCAAGATAGAGCGGTCGACCAAGGGCGTGCTGCTGCTCCAGGTACTGCAGCAACTCCCGGTTATACGGCAGGTGGACTACATCCAACTCTACGGCTCGCGTGATATGCCGTTTCAGGGCAGCTTTTCCCTCGCGCAGCCATCCCGGAATCTTCAGCAGTGCAGCCGGTGACTGGCGCGCCAGAGCCAAAGTCGAATCAATCAGAGTGTCAGACCGAACCAGGGTTCCGTCCAGGTCGACACAGAGCGGCGGCACAACCTCGGCGGCAGACGAGATGGTCGAGTTGATCCCCGGTGACGTCGGTTGCTGCGGCATTTTGCTGGTACTCCTGAACTTACGGGTGCTACGTCCTCACGGTCAAACATCTCAGAGCAGCTTTTATTCATGGACGTGAGGATGAAACCTTCAAAGCGTCACTGACGTCATTATCATGGACTGCAAGGCACTCCCGCAGATACTGAGCGCAAGAACTAAAGACCAATTGAGTGAGCGTGCATGGCGTCCGTCCCGACTGAGCAGGAAAGCATTCAGCATCATGAACCGCAGCTAGCCCTTCCGCCGCCCGAGCCGCAGAAGGCTGTCGCACCTGCGCCCGCACCCCAGAAGGGTTCTCTGGTCCGAAAGCTGATTGTTGCACTCGTCATTCTGCTGGCGATTGCCGGGGTTATCTGGAAGGTACGAGCAAATCAACGTCAACAGGACGCCGAGACCCAGAAGCTGGCGGCAGCGGCGGACCGGCCGGTTCCCGTCTCTGTTGTTCCTGTCCAGCAGAAGAATATGCCGATCTATCTCACGGCGCTTGGTACCGTAACGGCGTACAACACCGTCACCATCCGCTCCCGGGTAGACGGACAGCTGATGCGTGTGAACTTCCGCGAAGGTCAGGCAGTCCGCAAAGGACAGCTGCTGATCGAAATTGATCCGCGACCCTATCAGGCGGTGCTGGAGCAGGCACAGGGACAACTGGCCCGCGATCAGGCCAACGCAAAGAACGCTGACGCCGAAGCCAGCCGTTACACAGCGCTTTACCAGGCCGGTGTCGTCAGCCGCGAGAGCCAGCAGGCGCAGATCTCCACTGCTGGACAGGCAACCGGCACCCTCGCTGCCGACCAGGCTGCCATCGACGCAGCCCGCGTTAATCTCGTATACACGAAGATCACCTCTCCTATCGACGGTGTCGTAGGCCTGCGCCAGGTCGATCCAGGTAATATCGTGCACGCGGCGGATACGACGGGTCTTGTCGTTGTCACACAGCTTCAGCCGATCTCCGTTATCTTTACGCTCCCCGAAGACTACCTCCCGCAGGTGCTGCAGATGACTCGGGCCGGAAAGCGGCTGGCCGTGGAAGCCTACGATCGCTCCGAGGCCACGCACCTGGCCAGCGGCAGCCTTCTCACGGTCGACAATCAGATTGACACGACAACCGGCACCGACAAGGTGAAGGCCGTCTTCGACAACCGCGAAAACACTCTCTTTCCTAATCAGTTCGTCAACGTCCGCCTGATCCTGCAGCAGCGTCCAAATGCTCTTGTTCTTCCGGCGGCAGCCGTGCAGACAGGAACGCAGGGCAGCTTTGTGTATGTTGTCCGTGACGGAGATCCGCCAAAGGATCTGCAGGATGCAAATGCGGCCACGAGACATACCGGCAAAGGGAAGAAGGCGAAGACCGACACCGCTTCCGGTAACACTGCCGGAGCCCCGGCGCAGAAGACGCCTCCTCACCACGTCATTATGCAGCCCATCAAGGTCGATCTGACCGAGGGCACCCAGGTGATCCTGGCAGAGGGCTTGAAGGCGGGCGACCAGGTCGTGATTGATGGTCAGGAGCGGCTGAAGAACGGAAGCCGCGTGATTCCGCACGCGGCCGTAACACGCAGCGCAACGCCCTCAGCCTCTACCAGCGCCACATCGGACGCGTCGAATCCAGCGACAGGGGATGACGCAGGCAAACCGGCTGATCGCCTGGATACACGGCGCCGGAAAAACGGTGAGCCACAAACCGGCAACACGGGGCAACGACCATGAGCCCGTCACGGCCATTTATCCTCCGGCCGGTGGCCACCTCGCTCCTGATGGTGGCCATTTTGCTTGCCGGTTTTGTCGCCTACCAGCAGCTGCCGGTTTCGGCCCTGCCGGAGGTCGATTATCCGACGATCCAGGTGATGACGTTCTACCCGGGCGCGAGTCCGGATGTGATGGCCAGTTCGGTCACGGCGCCACTCGAGCGGCAGTTCGGGCAGATTCCCGGACTCTCCCAGATGACCTCGACCAGCTCCGGCGGCGGCAGCGTGATTACGCTCCAATTCGATCTCTCGGACTCGATCGATGTCGCCCAGCAGGACGTCCAGGCCGCCATCAATGCAGCGACCAGCTACCTGCCGAAGGATCTACCCAATCCGCCCGTTTACAGCAAGGTCAATCCGGCCGATGCGCCGATTCTGACCCTTGCCCTGTCCAGCGATTCACTCGCGCTCTCAAAGGTTGAGGATCTCGCCGACACGCTGCTTGCGCAAAAGATCTCTCAGCTCTCGGGCGTCGGCCTGGTCTCGATCAATGGTGGCCAGAAGCCCGCAGTTCGCATTCAGGCAAATCCGACGGCCATGTCCAACTACGGTCTCAGCCTGGAGGACATGCGCACGGCACTTGGAACGGCCAATGTCGACCAGGCCAAGGGTAACCTCAATGGCGCTCGCCAGGCCTATACCATTGGCGCGAACGATCAGCTTCTCTCGAGCGCTGACTACAGCAAGGTCATCATCGCGTACCGGAATGGCAACCCGGTTCGGCTCAGCGATGTTGCCAATGCCACCGACTCCGCCGAAAACCTCTATCTTGCCGCGTGGATGGGCTTTTCTGCCCAGCCAGCCACCAAAGACGCGCCCGCTCGCGAGCTGCAGCTTAAACCAGCCGTCATCATCAACATCCAGCGACAGCCGGGCGCCAATATCATCGGCGTCGTTGATGAAGTGCAGAAGCTTCTGCCGCAGCTACGCAGTTCGCTTCCGGCAAATGTAACCCTTCAGGTTCTCACCGACCGGACCAATACCATCCGGGCCTCTGTGAAAGATGTCCAGTTCGAGCTCCTGCTGACCATCGCGCTTGTGGTCATGGTCATCTTCCTCTTTCTTCGATCGATTGCAGCCACCATTATTCCGTCCATTGCGGTGCCGCTCTCGATCGTCGGCACCTTCGGTGTCATGTACCTGCTCGGCTATTCGCTGAACAACCTCAGCTTGATGGCGCTCACCATCTCGACCGGCTTCGTGGTCGACGATGCCATCGTCATGATCGAGAACATCAGCCGCTACCTCGAAGAGGGCGACGATCCGCTGACTGCTTCGCTCAAGGGCTCCGAGCAGATTGGCTTCACCATCCTCTCGCTCACTGTCTCGCTGATCGCCGTGCTGATCCCGCTCCTGTTCATGGGAGACATCGTCGGCCGGCTCTTCCGCGAGTTCGCTGTGACGCTTTCGGTCACCATCCTGGTGTCAGCCTTTGTCTCGCTCACACTGACGCCGATGATGGCAGCCAAGCTTCTCAAGCACACACCCGCCAGCCAGCAGACGCGCTTCTACAAAAAGAGCGAGGAGTTTTTCGAGTACGTCATTGCCCGGTATGGCTCAGGCGTCCGCTTTGTTTTGCGCCATCAGACCACTACCCTCCTGGTCACACTGGCTACCTTCCTGCTGACTGTCTTTCTTTACATCATCGTGCCCAAGGGTTTCTTCCCGGTGCAGGATACAGGCGTGCTGCTCGGCATCACAGAGGCCCCGCAGACCACCAGCTTCTCTGCGATGGCGTCCGGCCAGCAGGCCCTTGCCCGCAAGATTCTGGAGAACCCCGATGTTGACAGCGTCTCCTCCTTCATCGGAATCGACGGCACCAACACGACGCTGAACAGCGGTCGCATTCAGATCAACCTCAAGGATCGAGAGACGCGGACCCACTCGGCGACGGATGTGATTCGCGTGCTGCAGAATGATGTCGCCTCCATCACGGGTATTCAGTGCTTCCTGCAGCCCCTGCAGGACCTCACCGTCGACGACCGTATCAGCCGCACGCAATATCAGTACTCTGTCGAAGATGCGAACGGCGACGAGCTCGCTCTCTGGTCCAAACGTATCGTTGATAAGTTCAGAACGATCCCGATCATGACCGATGTCGCCAGCGATCAGCAGCTGGACGGGCTTGAAGCGCATCTCGTCATCGACCGCGATACTGCTAGCCGGCTCGGCATCACCCCGCAGAACATTGACGACACGCTGGATGACGCCTTTGGGCAGCGCCAGGTCTCGACTATCTTTACGCAGCTGAATCAATACCACGTCGTGCTTGAAGTTGCACCCAAGTTCCAGCGCAATACCGATTCTCTCGACAACATCTACGTCAAGAGCTCGAACGGTACCCAGGTCCCGCTCTCTACCTTCACCCGCCTTGAAGAGCGGCCCGCGACCCTCGCCATCAACCATCAGGGACAGTTCCCTGTCGTGACCATCTCCTTCAATCTGGCGCCTGGCAAGTCCATCGGAGATGCCGTCACTGCCGTCAACAAAGCCAACAAAGAACTGAATCTGCCGGCCAGCGTCAACGCCAGTTTTGAAGGTACGGCCAAGTCCTTCGAAGCCTCGCTGCAGAATGAGCCGATCCTGATCCTTGCCGCGCTGATCGTCGTCTACATCGTCCTTGGCGTTCTCTATGAGAGTTACATCCATCCGATCACGATTCTCTCCACGTTGCCCTCTGCCGGCGTCGGCGCCATCCTTGCGCTGCTGCTATTTCATGTCGACCTTTCGGTCATCGCATTGATCGGGATCATCCTGCTGATTGGCATCGTGAAAAAGAACGCCATCATGATGATCGACTTTGCCCTTGAAGCCGAGCGTGACCATGGAATGGCGCCGGAGGAGGCCATCTACCAGGCCTGTCTGCTTCGCTTCCGGCCCATCATGATGACGACCATGGCAGCGCTTTTGGGCGGTGTGCCGCTCGCGCTCGGCAGCGGCACTGGCAGTGAGCTTCGTCGCCCGCTGGGTATCGCGATCGTCGGCGGCCTCATCGTCTCGCAGGTGCTTACTCTCTTCACCACGCCCGTCGTCTATCTGTTCTTCGATCGCATCGGCCGCAAGTATCTCCATACAGCTGAGGCTGACGCAGAACTCTTCGCCCACACACATGAGGGCGAGCATGCGCCCGTACACGCGGCGGGAGACTAGGTACTGTATGTCGTTCAAGAATCCTGAACCCGGCGACACAACTCCACGCGAGTCTCTGCGAGCGGGTGATGTTCAGAAGGCCTACAGTGGCGCGGACGATCGTGGCGGTGATCGGGCCGCCACGGATCATGCGAGACCGTCTGACCGTCGCGATCCCGGAACACTCGATCAGGAGGCCCGGCCTGACTCCAGCGAAGACAACGAGGGCGGCGTCCACTTCTCAGCGCCTTTCATCAAGCGGCCAGTTGCCACCTTTCTGCTTTCCGCCGCAATTCTTCTTGCCGGTGCGGTGGGCTATAAGCTTCTGCCCGTAGCCAGCCTGCCGCAGGTAGAGTTTCCGGTCATCTCTGTGGGCGCCAGTCTGCCAGGTGCTGATCCCGAGACCATGGCCTCATCCGTCGCCACCCCGCTCGAACGCCAGTTTGCCAAGATCGCCGGTATTAACGAGATGACGTCCTCGTCGTCCACCGGAAGTGCCTCCATCACCATGCAGTTCGATCTCACCCGTGATGTCAACGGCGCGGCACGCGACGTACAGGCGGCGATCAATGCGGCGCAAAGCCAGCTTCCGGCGAATCTGCCGAGCAATCCGACTTATCGCAAGATCAATCCCGCGGACGCGCCCATCCTTATCCTTGCGCTCACTTCGGACACCTTGAGCATCCCGCAGATTTATGACGCCTGCGATAGCATCCTTGCGCAAAAGATCGCTCAGGTGGAAGGTGTGGGGCAAACCTTCTGCGGCGGAAGCGCCAAGCCAGCCGTCCGCATCGAAGCCAATCCGATGCAGCTCAGCGCAAACGGTGTAGGGCTTGAGGCGCTTCGTGCCGCCATCGCTTCCGTCAACGTCAATCAGCCGAAGGGATATCTGCAAAACAATCTGGAACGGCAGGCCGTCAGTGCCACGGACCAGCTTTTCGATGCGGCTGCATACGGTCCGCTGATCATCGCGACGGATCGTGGCCCGGTCAGCTCGGCGGCAGCCAGCAGCGGACTTCCGCAGTCACTTTCCAGTGCCGTGTCGACAGCTCCCTCCAGCACTACCGGAACCACCAGTACGAGCTCCAGTTCAGGTACCACCAACAACAGCACGACTCCTGCCACGCCGACAGCAGCCAGCAATCTGAACGCGGATTCGGCCTCCGTTACCAGCGGCGTCGCCGCCCCGGGACACGGCATCGTTCGCCTCCAGGATGTCGCCACCGTCGTCAACTCGGTAGAAGACATCCATACCGGAGGAAGATTTAACGGCAAGCGCGCGATTCTTGTCGTGGTCTTCAAGACACCTCAGGCCAATGTCATTCAAACGGTTGATAACGTCCTTGCGATGCTGCCGACGCTCGAAGCCTCGATCCCGCCCGCGATCAACCTGAATGTTGTTCTTGATCGAACCTCGACCATCCGCGCCTCGGTAAAAGATGTCACGCGAACGCTGATCATCTCGATCCTGCTTGTCATCCTGATCGTGTTCCTCTTCCTTCGCGAGGTGCGATCGACCCTGATTCCGAGCGTCTCTGTTCCGCTCAGCCTGCTTGGCACCTTTGGCGTCATGTACCTGCTTGGCTACACGCTCGACAACCTCAGCCTGATGGCGCTCACCATCTCCACCGGTTTCGTCGTCGACGACGCCATCGTGGTCATCGAGAACATCAGCCGACATCTCGAGGAAGGTCTCTCACCCTTTCAGGCCGCCATGCTCGGGTCAAAGGAGATTGGCTTTACCGTCGTCTCCATGAGTGTCTCGCTCGTCGCTGTCTTTATCCCCATTCTGCTCATGGGAGGCATCGTCGGTCGTCTGTTCCGTGAGTTCGCGGTCACCCTCTCGGTCGCCATCGCTGTTTCACTGGTGGTCTCACTGACGACCACGCCCATGCTCAGCGCAAAGTTCCTTAGAGCGCATAACGACGCGGATCATGGCGCGGTCTATCGCTTTGGCGGCCGTGTACTCGATCGCATGACACTCGAGTACGAGCATGGCCTGCGATGGGTGCTGCGGAAGCAGGGTCTCGTGCTCCTCATCACCGTTCTTACCTTCGCGCTCAACATCTATCTCTTCATCCTCGTTCCGAAAGGCTTCTTCCCACAGCAGGACACGGGACGTGTGGGCGGGCAGATTCGCGGACAGCAGGATGTCTCCTTTGACGAACTCGAGGCCAAGGTCAACCAGATCTCGTCGATCGTTCAGCAGGATCCAGGCGTCCAGAACACCATGGCGTTCGTCGGTGGCGGCGGCCCCGGCGGTGGAGGCGGTAATACCGGCTCCGTGTTTATCGCACTCAAGCCGGATGCCGTACGACAGAAAACCGGGGACTCAGCCGAGGTGATCCTCAACCGTCTCCGTCCGCGTACGGCAAATATTCCCGGAGCGCAACTGTTCCTCCAGTCGCAACAGGAACTTCGAATCGGCGGCAGAAACACGGCCACGCAGTATCAATATTCGCTGACGGCCGATAACCTCGCAGACCTCAACGAGTGGTCACCCAAACTCCTGGCCGCTATGAACAAGCTACCGCAGTTGAAAGACGTCGCAAGCGACCAGCAGAATGAAGGTCTGCGCGCGCAGATCATTATCGATCGCGATACGGCCAGTAGGCTTGGCGTCTCTTCGCTTGCCATCGATAACACCCTCTCCGACGCCTTTGGACAAAAACAGGTTTCGACGACCTACAAACCACTCAACCAGTACCACGTCGTCATGGAAGTCGCACAGGAATACCAGCGCAATCTCGATTCCTTGAAGAACATCTATGTGAAGAGCACAACCGGTTCCATGGTCCCGCTCTCCGCAGTGACGAAGATTGAGCAGCAGCGCATTCCGCTTACCGTCAATCATCAATCGCAGGCGCCAGCAACCACCCTCAGCTTCAATCTCACCACCGGCACCTCCTTGAGTGATGCCACGGCTGCCATCGAGCAGACGCGTGTGCAGATCGGTATGCCCTCCACCATCAGAGGTGGCTTCCAGGGCACAGCGCAGGCCTTCCAGGCCTCGCTCTCAAGCGAACCCTATCTCATCGTGCTGGCACTTGTAGCCGTCTACATCGTGCTTGGCATGCTGTACGAAAGCTTCATCCATCCGCTCACCATCCTGTCCACACTCCCTTCGGCTGGTGTCGGTGCCCTGATCGCTCTTTTGATTACGCAGACCGACCTCAGCGTCATCGCCATGATCGGCATCATCCTGCTGATCGGCATTGTCAAAAAGAATGCCATTATGATGATCGACTTCGCTCTGGTCGCTGAACGTCAGGGCGGCAAGAGCCCGGAAGAAGCCATCTATGAGGCCTGCCTGCTGCGCTTTCGCCCCATCATGATGACCACCATGGCAGCCTTGCTCGGCGGCCTCCCGCTTGCGCTCGGCACCGGCACCGGCAGCGAGCTTCGCCGGCCCCTTGGAATCACCATTGTCGGCGGCCTCATCGTCTCGCAGGCGCTTACTCTATTCACTACCCCGGTGGTCTATCTCTTCTTCGATCGCCTCCGTGGCCGCATCGCCCAACGGCAGGCTCGGCCCCTGCCCCGCGGATTGGCGCAACCGGTCGCCGGCGACTGACGCCGAATTCGCCTTGTCTTCGCTCTTCGGCTACTCTTTAGCCAGGAGCAGATCGCATGACAGCCACCGAGCTTCGCCGCGAGTTGAGCGCCAGAAACAGTCTCTGGGCAGAGCATCTCGACCACGAGGTGACCTATGGGAACTCTCCCTGCATCATCCACGCGGCCCAGGAGGATGGCAGCCACGGCAACTTTCTTCCCGCTAGCTGGCGGCGCATTCAGGCCCGTCCCGCATGGCGTCGGCGACTGAAAAAGGCGTATACCGCGGGTCATCGCGTCGCTCGCTCGCACGATCGCTGGCGGGGCGAACTCGAAGCCGCCACCAGCTCCGATGCTCTGCTCATGAATGTGTTCTGCTACCCCGGTCTGCTGAGGCGTCCACCGGTGCAGCGTCTGCTTGGCACTGAACCCGGACTTCTTCCTGCCTTCGGCGTGCGCGCCCAGGTGCCACTTTCGAATGGAAACGTCGATCGCACTGAGGTCGACTTCTGTCTGGGCGACCTGCTGCTCGAGGCCAAGCTCACCGAGACCAGCTTCCAGACTGCGCGTCCTTCCCTTGTCCTTCGATATCGGGATCTCGATACCTGCTTTTCTTCCGAAGACCTTCCCTGTACCGTCTCCGGCGACTTCCAGAGCTATCAACTGGTGCGCGGAGTTCTGGCCGCGTACGCTCTTGATTCCCGTTTCGGGGTTATTATCGACCGCCGCCGCTCCGACCTGGTCGAACGCTGGTTTGAGGTACTGCGCGCCGTAAGGTCGAGCACCCTCCGTAGCCGGCTTCAACTTCTGGACTGGCAGGAGCTTGCCGCTGCCGCTCCTGCCACCGTTCGCCGGTTTCTCTCCGGCAAATACGGGATAGAGGCCGCCTGAGCAGCAAGGCCGTGACCCTTTGTCAGGAGCTCCGGCCCGAATGAACTCCGACCAACTCAGGCAAGAGTCGGTTCACGGACCGGCGCCGGTACTGCAGCGCCTGTCGGCTGCTGCGTAAACTCTTCCAGCTCCGAAAGCTCACCAACCTCCGCCGGCGGCAGGTAGGCGTTTCCAATGTATTGAGCCAGCATGCGATGTGTGTTGAAGAAGGTTCCGTTCATAGCAATGCAATGCTGCTGCATGCGGGCCCACGCCGTCTGGTCCGCATAGAGCGGAGCAATGGCCGTCTCCAGCTTGTCATAGAGACTCGCCGCCTCCTCTGCGATCGTTTCGTGATCATCGATGGCCCAGCCCGTGACATTCTCCGCACATCCCTCGATCCACCAGCCGTCGAGAGTCGAAAGAGACGGAACTCCGTTCAACGCAGCTTTCATGCCGGACGTGCCCGAGGCCTCATATGGCCGCTGCGGCGTGTTAATCCAAACATCTACACCCTGCGTCAGCAAGCGTCCCAGACCCCAGTCATAATTCTCGAGATAGATGATCTTCAGCGCGGACGAGTTCAAATGTGCGGCCGCTTCGAACACCTCACGGATCAGCGCCTTTCCGCCCTGGTCTGCAGGATGTGCCTTGCCGGCAAATAGGATCTGCAGTCCGCCCATCTTCTCCGCTATGGCAGTCAGCCGAGCCGGATCTGAAAACAGCAGTGTCGCCCGCTTGTAAGTCGCGACGCGGCGCGCAAACCCAAGCGTTAATACGTGCGGATCAAACTCCTGCCCCGTTCGCTGCTTAAGCTGCTCGAGCAAAGCCATCTTGCCCTCGCGGTGTGTCTCGCTGATCTGCTTCGGTGCGATCCCGTAGACCGATCGCAGATATTGATTGTCCGTCCGCCATGACGGTATCTCATGATCGAACAGGGCTTGAAATGGCTCAGAGAGCCACGTCGCGGCATGAACTCCGTTCGTGATCGAATGCACCACGTAGTCCGGAAACATATGTTGTGACACCTTCCCGTGCTGCATCGCGACACCGTTCACGTAGCGCGAAAAGCGCAGGGCTAGATACGTCATGTTAAGCAGTCCATTGTGCAGGCAGCCCGAGCGCTCAATGGTCGAGGCACGATCATGCCCAAGCACCTGATACATGTGATCGAGCCCAAACTGATCATGTCCCGCTGGCACGGGCGTATGTGTCGTGAAAACGCTCTGCTGTTTGACGAAGTCGAAGTCGGCGTTTGACGCCGTTGAAACCGGCCGGCCATCGAGGTTTCCCAGACGCTCTTCCAGCAAACCGATCGAGAGTAGCGCGGCATGACCCTCATTCATGTGGTGCACCTCCGGCCGGCAGCCGAGCGCGTGCAGCAGATGAATACCAGCAAGCCCAAGGATCGTCTCCTGGCAAAGCCGGTAGAAGGTATCGCCGCCATAAAGATAGTTGGTCAGATGGCGGTCCCACGTGTCATTGCCGTCAACATCCGTGTCCAGCAGAAACACCGGAATAATGTGTCCGGTTACGCCCACGACATCAAAACGCCACGCCTGCACCGTGACATCACGCCCATTCATATGGATCACAACCGTCTGGTTCGCGCTCGGCAGCGTCGTCTCTGGGGACCACGGCACGTCAGTCTCGGTCTGCTGACCGTTCGCATCCAGGTGCTGCCGGAAGTACCCTCGCCGATGAACCAGGCTCACCGCGACCATGGGTGCCGAAGTGTCTGCGGCAGATCGCAGCGTGTCGCCGGCAAGTACCCCTAGCCCACCCGAGTAGGTGGGGAGCGCGGGAGAAAGCGCAATCTCCATCGAGAAGTACGCGATGGATCGCTTGGAAAGATCGAGCGAGGCTGCCGGGACGTTCTGTTTGCTCATAAAGACTGTGATCCTTTGGCGTACGAGTCGAGTTGCCGGATGTCGATGAAATCCTCGAATAAGACTATCGGAGGGTAGGGCGCAACAGAGACAATGAAAAGCCGCAAAGGGGTATCCAGCAGGACGCGCGCGAGGTATTGACAGATCAGGCCCGAAGCGCACGCATCCGCGTGCTCCTCAGAAATCTCTCATAACTAACCCTCTGCGAAGCGGATAGCTCAACAGGGTCGACGTGGTGAAGACTCGCCGTCATCCGTCACGCGAGAGATCGCCGCGCCTCAACCGGATGCATCGCCAGAGAAAGCGCCAGTATCCGCGAGTGTATCGCGACGATCTACTTTGCCCTGCCAGGATCACTTGCGTCCGCTTGGCTCCAGAAGATCATCGAGGCACATTACCGGCTTACTCACCGGATTGCAGCGCGCAATCGCTCCTCGCGGCAGTGCGACCTGGTAGTGCCCGTCCCACCGGGCTGGCTCACTCGCCGGATAGTCAGTCGAAAGCATCTGCGCGCCGGAGCGCATCGCCACATCGCGACGCGTCGTATCGTTCTTGCGTGCAGCCGCCGTTGGTTCGTCGGTACGCGTTCGCACCAGGTATCCCCGTCGTACCAGAGCATCGATCGCGTCGGGCGTTCCATCATTCTGCTCGACAAAAGCCGCATCCGCCGTTCCCGGCTTCGCATTCGTAAACAGAACCCGCCCTCGGAGCGCTTGATGACCTTCTGTATACACCGGAGTTACAGATGCCTGATCCAGCAGGAAGATAACCTTCCCCCGAGCCTCTGCCAGCGTTGGCCACCCGCCTGCCGCAATCGCCTCCGGCAACGTCGCGTGCTCGCCACGTACCTGGTCCGGCGTGATGATCTCGTTCTTAGGAAACACTGAAAGAATCTCCGCGTCCAGCTCGGCAAATACCGCTGCCGTAAAGGCTTCGGTTGCCACGGCATACGGCTTCGGCGCTTCGCCAGGCTTGTCTTCCTTCGTCTCTACCAGGATGAACACGGGCAGGTGATGTGGGTTTGCCTGGGACCAGGTGCTTACCGCGGTGAGGCATGTCACAAGCGTAGAACAGGTGCTCCGCTGATCAATCCCCACCACGTGCATCACCTTAAACCCCGGCCGGTCAAGCAGGTGCTCAGGATCAAGCTCCGGGTCTGCCGGCAGATGAGCCGCTGCCGTCATCCCTGTGATTGCCGGATGTGCGAAGCGGCCGCCCTTCGCGTCCGCATACACGTCAAGCTCAATCTGCCGAACACCGGAAGAGAGCTGCTCCCCGAGAGGTCGATGCGAGTAATCCAAAGCCTCATACGCCTTGGGATTCTTTGCCTGCATGAGCTTCGCCTCGCTCGGAGCGAAGCCCGCATGATAGCTGTTGTGCGTGCCGATCACCTGGATCTGATTGATCCGCATCTCGCTGTCCTGCTTAGCTCCATCGACTTCTTGTGCTTCGGCTACCAGTGACAAGGCGAGCAGCCCAACCAAGAACGAACAGCGAAGATGAATCACGAAAGCCTCCTGCGCTCAACACGAAAAGAAAGCGATGCTGCTGGTCGCGCAACAGCATCGCGGCTGAATGCGATTAGAAGATCAGCTTCGCCGCAACCTGCAGCTGTCGCGGCTGGTAAAACGTCGTGATCGCTCCGAAGGTTGAGTTAGCCTTGTTTGTATCCGGCGCGCCATAGTTCACATGGTTCAGAGCGTTGAATGCCTCCCCACGGAAATCCAGCACCGTTCCTTCGCGCCACAACGTGAATGCTTTATGCAGCCCCAGATCCAGCTGGTTGAAGTTCGGTCCGCGAATGATATTACGTTGCGCGTTGCCGAACGGGCTCGCTCCTGTCGGAACAGTCACATTGGCGGCATTGAAGTAACCATTCAGAGCGGTCGCCGTCTTGGTATGTGACGACGCTGACGCCAGCACCTTGCCCGTCACATTCGGCCGGTACGTCAGCAGATCGCTCACCGTGAAACCTGGGTTGATTGTGTAGTTCAGGTTCAGCGTGGGTCCACTTGTCGCGGTGTTGATGATCGTCAACTGCCATCCTCCTAGTGCCTGCTGCACCAGGTAGGGTGCCGATCCTCCAAAGCGACGCCCCTTCCCGTAGGGCAGGTCGTACAGCAGAGACGTCGTATTATTCAGCGGCTGATCATAGCCGGATGGCCCGTAGTCTCCGCGGAGGTTCGCGAGGTTCACGCGCGAGTTGTCGCCGTTGCTCGTCTCCAGATGCCCGGATGCGTAGTCAAACCCGCGCGACCACGTAAAGGAATTAATCAGGTAGAGACCGCTCCCATACCGCTTCTCCGCTCTGAACTGCAGCGCGTTGTAGTTAGAAATACCCACTCCTGTCGCGACTTCGATCCCGGCAAAGTTTGTGATCGGCCGTCGGTTCTGCAGCGCCGTACATCCACTCGAGATATAGGTCGCTGTCCCGTTCGCATTCGGCGTGATAGCGCAGGTCGCGCTGGAGACTGACTGCGCCGTCGCCTGATTCTGATCGCCCAGCACCATCAGGTGCGTACCCTTCGAGCCCACGTATCCAAGATCCAGCACCACCGCACTCGGAAGCTGGCGCTGCACAGAGGCCTGCCAGCTCTGGATGTAGCCCGTCGGGTTGTTCTGCGGGATGTAGCGCGACTGCACCTTCAGCGGATTGAACGCCGCAGGCGATACCAATGAGGTCGAGTAGCCCTGCTGCGTCTGCCGAAAACACGTCGTCTGATCCTGTGTGTCCGAAGTGCAAAGACCCTGGCTTGGCTTCTGGTTGATCGTTGCGCCCACAATGTACGGCCCGTTGTACGCCAGCAGATTCTCTCCACCTTCGCGATTGAATTGCGTATAGCTGATGCCATATCCGGCGCGAAACGCCGTCCTGCTATCCGGGCTGTACGCCAGGCCCAACCGCGGTGCCAGATTGTTCAAGGGCATGTGTACAAGCGCGCGGTCGTAAAGAGATCCATCCTTCGCCTGGATCAGCGAGTTCGTTGTCGGATCGAAGTTGGCCTGGTGGTTGCCCTCCGTATACTGCGGCGTCACCAGCTCGTAACGCAGTCCTGCGTTCACGGTCAAATTCGGCAGCAGCTTCACATCATCCTGCACGTACAGAAAATTCATCATCTGCTTCAGGTTGACCACAACAAAATTGTTCAACTGGTACGCGGACCGATTGCCGAACATGAAGTCCGCGAGATTTCTCGCCTCTCCAATCTGCGTGGAATAGCTGCTGACACTGTCAACCGGAGTGCATGGTGCAGCAGCTGTGGAGACCTGACCTGCCGCGCAGTTTGCGCCCAGCGCTGCAAATCCGCCACCATAGGTATCTGAGCCATACACCGGGTTGAAGTCGTCGATCGCCGTCGAGATCGACAGAAACTCATAGCCGATCTTCACGCTGTGAACTCCGTGGATGAACGTATAGTTCACCTTCGGATCCACGACAAAAGGATTCTGAAACTGCGGGTTCGAAGTCTGCGCCCCAAACTGTGTGAACCCACTTACCGATTGACCGTTCAATGAACGCGAGATCCGCGGATCTGTCGGAATGCCATCCGTGATCCCATTTTGGATCAGCAAGCTCGGCTGGCCAAGGCCAAACGGACTTTTCCCGCCTTCGTTCCAGGTAAACGCCACGCGTGCATCCAGCAGAGACGTCGGCGTAATTGTGTACGTCGACCCCGCCGCCACCTGCTGGTTGTAGATATGTACATTGCCGTTCACCTGGCTGCCTCCAGCTGCACCCGGAATGGAGTTGCCGTCGACAATGTTTGCCTCATGCTGGCTATACCGGAAGAACAATGACAGGCGGTCATTCCACTTGTGGTCGAGACGGAAGTCCCCCTTATCGTCCTTTACCGTTCCCCGCGGCGTTGAGAGATAGTTATTGCTGAATCCCAACGGACCCGTCACAGGTACGTTCGTCGCAGGGAGCGCCGCCAGCACCGCCTGTGCAAAGGGTGTCATGTCCGATGCTGGAACAACGCCGTTCGCATACACACGCCCGGTTACTGGGTTCTGCAGCGGAATCGGTAGTGTCGTTCCAGCCGCCGTATGCAGCAGGAAGACGCCAGATCGTTGTTCGCCGGTCGGTAGAGAGACCTGCATCAGCGATTTCGCAATCTGTCGTGTTCCCTCATAGTCTGCAAAGAAGAAGGTGCGGTCCTTGAATATCGGGCCACCAAACGTGCCACCAAACTGGTTACGAATAAGACTTGGCTTCACGCCGCCAAACGGTGCAAATGGTCCTATGGCGTTGAACGAGGTGTTCCGGTTGTAATCCCATGCGCGCCCGTGAAATTTGTTCGTTCCACGACGTATTGTTGCGTTGATCACTCCACCCGACGCCCTCCCATACTCCGCCGAGTAGTTGCTCGTTTCAATCCGAAACTCCTCCACCGCATCCGGCGAAGGCAGAATGTTCTCGTTTGCGAAACCCTGGTTCGACGTGCCGTAATTATTGTTATCCAAGCCATCCAACAGGAAGTTGTTGAAAGCAGAGCGTTGCCCGTTGATGTTGAACGAGGCCTCCCGGCTTGAGGTCGTGGCGTTCTCAAGCGCCGACCGCCGCACTCCCGGCAGCAGCAACGCAAGGTCCGCGTACGATCGCCCATTGAGCGGCAGGTTCTCTATCTGCTCAGCTGCAATCACACCACCACGCGAGCTTGTCTCCGTCTCCAGCAACGTCGGCGCGCTTGACACGGTCACTGCCTCGTTTACCGAACCTGTCTTCAGATCTACGTCCACGCGTTGCCGCGCGTTCACCGTCAACTGAAACGGTTCCGTCTCCGTCTTCGCGAATCCCGCTGCGTCAGAGGACACCCTGTAGCGTCCAATGAGTACGCTTGAAAACTCAAAGCGCCCAGAGTCATCCGTCGTCGCCGCTTGCGCGATGCCAGTCTGAACGTTTGTCAACGTCACCGCCGCATGCGCAATCGTGGCGCCAGAGTTATCCCGGACATAGCCGAGCACGGAGGCCGATTCAAACTGCGCAAAGGCTGCCGAAGAACAGAGAACAACGGTGAGCAGAGCACACAAAATCGTGCTGCAGTACCCACGAATACGCGAAAACCGCATGAAGGAAACTCCTTTAGCTGGGGAACTCGGCAACTTTTGCAGGTCCGGATTGACCGTTTGTTGCAGGACTATTACAAACCTGTGAATGCCATCGGCTCACCCGCAAGAGAGTCCACCATGCTGTTGGGTCTCCGGTCAACCATCCTATGGCAGCGTTCGCTCAAATTCGCGAAACCGCCGCTCGAGCTCCCACTGCTCTGCTGCCCTCGGATTCCTTCGCAGATAGGCTTCACACCCCGACCCCGCAGGTGCGCTGCTCTCACGGCGCGCCGCACAGCGGACCGTCATCTCCGTAAAGTGATCCGGTGTCGCCCACAAGCTTTCTCCTGAGAGGAAGCTATGCTCAAGCGACGTTCGTGCCATTTGCTTCAGATCGAGATAGCCGAGGTGAAACTCGGCCGCCGCCCGCACATACTCATGCGTCAAATCGATCCGGCTAACCCCTTCGTCATCTGTCGATAGCGCCACCGGAACCGCCGCCGCGCGATAGATCGGAAGCGGATGGTAATCTCTCGTCACCTTCAAGATCACATCGTTCGACGTGAGATTGATCTCCGCCATCACGTGCTTCGCCGCCATCTCTTTGAGCAACGCGGTCACTCCGTCCTCTCCCATCACATCCACGCCATGGCCAATCCGCTCTGCATGCGCCACTTCGATCGCCTGCCGGATATGAAATCGCAATCCCTCGGGTCGCACTAAACCCTCCGCCAACTCTCCGGCATGAAGCGCAATATGCACCTTCGGGTAACGCTCGTGGAGATAACCGATCATCCGCATCTGCCGCGTATACTCCGCCATCGCCACCCGGCCATCTTCTGGCTGCACAAAGTTGATCCCGACCACCTGCGGTTCGGAATCTGCCGCTTCGGACTCTCTCTCCGCGATCTCAAACCCGATCAGGGTTTGCGCAAACGTCAACGCCGGCGCGTTCGCTCGCAAGACCTGGAAAAGAAATCGCACCGCGACCTTGCATCCGGCCTGTTCGACGGACGTTCCGCATCCCTCTCGCTTCCCCCGGTCAGCAAGGATCGAGGCGAACTCCGCGCGATCCGCCGCCACTGCCTTGGCGAACTCCGGGTTCGTCAGCAACGACCTTCGTGCGGCAGCTAGCTCCGCTTCGCTTGTTCCCGTCACATCCTGGTCATACGCGGCCACCGTGTGTGGTTCAGTCGGCCATTGCAATGCCTGCGCGGCAGCAATCGCATGACCGAGATCCGGCGTGTGCATGACCTCGAGGTACTGCTCGTTCTGCGCCGCCGCTCGCGTGGCAATCTCATCCAGCCACTCGCCGCCATGCCGCGCTCCCGCAGTGTTGGTTGGATCGAACCTGGCGAACGTCGCGAAGAACTGATCATGCCCGCTTACACCCGCCGACGGAACAAAGGACCGCATCGAAAAAGAATCCACCAGCGCGTCATAGAGAGCCTGGTCAGAAAACGCCTGCTCCGCCCGCACCTTGCCCTCGCCGCACACGGGCTGCGGCGGTATCGACCGCGTCGTCCCGACATTGCTCGCTAGCGTCTTCGCCATGGGATCCGCGCACATCAGATCCGCTCGCGCGTCTTCAAGAAACGTCTCCGCATAGACTGCGCCCGAGAAGTGCATATGCAGATCGGCCCCCTTCGGCATCCGCACCAGCAGCGCCCGCAGTGCGAGCGGATTTCCTGCAGCAGCGTTGAACGCGCGCACTGCTCGTGCCTCTGACGCCGAGATACCCTTCCCTTGTGCAAAGCCACATGCAGGTAATCCCACCAGCAGCAGAGCTGCAGCCAAAGCATGCATATCGTATCCTTCCGTGCGTCTGTGCTCCGAGCATAGCGCGCCACCCTCGCAGGTTGGCGAACCCCGCCACGATTGCTATACTCAAAAAGGTATTTGAGCTGCTGCTTCTCTTGCACGTAAATGGCCTTGCCATGAACGTCGGCATGCGGGACGGATGTTCAATCACACCTCCCGGGTTTCGCTTGGCAGCTCCCGGAACTCTCCTCTTCTGCCAAGGCCAGATAGCTCAGTGGTAGAGCGCGGCCCTGAAAAGGCCGGCGTCGGCGGTTCGATCCCGTCTCTGGCCACCAAATCTATGTCCTGCACTGTTCAAGATCATCTAGAAACTGAGAACTAACGCCCTCTTGGCAGACGTAGTCGTGTAACAGGGTCCTACGTGGTTCATTGAGAGCCAAAGCCGACGGGAGTCACCTGGGGTCCTGGTTGAGTCAAGAGGGACAACCTTGCCCGTCGCTCGCCATTTCTGTGCAGAGCAGGATGCAATGATCCTTTCCGGGCACCGTGGTAAAGCACATTGAGTTCCGATAATGGTAATGACGTGAATCAGCTACAACGCCTAGCCTAGCTTCCAGAAGGCTCGTGCCGATCTCCGGATGGAACTTGGGATCGATCCACTATCCGCCAGACGACAATCCTTCGAAGAAGCTCTAACTTCAGGCAATACGCCGCGAGAGAGCTTGAAAGACTAACGGCCGAATGACAGGGCAGAGCGTCATCAGGCGGTGCCAGTTGGCAACTGGCCTGGTCTAACAGGCCTGAGGAGGCTTACAACAGAGGCAGTGATCGAAGACACCTGCGCCAATCCGGAGACTACGCTGACTGGACGCATCGTTCAGCAGATCCTAGATGCTGCGCAACGCGGTGAGTACTCCGCGTCAGAGCGACTGCCCAGTGAACGAGAGCTTGCCGAACGACTAACGGTCAGCCGCAACACGGTCACCGCGGCATATGCTGAGCTCGAGCAGCGTGGGATTGTCCGGCGGATTCAGGGTAAAGGCGCTTATCTCTGTGCGCTTCCCAAGGCAGAAGAAGCATTCTCCTGGAGCGGGAAGATCTCACGGTACGCCAACGCTCTGGATGAACCTGTGCTGGAACTGCTAGCCCGGCGCTGCGCCGGCCAGATCCGGCATCCCCTTTCTGCCGGGACCCCGTCGCTTGATGTGTTCTCCAAAGAGATGTACGCCGGAAGCGTGAACCGGGTGCTCAATGAGGCGATCCCATCAGCTTTAGCGGTGGCGCCTACCGAAGGGCAGTGGCAGCTGCGACAAGCCATCGGCTCTTGGCTCGATCTATCACCGCAGAACGTCATGATCACGGCGGGAGCACAGGAAGGCATTGACCTGATCGCGAGGTGTGTCATTGAACCTGGTGATTACGTTGTGATTGACTCACCGGCTTATTCTGGCGCGCTGCAGAGTTTCCTTTCCGCAGGGGCCCGGCTTTTGCCCTGGGGCACCCATTGGTCGACAGAACAGCTGGAAGAGTTGTTGCTCCGCTATCGCCCAAAGCTCATCTTCACGATGCCGACCTTTCAAAATCCGACTGGGCGCGTGATGAGCCTCAAGACCCGTTTGGCGCTGCTCAGCCTCGCACAACGCTACAGGGTGCCGGTGGTTGAGGATGACGTGTACAGCCGGACATACTTCAGCAATCACCCCATGCCCAGCAGTCTGTACGCCCTGGATCAGCACTCGCAAGTCATTAACGTGAGCACATTTTCAAAGATGCTTGCGCCCGGGCTCCGTATCGGTTGGTTGACAGCGCCCACGTACATGATCAAGCAGCTTGCCTTGATCAAGATGCGTTCGAACCTGTTCACGGGAGGGCTGAACCAACTTGTCCTGGCCGATATGATCTGCCGCGGGCACCTTGAGCAGCATCTTCAAGCTTTGCGGCGGCATCACCATATGCTCTGCGATGCGGCTCTGGAGGCGATCGAGCCCTCCATCCAGCAGGGTCTACTTCGGTGCCGCGTTCCCTCCGGCAGCCTGTATCTGTGGTGCAAGGTTATGTTTCCGGTTGACCCCGACAGCTTGTTCGCGGCCTTGGAAGCTAAGGGTGTCAGCGTGGCGCCCGGTGCGGCGTTCGAGCCGGAGCGGGGAAGTAAAACATCCCCACACTTCCGCCTGTGTTTTACAGCAGTGTGTCGCGAGCTCCTCGTTGAAGGCATTCAGATCTTGAATCACACCCTGGGAGAGTTACGGACCAAGGGGTCTCCGGGTGAGCCAACTACGGCAGCCACCCCGTGGGCTCTCAAGGACAGTAGACGGTAGGGGTTCCGCCGAGCGAAAGGACACTTAAATGGATCAGGCAGCGTCATCGACATCGGAATCAGCCGACAAGTCAGATACCGGGGCAGCAACCATCCGTTTGGAGCACAAGCATCCACTCGCGATCCGGTGGATGCATTGGATCAACTTCCCTGTTCTCTTCACAATGATCTGGAGTGGGCTGCTGATCTACTGGAACGACTCCGACAACGCCTACCAGCACCCACACCGGGTCTACCGAGTCGGCCTTGGGCATGTGACGTTGGTTCGCTTCTTCCCGGACTGGTTCTACAAGTTCCTTCACGTGCCGTATCACGTCACACAAGGGCTGGGGTATCACTTCTTCTTTATGTGGATCTTCTGTTTCAACGGGCTCGCCTGGGTCCTGTACACGACGATCTCTGGCGAATGGCGCTTCCTTATTCCGCAGCGGCAAAGCCTTCGTGAGGCCATACAGGTCACGCTGGTAGATCTTCATCTGCGAAAGGGCCTGCCGGCACAGACAAAGTACAACGCCGCACAACGAATCGCGTATACGTCGTGCATTGTGATGGGACTGGGCATGTTCCTGACGGGCCTGGCTATCTACAAACCCACAGAGGTCCACTGGCTTACCAGCGCGCTTGGAGGGTTCGAGATGGCTCGCTGGCTTCACTTCTGGATCACGATGTCTTTTCTGGGATTCTTTGCAGTTCATGTCATCCAGGTGGTACTCGCGGGCTGGAACAACTTCCGCTCCATAGTGAGTGGTCTCGAGATCCAGCGAACGGAAGCACCTTCGCTGGAGTCGGAGCGCAGGAGCTGGCGATGAAAAAACCCAGAAGCGAGCCCAATGCTGATGCTGAAGATCTCAGGCCAGAGTCAGCGGCAGATGACCTTGGCAAGCAGCAGCAAAAGCCGACGGCAAAAAGCGCGGATCCGCTGACCGCACCAGAGCCTAACCTCCAGGCCGAGCAACGACCGCAGGATCCCCAGGATGCAGATGACGTTATGACGCGGCGTCTGCCCGGCCACGAGAAGGCCGATGCGGAGGTCCTCGCCGCATCCCGCCGACAGACTCGTCGCGCTTTTGTCGTAGCTGCTGCCTCCACTGCGGCGGGATACGGCTTCTATGAGTGGTTAAGCCTTGGGCCGCGCGACAAGATGCAACCTGTCGCGCTGGAACGGGCATACGAATTCAACGCCGCGATTGCGCGGAATAACACTCTGGAGCTTAATCTCGCGCCGACGTACCCGCTGAAGCGTGCGGAGACGCTGCGGGTGAATGGCGTTGTTGGATTGATGAAAATGCTGGAGCCAGACAGCTATCGGCTTCAAGTGGTGGGGATGGCGAACGCGCAGGCTCATCCGAAGTTCACCAACGACGTCACCGCCTGGCAGTACCGGTACAGCGGTAAAACGGATATGGAAGACGAGGGTCACGACACCAAAACACCTCCACCGGCTGCTGGATCCATATCTGCTGGACCATCGCAAGCGGCAGAAGTTAGGGCGGATGATGCTGGAAAGGTGCGGAGCCCGAAGGTGAAACCAAAGATGGATACCGCCTTGAATATGGCACCGGAATCCATGATTCAGAAAGCTGAGGATCACCAGAACGGGCCGCCGGACGATGACCAGGAGGACGATAACCACACCGGCCGTAAGCCACGCGGCAAGGGCGAGGCTGGGGAGAGTGACTCCACGCTGAGTCCCGGAACGCCCGGGGTGCTGCTCACGATGGACGACATCACCAGGCTGCCGCGCTACGAACTGGTGACGCAGTTCAAGTGTGTCGAAGGCTGGAGTCAGGTGGTGCACTGGGCCGGCGTGCGGATGGCAGACTTCCTTGCAGCCTACCCACCTGCCCTGATTGATGGAAAGGAACCTCGCTACGTCTACATGGAAACGCCAGACGGCGATTACTACGTCGGCTATGACATGTATGTTTGCCGCCACCCGCAGACGCTGCTCGTGACTGAGATGATGGGCTCTCCCCTGACGCAGAATCATGGAGCGCCTCTGCGCATCCACATGCCGACCAAGTACGGTTACAAACAGATCAAACGCATCGGACTCATCTGTTACACCAACGACAAACCGGATGACTACTGGACCAAGCTTGGCTACGACTGGTATGCGGGCCTATGACGAAGTCAGATGAACCGCAGGCCGGAGACTGTCCCAGTACACCCATCGCTGACTACGCGATGATTTCGAACTGCCGCTCTGCGGCGCTTGTGAGCCGTGCCGGCTCAATCGACTGGCTTTGCTTCCCCCGCTTTGATTCCCCTTCGCTGTTTGGGCGCCTGCTGGGGTCCAAGGGAGGTCACTTCAGCATTCAGGCCTTGGATTGTGTTGCAACGACACGCCGCTACCGCCGCGATTCCCTGGTACTGGAGACCACCTTTGAGACGAAGGACGGCTCCTGCCAGCTAACCGATGCGCTTGCGCTGGCAAAGGGCAAGCGCGGCCATGAGCTGGGCGAAGAGTCGCCGGCGCTGCTGTTGCGATGCGTCGAATGCCTTACGGGATCTGTGCGGCTTCAAGTGGAGTTTGCACCGAAGCTGGAGTACGGCCTGATCGAACCATTGCTGGCCAAAAGCGAAGAAGGCGTGTTCGGACGAGGCGGAGCTTCGGTCCTTTTGCTGTCTTTGATCACGTCGTTCACGTTACGAGAGGGATGCCTGGAAAGCAGTTTCACGCTCGAGGAGGGCGAGGCCCTTTACTTCGGCCTTGAGTTTGCTTCGACCACGGACCGGCAACTGAAGAGCCGCACCCAGCACAGCATGAAGGAGATGCTCGCAGACACGACAAAGAGCTGGCAAAGCTGGTCGGCATTGCATCAGCGGTATGACGGCCCCTGGCGGGATCTGGTGTCGCATAGTGGGCGCCTGCTGCAAGGGTTGGTGTATCAGCCGACTGGCGCTATTGTTGCCGCGCCCACGACGTCCTTGCCGGAGGTGGTCGGCGGCAGCCGTAACTGGGACTATCGCTTTACCTGGATTCGGGACGCTTCGATCACCATGGAGTCGCTTTGGATCTCCGCGTGCCCCTTCGAGGCTACGCGCTTCTTCAGCTTCCTGGCGAACACGGCGTCCGCACAGCTGTCACATCACAAGCACCTGCAAATCATGTTCGGCATCGGCGGCGAACATGATGTCAGCGAGCGTGAGCTGGAGCAGTTCGAGGGGTGGAACGGCAGCCGGCCTGTGCGGATCGGAAATGGAGCGTGGACACAACGGCAACTCGACGTATACGGCGAGCTGCTGCGCTCGGCCGTCGTGCTGGCGGACAAGCTGGGAAAGCTCGATGAGACTACGCGGTCATTTCTGGTGCAGGTAGCCGACGCCGCGGCTGCGGTCTGGCATGAGAGAGATCAAGGCATATGGGAGATACGCGGAGAGCCCCAGCATTTTGTGCACTCGAAGCTGATGTGCTGGGTAGCCCTCGACAGCGCCGTCCGCCTTGCGGAGATGCTCCATGCGCAAGCCAAGGTCAGTCATTGGATTTCGGTTCGTGAAGAGATACGACACGTCATCCTAACCGAGGGCTGGAGTGAACAGGCGAAGGCTTTCACGCAGTCTTTTGGCTCCGACCAGCTGGACGCATCCTGCCTTCTGCTGTCCATCGTCGGCTTCCTGCCCGGCGACGACCCACGGATTCTCAATACCATTGACGCGATTGCCAATCAGCTCACGGATGAGCGTGGTTTGGTGTATCGCTATCGCGCTGAAGACGGTTTGGAAGGAAAGGAAGGCACCTTTCTGCTCTGCAGCTTTTGGCTGGCGCAGGCGCAGGCCCTTGCTTTCAGAACGGCCGAGGCGCGGCGCACCTTTGAGCTGGCTGTCTCCTTTGTGAACGATGTAGGTCTGCTTTCCGAGGAGGTCGACTCAGCGGACGGCAGCCTGCTGGGAAACTTTCCGCAAGCCTTCAGCCATGTGGGCCTGGTAAATGCGGCGGCTGCGATTGGAGAGATGGAAGGACGGCAAACCTTGCTCTTTCAGCACCTGATCGCGTGAGCAGGCGTCCGTATTTACCACGACCTCTTTGTTCGCGAAGCCTGCAAGGACCTCGCAACATCGAAGCCGCGCCAGTCCTCAGCTTGGTGTCTATCGGTAGACCCATGCGGAGAATCGTAGGGCAACCCTTCGTTTCCATTCAGCGAAAGCCGCTGACCGCAAATAAGAAAGGTATGGCACGGGTCACCTCCCCGCATTATGTCATCTCGATCCCTCTCGCGAGAGGCTTCTCACGAGGGTCGCGATGCACCTGCTTTAATCACCATGAGGCGCACCCAGGGCCGTGCTGTAAGCATCTTGCACTCCGTCCGTCATGCGTGACATGTTTCGCAGATGCGCCAGCAACAGCCGCGCCTGGACCGCCGCGCTCCGTGCCTGCTCCGGTGTGAGGGAGGAAAGCTGATCGCCCCGTCCAACGTAAGACTGTAACGCCATCATCGAGTCCATGGTGGCGGTTTGGAGCTGTGCAAGTCTTGCCTGCTCAAAGTAAGCACCCGCAAAGTGCGCAACGGAAGCGAAGTCCATTGCTTCAGTGGCGCCGGTTGTAGTCGCCGCCTGCCAGTTGGCATCGGTGAACGCCATCACGGCCAGGCCGAGGTGCAAGGAAGAAGCCGGAACCGTATGTCCATCCGCCTTTGCCTGTAGCAGGTCCGCGGCCTCCGCGATGTTCTTGGATTCAGTCATAAGTGCCTGCCGCAAGTCATGTACACCTGCGAGGTTGTCCCGAATCTCCTGCCGCACACCGGCTTCCGCTGTGGCACGCACTTGTCGATGATGCGCCGTCACGGCTACTCCCGCCACACATAATGCCAACGAACAGCCCAGCGTCGCAGCCAGCAATCTTCCGAGAAACAAGTTCACTTCCTATTCCCTCTTGTCGTGCTAAGTCTATGGTTCCCTTGCAGCAGGATGCAGTAGAGAACGGGCCGGGGCTGCCGGCATGGTGCGATGAAGCGCTACCCACGCATGGCGATGCGTTCGCGAAGTTCGCTAGCGAAGCGTCAGCTGAAACCTGGCCTGAAGAGGGCGTTCCCAAGTGCCAGCTCAGCGTTCTGTTAGAGGTATGAAACACGATTCATACAGCGCGCCTTCAAGGCGCGGGTCCCGCTCCGTACCGACGAACTCGCTCACAAACTCCAGGAAGAGCTTCACCTTTGGACTTTGCTTCACTGTGCCGTAGTACAGCGCGGACAACATGGTCGGTTCCAGTCGCCACTTCGGCAGCACCTGTACCAGCTTGCCGTTGTACCGGGGCCGAAGGGCGAGCCACATCGGAAGCGGCGCGATTCCTTGACCCGCAAGGGCCAGATGCAGACGAAGTTCGGGCTCAACAGAACGAACGGTGCAATTAACAGTCTGCGTTATTGTTTCGGCACCTCTGGTAAGCGACCACCGGATTTCCGGCGTTGGTGAGGCTCCTATACAACGATGCGAGGTCAGCTCGAGCGGGCGGCTCGGCACACCTTCACTGGCAACGTACTCTGCGCTTGTAAACAGTCCAACGCGCGCCCCCGGAAAGCGTTGCACGCGCCGCGTCGAGTCCTTGGGTGTGACTACTTTGAAGACGATATCTGTATCACTCTTCGGCTCCTGATCCCACCGGGAGGCATACAGGGCGATATCCAGCGTGAGTTCCGGGTGCGCCTTCGTGAAGACGGGGAGTACCGGCGCGAGTACATCACGAGCGAAGATGTAAGGACAAAGGATGCGCAGATTTCCAGCAGGCTGTGTCCGGTATCGATCAAGGACATTGTCTCCGTTCCGCAACGAGCCGAGTGCCGCGGAACAAGCTGCGGCGTATTCCCTGCCCGCGTCGGTGAGGGTAAGTCCACTCGGGCTTCGTTGCATCAGCAGCAGTCCAGTATGCGCCTCGAGACGAGTAATCGCGCGGCTGATGGTAGAAGCAGGTACGTCCAACTCCATACCGGCACTGCTCAGCGTTCCCAGGCGAACCGCTTCGACGAAGGCGCGTAGATCCTCCAGACTGTACCGAGAGATTCCGCGCAAAGCTGCTTTGCGGGCCATAGTTCCTAGCACCTCGCTCAAGTACGAATCAGCATACTTGATTACGATTGGCGAAGCTTCGAACGGGGTACAGGGCCCTGGACTGGTCCGTCCAGGGCGTTTGTGGTCTGCCTTGAAGGAGCCCTGTGACCCCGCAGACTTAAAGTGTCGCGGGCGCGAGATCGCTTACGAGCGTCAACGCTTCCTCCGGCTCAGGACGAATGCGATAGTTCGGGTTCGCTTCCGCGAAGCGGATGATGCCTTCTGTATCGATAACAAAGCAGGCCGGAACGGGCAGCTTCCATCCCTCGGCTTCATTGATCAAAGGAATGTCTTTGGCAAATGCGTGCTCGTACAGATCGCGAAGATTGTCAGGGAAGGTGTAGACGACTCCGAAAGCCTCCCCTATCCGATGTCCCTCATCCCGCAAGATGCTGAAGTGGAAGGTGTTCTTCTGCTCCCAGTCCTGGATGCCAGCAAGGCTCTGAGGCGTTACGAAAACGATGTCTGCGCCAGCTTTCCTGAATTGATCGTAGATTGCGTCGTAGGCTTTCGCCTCTTCGTTGCAGAAGGGGCACCATCCACCACGTGTGAAGCACACGACAAGAGGACCTTTGCGCAGCAGATGCTCCGAAGAGATCAACTGTCCATGCTGGTCCTGCAGGGTGAAAGCAGGCGCGTGCGCACCAGCTTGGAGAACCTGATCGAGGAAGCCGCTCTTCGTGAGTGACTCCATGTGCTGTTCAAGGATTTCATCGGCGCCTGGTTTTAGAACTTTTTGCAGGCGAGCGTTAAGGGCGTTGAGGTTTTCCTGGAGTGACATGCGTACCCTGCTTTCTTCTGTTCAGCGATGAGGCTTCCTCGCCGAACTTCCCTTTCGATTCCGCGACTCCATTCGCCGTCGCTCCTCTTTCAGCAAAGCAGTTTTGCATCCGACGGAGCGCCCTCCGGTGGTCCGACAGCTTAGTTTGTGTTTAGCACCGTGCAAAACGTTTTTGCATTTTGAGGCAGCTGCCCGGCCTCATCGCTAACCACACAACAGCAGCGTAGGGCAGCCAAATAGAAAGGAGAACTTTACGAGAATTGCGGCTTCCGCTACGGCGATGGCTACTCGGGTTGCTCTTCATAGTGTTAGGTTCCAATACCTGGTTTGGTTTCGCAACGGTCCCGATCCCGCCTAGCGATATTGGGATCTACTGTTGTTAGCATGAACCGGCAGAACTGAGGTTCAGCTACTTAGTCCGAGAACAGCCTGCAGCCACTGACATACCGGCCCTCGATTCGAGTGCTGGCAGACGTACTACTGCACAAGCGAAACGGAGAGGGGCCTTGCTGAGATCGATTGTTGTAGCCGTGTTGTCCTTGACGTTCTTCGGTGCATGCACAGCAACCGCTCAGGATGCGGAAGCTGTATCTGCTGCGCCGCCAGCTTTACACTCGATGAATCTCCCATGGATCGATCAAACTGTGGATCCATGTAGCGACTTCTACCGGTATGCATGTGGTGGCTGGATCAAGCAGAATCCGGTACCTGGCGATCAGGAGAGAGTCGCGGTCTTCGGCCAGATGAACGATCGCGATTTCTACTTGCTGTACCAGCAGTTAGAGCAGGCTGCTAAAGTACCCATGACTCCTTTGCAGACGCAGTACGGGACGTTCTACTCCGCTTGTATGAATGCTGGGCAGGCTAGCTCTTTAGGCCTGCAGCCTTTACAACCCACGCTCTCGGCGATTGACAGGCTCACGAGTAAAGCGCAGATCGCGTCCTTCCTCGGGAACACCCATCTCCTCGGAGCGGGCTTCTTCTCGATTACCGTAACGCAAGATGACAGAGATGCACGACAGCAGGACCTTACGCTGCAGCAGAATGGCCTCACGCTTCCAACACCCGACTACTACTTGAGAGCGGACGCTCAACAGTCCGCGACACTCTCTGCCTTCAAACAGTATCTGGAAACAATTTTCGAACAACTGGGTGACAAGCCTGAGCAGGCCGCCGTTGAAACGCAGGGTGTGCTTCAGGTGGAGATTGCCCTGGCAGAAGGGTCCATGTCCCGCGTCGACATGCGTAATCCGTCGAAGACGTACCACCTCATGAGCCTCTCCGCACTGGAGCGCTTAACTCCTGGCTTTAGCTGGCCGGACTACCTTGCTGGGATTCATGCGCCCGCGTTCACCGTGGTAAATGTTCAGCAGCCGGACTACATGAAGACCATGGCTCAGGTCATTGCCGCTGAGCCGATCGGCAACCTCAAAAGCTACCTGCGCCTTCACGCAGTCGACCCAGTGGCTTCCTATCTGTCCGCACCGTTCGAGCAAGCGTCATTCCAGTTTTTCGACAAGAGGCTCCGGGGAAAGACGGAGGAACAGTCCCGCTGGAAGCGCTGTACGTTCCTCACGGATCGCACCTTAAGCGATGCCGTGGGTCAGGACTGGGTGAAGCGCAATTTCTCGGTCGAGAACAAGGTCGACGCCGAAAAGGTGATTGCGCATGTGCGCCACGCGCTGCGCGAAGAGATCGAGCAGCTTCCCTGGTTATCGCCTGAGGCTAAGCAAGAAGCTCTAAGAAAGGTCGATACCATGCGAGAAAAGATCGGCTATCCCAGCCAATGGAGGAGCTATTCTGGCCTGCGTGTAACGTCAGCCGATTTCGTAGCCGATCTCCACAATGCGCAGGAGCTGAACCTGCAGGACCAGTTAAGTCGGCTTGGGAGACCAGTCGATGAGAGCAGGTTCTACTGGACAGCTCCTGAAGCCGATGGCAACTATGATCCGAGTCTGAATGACATCGAGTTTCCTGCTGGTATCCTGCAGCCGCCTCGCTACTCTCGATCTATCGACGATGCCGTGAATTACGGCGGGCTTGGCACCCTTGTCGGCCATGAGATGACTCATGGTTTCGATGACGAGGGAGCTCTTTACGATGAGAACGGCAATCGCCGGGACTGGTTTACCCCACAAGATCGCGCCAACTTCGCGAAGATGACCTCGTGCGAGGTTTCAGAGTATGACAAGTTTGAAGCCGCTCCGGGGCTCAAATTGGATGGCCAGCTTAGTTTGGGAGAAAACACTGCCGACAACGGAGGGCTGCGCATCGCCTACAGGGCGCTGCAGGATTTGAAGGCGCCCCAATCCGCTGACCAGCGCCGCACAACCATCGATGGCTTTACCGAAGACCAGCGATTCTTCCTTGGGTTTGCACAGTCATGGTGTGAAACGCGAACCGAAGCGTATCAGCGTGTCCGCGGGCAAACCGACCCGCATCCGCCCGGCGAATTTCGGGTAAATGGTTCGGTGCAGAACTTCGAGCCGTTTGGTACGGCGTTCGGCTGCCATCGCGGCCAGCCAATGATGCCGGCGAACGCTTGCCATGTCTGGTGACGCCGTTGTTCGCCGCTCAGCCCTCACGGACATAGGCGACCATGAATAAGGGACCGGTGGCGTACGCCCCGGCGACTCTCAGTCTCAGGCTGGCTGCTGCAGCAGCTTGACGGCTGGCATGCGGTGCCTGTCACTGCGGTCTCCTCCCTGCCGATCTGGTCGCCGGGTGAAGAGAGCCAAGCGACCCGGCATTGGGTTTGAAGCTGGCTCTCAGCCGAGCAGGACAGAAGCTCTGTTGGCCAGAACAACAAGTGTTCTCAAGCCTTCACTCGACATTAACTTTCAGAGCTATGGATAGTGTGTGACCGGTCCTGAATACGTTTGCGGCGGCTCACCCTTAACCATTTCTTTAGCTTTT
>CAXTCB010000022.1:0-35059 GCA_964242875.1 uncultured Acidobacteriaceae bacterium
CGACCTTCGCGTTAGGAGTGCGCTGCTCTATGCAACTGAGCTACCGGGCCACTTGCCTTAGTTTACCCGTACCAACGCGTCCCCAAGAGGACGCGCTGATAAACTCTAGGTGGAGGCAGTATGCCCAGGATTGTACGGAGACAAGCGGTAACGGTCAGAGTGGGTGAGGTCCGCGTGGGGTCGGATGCTCCGGTTGTCGTGCAATCCATGACGAATACTGATACGGCAGATATCGAGAGCACGGTGCAGCAGGTTGCGGCGCTGGCGCGAGCTGGCTCTGAGATGGTGCGCATCACGGTGAACAACGATGATGCGGCGAAGGCTGTTCCGTACATCGTTGACGAACTGGGCAAGAAGGGCTGGACCACGCCCATTATCGGGGACTTCCACTACAACGGCCACCTGCTGCTGCGGAAGTATCCGGCCTGCGCGCGAGCACTTGCAAAGTACCGCATCAATCCGGGCAATGTGTCGATCGGTCGCAAGGATGATGACAACTTTCGAACGATGGTGGAATGTGCGGTCGACAACCAGAAACCAGTACGGATTGGCGTGAACTGGGGATCGCTCGACCAAGCTCTTCTGACACGCATGATGGATGAGAACTCGAAGAGTTCGCAGCCACAGGACGCGCGCGACGTGATGATGGAGGCTATGGTCGTCTCTGCGATTGACAATGCGACGGCCGCAGAGCGCTACGGCTTGCGGCGGGACCAGATCATTCTGAGCGCCAAGGTGTCGAATGTCCGCGATCTTCTTGATGTATACACGGAACTCGCGAGACGCTCGGACTACGCGCTGCACCTTGGTCTTACTGAAGCCGGTATGGGCATGAAGGGTGTGGTGGCGTCGACCGCCGGGCTGGCTCCGCTGCTGCTGGCGGGGATTGGCGATACGATCCGCGTAAGCCTGACTCCTACGCCGGGCGGAGATCGTTCAGAGGAGGTTCGCTGCGGGCAGCAGATCCTGCAGTCGCTCGGCATCCGAAGCTTCATGCCGCAGGTGACGAGTTGCCCGGGATGCGGGAGGACGACCTCGACCTACTTCCAGGAGCTGGCGGAACGCATTCAGAACTATCTCGTGGAGCAGATGCCGGAGTGGAAGAAGCAATATGCCGGCGTGGAAGAACTGAAGCTTGCCGTAATGGGCTGCATCGTGAATGGGCCGGGCGAATCGAAGCACGCCAACATTGGTATTTCGCTACCTGGAACCTTTGAGGAACCCAAGGCACCGGTGTATGTAGATGGGAAGCTGTTCACGACATTAAAGGGTGACCGCATCGTAGAAGAATTTCAAGTGATTCTGGATGAGTACGTCGAGAAACGCTACGGCAGACAGCTGGTCGAGGTCTAGGGTCTCTAGGCAAGCTCAGCGTTACTACGACAGTTTTACAGCGACTTCGCGTAGCTCCTTGAGCGGGTAGAACGTACCGCGCCAAGATACACCGCCCTGGAGCAGGGTCACCACTGTGGATCGCAGGATGGCATAGACGAAGAGCAGCGCACTGACGGGAAAGCCAAAAAAGTGGACTGGACTCAGCCGGCTGAGGTACTTCGCTGCAACCCCGTAAAGACTTGCAATCGCAAACAACGCCAGCAAGGATGGAAGGCGCGTCTGCGGCCAGACAAGACCCAAGACCGGGCCGACGCACAGAATGGTCAGGCTGCAACATGCAAAGGACATGAGCAGAAGGCGGAAGCGAAAGATGGCGAAGAGGTTCTTCGTCATCGTGTTGAGAACGCCGCGGATGCCCGGCGCCCAGTGAATCTGCACGAAGTGCGGGGCGAAGGCGATTCGCTGGCGAAGGCCGGAGTCCTTGACCAGTCGGGCAAGGGCGAGATCTTCAAGGATCTGCAGGCGGAGCCGCTCAAACCCACCGAGTTGCTCATACGCTGAGGTGCGCAGGAGATTGAAGGCTCCGATCCCAACGGCGTCCCGCGTCGACGGATCCGCGACGCGCCAAAGTCGTGTACCCCATAAGCCGATCACCTGCAGGAACGCCATCACCATGGCTTCTCCGGCTGTATGCACGATTGCAGTAGGAGTCGTCACGAAGTGGTCAGCCTGTTGAGACTCCGCCATTGCCAGCGAGCGCCGCAGGCACTCCGGGTGGAAGAGAACATCGCCGTCCGTGAACAGCAGCCAGCGCGGCTGGTAGAGGGATTGCGCGTGGCGGGCGGCAAGTGCCATGGCGTGGGTTTTTCCGAGCCAGCCCTCGGGTAAAACGGTTATATGAAAGACGGTGAGCCGGTCGGGGTATCTGCTGACGAACTCATCCATGATGGCGCCGGTAGCGTCTGTTGAGCGATCGTCTATGGCGATGACGCGCAGATTCGGCCAGTCCTGGTCTATTAGCGACTGCAGGCAGGCAGCGATCGCCAGCTGCTCATTACACGCTGGCACGACGATGGTCACAGACACATCGTCAGGCGGCGAGGAGGGGGCTGCCGGATCGAGCAGCGATGGAAGGCGTCGCAGGCCCAAGCCGGCGGTAACTGCCTGCGCGATCCATGCAATGGACAGCGCCCACGAGCCGGCAGTGAGACCTATACGAACAAGAGAAGCCAGAGACACGCGGTCGTAACCCTCTTCCTGCGTTGATGAAACCTGTACAAGAACAGCAGCGCGTTCGTCTCACCGCCACCTGGAGGGTTATATGCTGGCAGCTGGCGCGGCCGTATGGAGTGGCGGTGCGAAACGCGCGCCGACGAGGAAGATGACCGCTGCGAGAACCAGTGTAATGAGGGTCGAGCCGAGGCCGACGGAGAGGTTGGAATGGTCCGACACGACTCCGATGATGCGTGGGCTGATGGCGTCTCCGAGGGCATGAATGATAAAGAGCTGACCGGCGAGAGCAGTGGCGCGGATTTCAGGACGGACTGCATTGATTGTGGCGGCGTTCACCGGCCCGGTCCCAAGGAAGATCAGGAAGATAGCCAGCGCAAGGCTCGGCAGGGTGAAGGCCTTTGGGCCGAAGAAGCAGACAAGCGCAGGGGGCGTGGCAAGGGCAGCGGCGATGCCAGGAACGAGGTAGAGCGCCTTTGAGGTTGTCTTCGACCACTTCTGAGCAATCATGCCACCCACGATGGTGCCAGCAAGACCTGTAACAACGGTGATCGCGCCCATGAGGAACGCGGCGGAACTCTGTGAGCGGCCATCCACCCGCTGCAGGAACGAGGGCATCCACCAGGAGATGCCGCCGAGTGAAAAGGTTACTGCGGCATAACCGAGGATGGAGCACATGTATGCGGGGTTCTTCACCAGCGAGAGGACTGCGTCCTTCTCCAGCTTCGCACCAGATTCTTTGCTCGTTGAGCGCTGCGGCTCTTTCATAAAAGCGGCAATCAGAAGAGCTATCAGGATGGCCGGGATGGCGGAGACGATGAAGGAGGTTCGCCAGCCGAAGCGCTCGCCAACGGTGCCGCCCACCAGGTAGCCGAGCGCTGCACCGACTGGAATCGCTACATTGAAGATCGTCAGGACGCGATTGCGCTGATCTTCGGGATAGTAGTCCGCGAGCATTGCAGGTGCGAAGATGCCGAAGGACGCCTCTCCAATACCGAGTGCCGCATGGCGCAGGTTCAGGGAATCGTAGGAATGAACAGTGGCTGTGAGGAGATTGATGCCGCCCCAGAAGAGAGCAGCGATGACAATCATCGGCTTGCGAGGAAAGCGGTCGCCAAGCCAACCGGTGATCGGCGAGGTGATCATGTAAGCAAGCATGAACCAGAGTGTGAGCGAACCAATCTGTTCATCGCTGATGTGGAACTCGCCCTTAACCTGCTCCTGGACCCCGGGCAGAATGTAGCGATCAATGTAGTTAACGAAGTTGAGAGCCGTGAGAAGAACAAGTGCGGTCGTTGCGCCGGCGACACTCGCCTTGGCATTCACTGATGGTTCGCGAGCATCCACCTGAGGGGTCATCCTGCAGCCGAGGATAGCAGCATGACCGTTAGAGACGCTCTAGTCGTGCGTGCAGGGCACTTGCAAACGCGGAGAAGCCGGCTCGTTACCGAGGCCCCACTGAATCCGTAGGACGGGGATAGAAGGCCTCAACGACGGTGGAGATACCGCCGCGTGGGCGGAAGTCTCCTTTCACCAAAGCCCAGATCGGGTCTGTCGCCTTTACGATGTCGTTCAAAACCTGGTTTGCGATATTTTCCTGGAAGATTCCGAGATTCCTGTAACAGAACAAGTATTCCTTGAGACTCTTCAGCTCCAGACAGTGGTCACGCGGCATATAGCGGATCGTGAGAACACCAAAATCGGGGAGGCCAGTCTTAGGGCAGACCGACGTAAACTCTGGATCATCGATGAGGATCTCGTAGGCTTGAAATTGGTTCTCCCACGTTTCGATCTCTGGAAAGCGCGCGTCGAGACCCGCTTTGGCGTGATCGTCGGTATAGCCGGTTGTATACGTAGCCATCACCATAGTTTACGTGGAAAGGATAACGGGAGGCCTGGCGGCCTCCCTCTTGGACACCTATATCGCGATCTAATTACGGCGGCCCAAAGTAGGACGATCGTCTCCGGAGTTCGTGGTGGAGCTTGGGTTATTCGGATCATTGTTCGATCCCCCGGTACGCCGCAGGGTAGGCTTGTTGCCATCATTCTTGTTGTTCAGCTTCCGCTTATTCTCGATCCGGGCGAGGCGCGCCTTGACGTCGTCGAACTCGCTTGTGGTGACGATGTAGTCCGGTTTTGCGGGCAGGATGGTTGCGATCTCGTCCTCGGAACGGCCGATGCGGTCCGGTGTCTGCGGGTGATCTGAAAACAGTTTCGCGACAGCCCCAGGCTTGTGCTTCTCTAGCGCGTCGATCTTTTCGAAGAACTGGATAAAGGCTTGTGGGTCGTAGCCAGCCTTGTACATGTACTGGAGCCCAAGAAAGTCCGCCTCGGACTCATCCATGCGCGAAAATTTGAGAAAGGCGACTGGGATAGCAAGCTGGGTGGCTTCATAGATACCGTATCCGGTATAGGAGCCCGAGGTCATGATGACCAGCGGAACACTGGCAAGCTGGGCGTAGTTCATTTTCGTCATCTGCCTGGCGGCATGATGGGCGACCACGTGAGAGATCTCGTGAGCCATGACGCCAGCTAACTCCGCCTCTTCATCTGCTGCCAGAATCAGACCAGAGTTGACGTAGAAGAAGCCGCCTGGAAGTGCAAACGCATTGATCTCGTCAGAATCGATAACCTTGATGGTGAATGGAACCTTGGCGTCGGAGTTCTTGACCAGGTTTTGCCCTATCCGATTGACGTACTCCACGATCACAGGATCTGTAACCAGATGCGCGGATTTTTCGATCTCCATCGCGTATGACTTACCGTTCCGGATCTCCCAGTCGGTCGAATACCAATTTCCTAGGCCGCGACCCCCTATATTGCGCGTACCGATTGCGTTTACATCGTCCTCGGATCCCCTCTTGATATTGGGATCCAGGGACTCGCCTGGTGACGGAAGAGAATCGGACTTCTGCTTGGCCGCAGCGGTTGCCGCCTTGTTGTCCGCGGGTGTGGGCTGCTGGTCCGTCCCTGGATCTTTCGGAATGGGGCCAGGGGTTGGAGTCTGCGGGGGTGCGGAGGTCTGACCTGGAACCTGCGTTGTGGGACCCGTCGGGGTCTGGCTCAAAACGAGCGGTGTCACCGAAAGCAGAGCTGCGAGTGAGAGGGGAACGAACGGGCGCATACGAAGATCTCTCCTGAGTAAGCCGAAACAGGAGAGGTTCGTACCAGCGTCCCAGAAGCCGCTACGGACCCATCTCCACGTGTTCATTGGACGTAGTATGCGCCATTTTGACGCTTTCAGCTCCTGTTAGCGTCACCCTGCACTTGATGATGTCACCAGGTGTTGTAGGAGCTTCCATCCGCCGCCGTCATCTGGGCTCCGGAATGGATATCGTTGATTCCGCCGGAGTCGGTCTGATCGATCGAGGAGAGGACGTCGGACTGAGCCGGCATCCAGGTATCGGAGCGTTTGGTGAATGGATCGACCGGCATGGACTTCAAATACCCGGATTGCACTAGGTCATCGAGCGACTGCGGTGCTTTCTGCTTGTCGATGGTGTAGGAATCTATGGCTCCACGCATGGTCCGGAGATCTTCGCGTAAGACAGCCTCTTTTGCGTTTCTCACATTGTTTGTGTAGGACGGAATGGCAATCGCGGCTAGCAGACCGATGACAACCATGACAATCATGAGCTCGATCAGCGTGAAGCCATCGTCTGCTGACGGCTTGGGGAGCTTACGAAGTATCAGAGGCTCTACCATGTTGAGTACTTCGTTCCGTCAAGTGCTGTTCCCTGACTCTTGGTGTGCACATCAAAGACATTCTGCCCACCCCAGGAATCGGCGTCAGGATCATCCTGATTCGAGCGCAGCCCCCACTCTGTGGTGTGCATCATGGGATCGGTTGGAATCTGGCGCAGGAAGCGGACCTTCTTGCTTTGAATCTCGACGCCATCCACGAGGGTTTGCAGATCGGGCGGGTAGTTCATACTGTCTGCCTTGGTCACCATGCCTCCCTTTTCTGCAGCGTCTTTGTAGTGATCGATGGCGTCGCGCATCTCCCAGAGATCCCGACGAAGCTCCCGTTCCTTCTCACGCTTGACCTGGAAGCGGGCGATAGGGAGAGCAGCAGTTGCAAGGAGTGCAACGATGGCCACGGTGATGATCAGCTCTACGAGTGTGAGCCCCGCCTGCAAGGAGAGCGGCGTGGCAGAATCCGGACGAATCACGAGCTCTTGCTGATCTCCCATTCGACCTCCCGCGATTTCCTTGGTCTGCACTACTTCACGTGAATGACTGCAGCAGAGCCGACCGCAGGCAACGTGGACTGAACACTGTTCCGTGCTCCGACCTTCGGCAGAGAGATCGAGGAATCACCGACGGCCAGCGCCTTGAAGGTGAGAATGCAAATACTTCCCTGCCCCTCAACTCCCTTAACACCCGGTGGTCGCGAAGTCGACACGTTGATTAAGCCATCTCCCTCGTCGCGATGAACCGTTGCGACTGCCTGGCCGTCCCGTGACAGAAGATCGCCTGAGTCAACGTTGACCAGCTGTAAGACCTGAGAGTTGAACTTGATCTGAAGCGGCAGAGAGTAGAGATCCTTCGCGTTGCTCGCCATAACCGCGACCTGGAAGGTACTGCCGACCGCCTGAACGGAAGTGGGAGGGACGATCGAGAGAGAAACGGGAGTTACTCCCGCCTGAGCAGCAGGCGCGGTGGCACCACCGTTGAAGCCCGGCGTTGGATTGCCTGGCGTCGGCATCTGCGCCTGGGCGCTGAGTTGGCCGACCATCGCGGAGGCAGCAACGGCAGCGGAGGTCTGTCCAGCATCGGATGCGCGTGGCCGCGGAATGACTGGGACGTTCAGGCCAATCGCATTGGGATCGTGACGCAGTTCGATGGACTGACCACTTCCGGTATCAATCGCGCGTGTGTTCATCCGCGTAAGAACCGACTCTCGAACGATATGTGGAATGAGCAGGAAAACAATCTCGCTTTGTTGAGTTTCCTTGTTCTGCGAGGAGAAGAAGTACTTGATGATGGGGATCTCGCCGAGACCCGGCGTTCCGCTGACATTCTTAAGATCCTGCTTTTGCACGATCCCGGCCAGGATAGAGGGCTCGCCTTCACGCAACTGGATCGTCTGTTCAGCGACATTTTGACCGATAACGGGTTCAGTCACGTTCGAGATGGTGACATTGCTTTGGACCTGCGAGACGTCCACCTTCATCTTCAAGGTGATTTGCCGGTCATAGTGCACGGTGGGGGTCATATCGATGTTGACGCCCACATCAATATAGGTGAACTGCGTCTGAACGCCGATAGAGGCGATGCCGGTCGATACGCCGGCGTTGTAGCTTCCCGTTGCGATGGGGACTCTGGTACCGATCTTGAGCGTGGCCTTCTGTCCATCGGTGGCACGGATGCGCGGATTCTGCAGAATGCGAGTATCAGCATCCGTGAGTAACGCATTTACCGTCCCGCCTGTGACCGAAACCGCGAAGTTGTTCGCGTTTAGATTGGTGAGGTTGTTCAGCGTGAGATTGCTGGTAGTCGTCGCCGTCCCGGTCGTTGTCCCGGTGGATCCGGTCGATGTGCTGGCAGTGGTGCTGCTTGTGTTCGTTGTGGTCGGTGTAAGCCCGAACGATTGTGGGAGGGTAATGCCAAGGTTCCGAACCTTATCGCGATTGACCGAAAGGATTGCGACATCGACCACGACTTCCGACCGGGCGCGATCAAGATCGCTCAGAAGCTTCTGAGCGAGAAGCAGCTGATCGGGTGTTGCCCGCATTACGATTGCGTTCTGCGAGGGGACGAGGTAGATCTTGACGCTTGGGTCGAGCAAGTTCCGAATCGCGGTCAGGATCTCGTTGGCATCATTCTGCTGGCTTGCATTGGTGAGATAGAACGTCTGAACGGCTAGATCGTCAAGATCCGTGCGATTCGTCCGCGTGTTCTGCGCGATGAAGATGGTATTGGGCGTAACCGGCTTATAGAAAGTTCCTGCCTGGATACCGACGATGCGCAACGCATCCGCTAAAGAAACATTGGTCAGATCGATCGGGATGCGTTTCGAGCTATAGTTCGGGTCGAACAGAACGTTCAGCCCGGCCAGTTTGCCGATGGCCTGGTAGATGTTTCGCGTGTCTTCCACGCTGTGGATAGTGATGGGATCGGTGGAGACGGGCTGCAGCGTGATTGGACCGGCCACGTCACCAAACTGCGCACCGGCTTCCGCGGCATTTGGTACCTGCAGCTCGCTAGTCGTCGTGGTCCCTGGCGGATCAACGGGTGTGCCGCTGGGCTGGGGTGAATTGAACCCCTGGCCGGAGGTTTCAAGGAGTTTGATCTCCTGATCGGCGGTCTGATTGCCCGGATCAATCTCATGGGCGCGACGAAACTCCTGCATGGCGCCGGCCAGATCTCCGCTCTGCTTGAGCACCCGACCACGATCTACGTGAGCCACGGCGGCTTGAAAGCGCATTCGTTCGAAGCGCTCCTTGTAGCGGATATCGGCCGGGCTCTTTGCGTGCGCCTGGCGATACGCCTCAAAGGCCGTGTCATAGTCGTCGCGAACTTCTGCGTTCTGGCCACGCTTGTTCCATGTGCTGGCTGACTGCGCCTGAAGCATAGGGGCGCTTACATTCTGGAGAGAAAGAGCGGCAAGCAGCGGGAAGGTGCTGATGGATCTGCTCAAAGTGTTCCGCTTACTAGCCATGCTTAGATCTGCTTCCTCGGAATCCTGCGTGGGTGACGAAGCTGTATCAAACAGCCGCTAAGCTTGACTTCTTGTCTCCGCGAAACGGACCATCCTCCGTGCGCTCCGCGTGAGTATAGCATTGGATTCGTTGCAATTTGCTCGTAGAACGTGAGGCAACAGGTACGTCCGGTCGATCGATAGAAGGTGCCAGGAGTGCAAACTCTTCTCACGCGACGTGCATGAGCTTCCTCGTTCGACGAAGCCACCAGCATAGTGTGAGCGCCCCGTGCAGTCACCCCGGATCCCCTTTCGGGCTAGAGAGTCGGTATCGAATCCGTGTTAAACTCGAGGGTCCGTGCCTCGCTCCCTTTCAAACCCGACGCAAGCAGCTGCAACAAAACCGGCTGCTAAAGAAAAGGACCGCGATCCTATCGCCGCTGGGCGCCGCGATGCTTCCTTTAATCGGTCTGCTTCCTTCAACTACTTTCTGTCAGATCGATTTGAAGCCGGAGTAGCCCTGCGCGGCACCGAGGTGAAGTCTATCCGCGAGGGCAAGGCCAACCTGAAGGATTCCTATGGTCTTCTCAAGGATGGCGAGTGTTTTCTCCTAAACGCGCATATAGGCCCGTTCTCGCATGGCAATGCTATGAACCACGACGCGTTGCGCACGCGAAAGCTCCTGCTGCATAGCACGGAGATCCGCAAGCTTGAAGCCCTGACACGCCAGAAGGGCTTCACTTTGATTCCAGTGCGGCTCTATTTCAAACATGGCCGGGTAAAGTGCGAGCTCGCGCTTGCCAAAGGCAAGCAGGATTGGGATAAGCGGGAGACGGAGCGCAAGCGAGAAGCCGATAGTGAAGCAAGAGCCGCGATTGCACGGAGTCAAAGGCGGTAGTCACGGCGTGAGGGCACGGCAACTCACCGCTCCTTTGCCCGCTGCGCTGTAGGATGGAAGTCTATGGAAATCACCCTTTTGGTGCAGGATGCCCCTTCCCTCCAGACTCCTTTGCTTGCTGTATTCGCCGTTGATATTGCTACGGGCGATGCGGAACCACACCCCGTTCTATTGACCACCTCAGACGCGCTCACGAACGCAGCGTCTCGTGTGCTTGGCACCGGGGAGTTTAAGGCTGCGCTAGGGGAGACTCTCCTGATCCATGCGCCGAACGGGGTCCGCGCGGAACGTCTGCTCGTAGTGGGACTGGGAAAGTCAAAAAGTCTAACACCCGCGCAGGCAAGAAAGGGCGCAGGAAGTGCGCTTCGCGCGGCCAAACCGCGCGGAATCCGCGAACTCGCCATCGCCTTCCCGGAAGACCGGGCGCTTAGCGATGAGAGTCTGGACGAGCTTCCGTGCCAGGACACCATGCGCGCGATTGTGGAAGGGGCAATCCTCGCAAATCCGGACTACGACACCTATAAAAGCGATCGCAAGGACAAAGCGGTTCGATCTCTTGCGCTTCTCGCCCGCAGTTCTGAACGGTCAACTCGCACCGAGATGGAGGATGGTCTGCGTGAGGGCCAGGTCGTCGCCAGCGCTCAGAACTTTGCACGATCCCTCGTGAACGAACCGGGTAACGTCCTTACCCCGACTGAGCTTGCGGCGCGAACCGCCGCGATGTGCAAGGAGGTCGGTCTCCAGTGTGACGTTCACTCCACCGATAAGCTTCGCGAGCTGAAGATGGGGGCCTTTCTCGCAGTGGCACAAGGCTCTGAGCAGCCGCCAGCTTTAATCACGATGATCTATGAACCCACTGAGACGCAAGCCGCAGACGCGCCAGTGCTGGGACTCGTCGGTAAGGGCATTACCTTTGATACGGGCGGCATCTCGATCAAGTCCGCCGATGGAATGGAAAAGATGAAGTACGACATGGCTGGTGCGGCTGCCATGATTGGGGCGATGCGAGCCATCGCGGAATTGAAGCCGAAGATCAAGGTCATCGGGGTCATTTGTTCCGCGGAGAACATGCCAGACGGACGAGCGTATAAGCCCGGTGACGTGATTACAGCCATGAGCGGAAAGACGATCGAGGTTATCAACACAGATGCCGAGGGTCGTCTGGTTCTTGCGGATGGTCTGCATTACGCGAAGAGCCTGGGGTGCACACACCTTATTAATGCTGCGACACTGACAGGCGCCTGCGTGGTTGCGCTCGGCATTCTGAACGCCGGTCTTTTCTCGAACAGCGACGCCGAAGCTGGTCGGTTTCAGGACGCGATGCGGCGGGCGGGGGAGCAATTCTGGCGACTACCGTGCACGGATGACTATCGGGAGCAGATCAAGAGCAAAATCGCAGACATCATGAACACTGGCGGAACGCGCTGGGGCGGAGCAATCTCTGCGGCGATGTTCCTCCGCGAATTTGTCGGTGAGACACCATGGCTTCACCTCGACATTGCAGGCTGCGCCTGGGAGGATGACGCGAAGAGCTGGATTGCCAAGGGACCCACGGGCATCGGCGTGAGATCGATTGTGGAATGGGCAATAACTCCGCGCTAGGAACGGGGCTCATCGCTACATAACCGGTGGCACATCGATTCCAAGCAGGCCGAGGGTGCGCGTCAACTCTCGTTGCACCATGGCTGCCGTCCCGATCAAGAGACTCCGTCGCTCCGGATCGATCTCATGCAGCACGTGATGGCGATGGTAGAAGTTATTGAACTGCTGGGCCAACTGGAAGGCGAAGCGAGCCAGATGAGCCGGTTCCGACGTGGCTATCGCCTGTTCGATGACGGCCGTCAAACGCGATGCAACTAACCACGTCTCCCAGATGCTGGTTCCCTCTTCCAATTCCAGCAAGGGCGAGAGTCGATCATCCGGAAGTCGCGTGAGTGCCTGGAATGCGAGCTCAGGTTCAACAGTTGCCTTCCGAAGAATGTTCGCTGCTCGAACCACGGCGTACTGAATGTACGGCCCGGTTTCTCCTTCGAAGCTGAGTGCATCTCGAAAGTCAAAGGCGATCACTGTGTTGCGCGTGAACCGCAGCATAAAGAAGCGAAGAGCGCCCACAGCGATTTGGCGCGCTATAGACCCACGTTCTTTGGACGGAATCTCGGGATGTCGCTGATCAACCTCCAGGAGGGCCGCGGCGATCAAACGATCGATGAGATCGTCTGCCTTTACGCCAAAGCCTTTACGCCCGCTTACTTCCAGATACGATCGTTTCTGATCCTCTTCGCTGACCGTGTAGCCAAGATCTATCGCGCAGCGCGGAGTGAGCGCGACCATCTCATAGCTGAAATGGGTGTAATGGTCCGCCGCCTGCGTATAGCCCATTCCCCGTAGTGCCTGGACCACATTATTCTGCGGATCGTTCTGACGTGAGTCGATGACGTTGTAGATGGCGTCTGCATGTCCGAAGCTTGGGTGAGGATCTTCGCCGGCAACCGCGGACATCCAGCAGGTATGCGTCGCGTACTGGTGAAATTGCTTGTAGCCGAAATCCTTGTTCGGCAACAGATTGAACTTCCAAAGGTGGTACGCGATGTCTTTTCCGACGTAGGTCACTGTTCCGTTGGATCGCACGATCACTTTTGCGTCTTCATCAGGCCCCTCTGCTGTCTCTGCAGGCAGATCCGTACCTTTGCCAGCGCGACGCATAACATAGCAGCCCTTATTCTTGCCTTCCGTTTCCAGGTAGAGCACGCCCTTCTCCAGCATCAGAAGCCTGGCCGCTTCCCAGAAGTGGAGAGACAAGATCTCACTTTCGCGAGGCAGGAAATCGTATTCAATGCCTAGCCGTTCCATCGTCTGCAGATGACGCCGAAGCACTGAGGTGGCAATGAGATCAGCGATCTCTGCGATCTCATTGCCGCCTTCCTCCAAGGCATGCAGGGTGGCGAGACGGATCGCTTTGCGGGCAGAAACCTGATCGGGATCTGCGGTGTACCACTGCGAGACGCGCGCGTAGAGATCCCAGCAGTAGTAGTCAACTCGCTGATTGCTTTCAAGCAGCTCGGTAACCAGCTCGCGCACGCGGGACAGGCTCATCTGCTCAAGGTGAACGAACCCGACCACAACATCCGCAACCTGCACCCCCGTGTTATCGATGTAATTTTGCACACCGACCTGATAGCCCGATTTGAAGCCATCCGGACGGAGGAGACGCTGAAACGTGTCGCCCAGGATGGCGTTGCGCAGGTGCCCGATGTGAGCCGCTTTGTTTGGGTTGATGCTGGTGTGCTCGACAAGCCGGAAGCCTGGTCCTCCGACATCCGCATGCTGATCCTCTGCCATCGCGCGAACCAGGGAGCTGCGCGTGAGCTTGAGATTGAGATAGCCGGCCCCCGCCATCTCGATCGAGGCTACCTCCGGCAGCTCTCCTCGCTCGAGCGTCAGCCGCATCGCCTCCGCCAGAGTCTGCGCAATCGCCCTCGGCGCCTTCCTTAGCCGTTTTGCCAGTTCAAAAGCAAGGGGCGTTGCCAGTTCTCCGAGCGCGATCGATGGCGGCTGTTCGATGACGATCTGTTGACCTTCCAAGCCAAACTGCTCGTGGAGAATGCGCTGGAGGGCAACGATCACGATCTGTTGTACGGTACGAAACATGCTGTTAGTTCACCGGGGCCGGCCTATGCCGGATGCTGAGAAAGGATCGGATGATCTGCACGAACTACGGCAGTTTACTGGGAAGCACTTCGATGTCCTTGAGTAAAGGATGATGAGGTAACGTTCGGAAGCGGTGCACAAGGAAAACAATGCCGCCTACACCGGTTACCGATAGAAGCAGCCATGCGTGAAGCGCGAGGGCAAACACAGCAGAAGGACTCTCGGACGCCCCGTGACTGACAAGGGCGGTCTTTACCGCCCATTCAAAGGTGCCAATCGCCCCTGGGGAACTTGGTATGAGGTAGGAGAGGTTCGCGACGGAGACCGCCTGCCATGGTCCAATTGCGTTAACCGCCAAGCCGATCAGACGGATTCCCGAGACGAAGATCATCCCCTCAGCCGCCCAGATCACTGCGGATTGCACGAGCAGAAGAACGGATCCTGCCACACCGATCTGACGGATACAGTCGAGTGCCAGCATGAGCCAATGCTCCAGCTTTGTAAGCAGTGGCTTTTGAGGCAAGGAGCTGAACAATCTCCCAAGCGGCGCTTGGAGCAGGCGCGCACCGAGCAGCAACGTAAGCAGCCCAACGCTTGAGATCACCAACATGAGTTCGGCCAAGACTCGCGAGTGAACCGACACATTGGCTCCCATGAATAGAACAAAAAGCAGGACCAGGATGAAGATGTCCAGAAGCTTTTCTAGGATGACCGTACTGAGAATGACGGAGGGACTCGCGCCAAGATCACCGGCGTAGGTGAAAACGCGCATGATGTCGCCGATGCGAAGAGGAAGAATGTTGTTCGCTGCAAGCGAGGTCAGCAGGACGCGCGCGCATACTTGAAAACCAGCGCCCGTCGGTCGCATCATCTGCGTCCAGCGAACACATCGCAGCGTATAGCTCAGACAAGTAAACCCAAGGACACCCGCGATCCAGGCAGGATGAACCAAACGCAACCCGCGAATCTGCGCGACCGAAATGCCATGGAACGTATACCAGAGAAAAAATCCACTGATGAGCAGTCCGGGAAGCGTTCGTATAAGTTTTTTTCCACCTTGTTCACTCACGAGGAAGTGCCCTCTCGAGCAGCGCGGGAACACGCCTTGAAACAATCTTCACCATGTAAAATATTGTATCGTCGATACTTCTGCCTACACAGGTTTGACGCTCCGAGGAACAGAGTCGTCTCTTGCCTGGAAGACGTGCCGAGATCTAGCCGGATGGATCCATGTCGGGTCTAGACCCGTTAGCGTTGTAGCAGTTGGGGAGAGCCTACTCTTTGTCGATCGTCACAACCCTGCCAGCTACTGAAAGCTCTTTGGCCGAGCTGCGCCGCTCTGGAGGCGTCTTTTTCGGAGCTCTCGTTTCTGCACTCCTCACCCCCCTCTCGTTGCTGGTTCTGGGATTTCATCCCTATGCCGAAGATGGAGGCCTCTATCTGGCTGGCGTCAAATATGTGCTCAATCCATCGCTGTTCCCGCACATGCGACAGTTTGTGACTGCCCCTCTCCACTACTCCGCCTTCGCGCCCTGTACGGCCTTTCTCATCCGCAACAGCGGTCTCTCCTTCGACACCGTTGTCTTTGGATTCTTTCTGGTGTGCCTGTGGGCGACAATCTTTGCCGCATGGTCGATTGCGGAGGCGTGCTTTGGCTCTTTTCAGGAGCGGATTGGCGCTACGCTCCTGGTTGCGCTCTGGATCAGCCTGCCGGTTGCCGGGACATCACTGATGCTGATAGATCCATACCTGACCGCACGAAGTCTTTCTACACCCCTTGTTCTCTTTGCCATAGCGAATGCCCTCAACGCGGAGACCACATGGAAACGGGCAGGTGCGCGCGAAGCATGGTCCAGTCTGGGCTGTGCAGCGCTCTGGCTTCTTTTTGCAGGCATGTTTCATCCTTTAATGGCGGGGTATGGAGCAACACTCGTCATCGCCATTCTGTGGATAGGTGCTCCACGACCGCGCTCAAAGAGCGTCAAGACGGCTTCGCTCCTGCTTGCGGGTCTGCTCCTGGCGGCGGCTGTCCAAACCCACTCACCGATGCCGTCAGCAGCCATCACCAGAGTCTCACTGACTCGCTCGTATTGGTTTCTGGCGCAATGGGAGTGGTTTGAAGTTCTCGGGCTTGTGGCTCCGCTGCTAATTCTTGTGGCGACATTCAGATCTCGTTCCTTCAGGAGATTCCGACCGGCTGCGATCTCCGCAATCACGATTGGCATCACCGCAATGGCGATCTCCGTCTGCTTCGCGCGAACCAGCCTGCACTCTTTCGGCGTCGCTCACCTGCAACCCCTTCGCGTCTTTCAGGTGATCTACTTCCTCCTGTTTCTCGCGGTAGGAGCCTGGCTGGCTCGGATCGTTCTCCGCGATGTCTGGTGGCGATGGGGGATTGCCCTCTTGCTGCTGAGTGCGCCCGTGATGATTCCCGCATGGCTGATTTTTCCACATTCGGCCCACATCGAACTGCCACAATCCAATCCTCTTGAAAGAGGTCCTAATCAGTGGGTCGAGGCGTTTCGCTGGATCAAGCGCAACACTCCCGTTGATGCTCTTGTTGCTCTGGATGCCGATTACATCTCGGATCCGGGAGAGGATGCCCAGGGCTTTCGCGCCATCGCAGAACGAAGCATGCTTCCTGACTACTCCAAAGATGGCGGGGAGACTGCGGTAAACCCTTCACTAAGCGAGGCGTGGACCGTCGGTGTTGATGCTCAACAAGGCCTCTCCCGTCAGGACGATACTGCTCGACTCCGGACGTTGCGAGCTCTTGGCGTGACTTGGATCGTCCTGCAGAGTCGAGCGCAAACTTTGTCAAGGTGCCCGTACGACAATGGAACGGTAAAGGTCTGCGAACTGAACGCAATCTCTGCGGCCCCAGTGTAGCGTCTCGCTACAGTACTTCTGCGGAAAGACTCACGGTATGCGCAATGGCCGGAAGCCGGACACGGGGAACAATCCTGTGGGATAGTCCTCGCTTGGCACCTGCTGCTTGAACAGATAACGGACAAAGAAGCCGCCGTTGACGGTGTTATAGTTTCGCGAGTTGTTGGCCGAGGCAAAGCCGCCAACATACCAGTGATCTGCAATCCGATAGGACCCTTCAGAATTGAGCGAGTAGTTCAAGCCGGTATCGCTGTTCTGTCCATAGTAGGCATTGCCGGAGAGCACTTGTAACGGTAGATCCAGCGGATAGTACGCGGCTGACGCTTCCTGGAAGGTCTGTACCCCGACGCTTCCGTTGATCGAGTAATGAAAGTCACTCTTGTAGTAGCCGGTGTAGGTCAGCGGCACGGACGCGAGAAAGTAAACGTTGGGGCTGAAGTAACCACCCTGCCCGTAAGTCAATCCCCGCTCATTCTGGTCATAGTGCATGGCGAAGAAGTTGCCGCCAACGTTCAAAGTGCCATAGCCGGGCCAGTTGTGCACCCGGAAGTATGCTCCCATGGTGCCTTCGTACTTCTTATTATCGAGAACGTGGTAGCCCTCTATCGTTCCGCCATCTCCCGACAGATAGAGCCCCGACTTCTCGCCTCCGACATCGACCCGCATACCTCCGGTCGTCGAGATCACGCCGCCCCAGATGTTTCCAGCAAACACATTCGAGATGGTATTCGGGTCACGCAGGCCCGCGTACGAGAGTTGCGTGTCTTTCACACTGTCCCGATCGCCAAACAAAGTGATGTGGCCGCCAAAGGGGCGCCACTGGGCGCGAGCGGTGATGTTTGAGACGAGGAAGCTGTAAGGCGTGTATCCCGCGGCTATGCCGAGGTTTGTCGTCGTCAGTTGGAGCTCTCCCCCGATACCACTCGAAAACTGCTGAGCAGGAGCCGTGGCCGCACTGCCACTGAAGGTACCGAGGATGGGGATGATTCCAGCAGCGCCCTGGTAGGCAGCTGTGTTGAAAACACCCGAATTCAAAAAGACTGGACGCGGAACAACTGTCGCACGAACTGTTTTTCCGAGCACCGCGGACGCTTCGACCGGCGCCTCGATATCGATGAGCCGATCAAGCCCCGGGGTTCCGCTCCGATAGCGGGCGACACCAGTTCCACCGATCCAGCCGCTGTAAGAAGCTTCAAGAGTGGCGAGCTCCGTCTCCGTTTGCTCACGCTGTGACTTGCCAGAGGGCACCACGCCACCAGCGGGATCGTAGGAACCTCGCAGCGGTGGAACGTTCTTGGCCGTCAGCTCCGCATCAGTCGGTGGCAAGCCTTCAGGAGTTGCCGCCGGCAGTGCTGGGTACGACGAGGAGGCAAGGGGAGCAGCGACGTTCGGATACGACATCGGCTGCGATGGCTGCCCAGAATACGCCGAGGGAGATGTGGATGCAGTGGATGACCGACGTCTGCGCGCCGTCCCGTTGCCAGAGCTCGACGAAACGTCAGGCTGCGGGTATTGCTGCCCCATGCTGTCGCCCGTCTGCTTTGGAGCCGTGAACTGCGCGTTTTGGGTAGGCGGGGTGCCGTACTCGTCGGAGGGTGGACGGCTCACGCCACTCGTCGCGGTACGCCCAGGTTTATAGGGCGCGTTTGGCAGATAGCGTGGCGTTGGAAGAACATCAGTGACCTCCCGCTGTGCCGGCCCCACCTGCGGAGCAGCGTTGCCTAGCTGCACGGGCACCGGAGCCGGAGTGTAGCCGAAGCTTCCCGCCGCAGGAGCATACGGGACGTAAGGTCCGTAAATATCTCGGGTAGACACGACTGCCGTTTGTCGCTCCGCCGACGTAGAGCCATCTCCAGAAAACACGGAAGCGCCCGTCGTAGGAGCGGGCGTAAAGATCGGATTCCGAACATTGGCCAAACTTGCCGGCGGCGGGGATGCAGCTGCTCCCGGCGAGGCTTGCGGCTCAACACCCGCCGTCGGGACATAGTCCTTTAGGGTCGTGTGGCTGCCCGCCGCCGGCTGATTCATTCGGTAGGTCGGATTAGCCATGTACGACGGAACTAAACCCTGCGGCGAAGAGCCTTCCGACCCCAACGTCACTGGAGCCTGTCCACTCTGGTTTCCGTAGTTCGGCAGGTAAGGCCGGTCGACCTGTGCATTCTGCGCTGCGCCGCTTAGCGTTGCATCTCCGCCGGTGCTGAGCAACGTCGCGAGGTCTTGTGACTGCGTTGCACTCGGCAGGCGGACTGCGGGCATTGGCTGGCTCAGTTCGCCTGCCAGCTCAGCGCCTGGATCCCCGGGGGGTAATGCTGCCAGAGAGGCGCGAAAGTAGTCCGCCGCGCGGCCGCTGTTCCCGTGAGCCTGCTCAAACTTGGCCCCAAGCGTCAACATCTGCGAGTCTTTGGGATAAGCATCAAGACCGTACCGCAGCCAGGTCTCAGCATCCTTCTGATCACTCGAGGCGAGCGCCGCGCCGACAGCTGATTTGTAATCAGAGGCGGTCGCTGCCGTCATGTCCTGCGATTTGTAGATGAGCACGGCCTGCTTCGGCAAGCCTGCCCGCGCATAGCCTGCTGCCAAAGCACGGAGAACTCCGGGATTGTCCGGGAACGCCTTGGCCGCTGCGTTCAGAATCGCAAGCGAGCGCTTCTGATCCCCCGCACCCGCTGCTTGGTTCGCGCGGCGTACAGCCCAGTTGGTCCAGATTGTCTGCACAGTTCGACGTTGCTCGTCGGAAAGGTCGGCGCGTCCCCCCACAAGCATCAACTGGCGGTAAAGCCCGGCGTCGTTCCCGCTGTTGAAGAGCAGCCATGCATCCTGAATGTCAATATCGCTCGGAGGTGCGGCATTCTGCGCTGCGTAGTGCTGTTGCACACGATTGATAAAGGCCATCGCCTGTCGCGGCTGCCCTAATCCGTTGTAAATGGCGCCGACCGTCTGAAGGTACTCAGGGTCAGCTTCCAGCTGTCGCTTTAGAGTGGCCGGAATCTGTTGCGCCTGGGCCAAAGCTTCCTGATCATGACCGGAGCCGTGCAGCGCTGCCAGAATTCCCTTCCACGCATCCGGCCGATCAGAGTTCTCTGCGAGTACCTGCCGATAAATGGGGTACGCCTGCTGTGTGTTGTTCCGGGAGAGATAGATGCCGGCAAGCTGCAGCTCCAGGCCGACACTCGGCTTCTGGTTCGCCGCCGTCTGCTGAGCAACAGCATGCTCCAACACTTGCTGCGCCATCTCCAGCTTGTTTGCACCTTGATATACGGAGGCGACCGTGGACTGGAAGCCGACGTCATGCATGGCGGCTTCATAGTTTGCAGGCGGCATGCTCTGAAGGGTTTGGAGTGCCTGCTCGTCACTCTTCATCGCGTGCTCAGCGCGAATCAAGCCTTGCCATGCGCCGGTGTTCGACATATCGGCAGCAAGCACCTGCCGGTAGAGACCGGCAGCTTGATCAACATGATTCGCCTGCTGCAGCAACGCAGCAAACTGCAACTGCGTTTCGATCTTCAAGCGACTCGCGTCCGCGGGGAACGGAAGATCCAGGGCGCTGCGCAAAACCCGCTGTGCGTCTGCATCGCGACCGACAGCGGAGTACGCCGACGCCAGGTTCCTCAAGAAGTCCGGATCCCGCATCAGTTGCGAGTGAACGCCCGCAGGTATTCGGCGTTCAGTGAGCAAAGCCTGCGGTGAATTTCCGGCGCTGTAATAGCTCTGGAAGAGTCCTCGCCATCCGCCGGGCGAGCTTGGCTTGATCTTCACCAACTGCTCAAAGACCTGTGTTGCGGCTTCTGACTGTTGCGCCTTCAACAACGTCCCGCCCAGCCCCTCAAGTGCCTCAGGACTGTTAGGGCGCATGGCCAGGGCTGCCTGGTACTGCTGTTCTGCCGTGGTCAGGTCGTTCTCGTTGAGCGCAGTCGACGCTTCTCCCATTGTGAACCAGAAGCGGGCCGTTGCCAGTGCGGGATCAAGACCCACATCCTTGGCCCCGTTCTGCTTGGCCTGATCAAGAAAGCTGATGGCCGCTCCGAAATTTGACTGCTGCATTCGGATGTATCCAAGACCCGCGAGCGCCCGCGCGTTATCAGGATCGGTTGCGAGGATCGCCTTGAAGCGCGTCTCCGCCTCATCCACTTGCTTGCCGTTTAGCGCCTTGTAGGCGCCCTCAACTTCCTGACCACGAGCGCGACTCGCGATGATCTCAGGGCTGTCCGGAACGGAAGCCGACGCTTCACGCCCGCCGGTCACAGCGGCCTTCGGCGCGACCTTTGGCTGGTTGCGAAGCGCTTCCGCAAGCTGCGTGTCCGGATGCTTGGCGAGGTACGCTCGAATCTCCGGCGCGGATGCGGGATTGGCCGAGTCCCATACGAGAGACTGCCGCAAAGCCTCCATGGCTGGCGGGCTGCTGGGGTGCTTCTCCAAGTAGTGGCGGCCTTCAGCGCGTGTCTTGGGGTTGTAGGTCAAAATGCGGCCAAGAGCAATCTGGTAGCGCGAGTCCGTGGGAGAACGCTCCACGAGCGCATGCAGTCCGGAGATCGCGTGCGGCCGTCCCGCCTCGGTCGCCGCTTCCGTCTCGTAATATGCGAGTGCCCAGTCTCCGGCTGGCGGCGTGTCGCCAAAAACCTTGCGGTAGATGCCCATGGCCTGCGCATATTGGCCTGCCTGCGCGTACTTCCCGGCCTGCTGCAACTGTGCACTGCGCGTATCATCCGTTGCGACCTTCTCTGCCTTGAGAATGCCTGGATCGTTCGGATTGATGGCCTTCAGACGTTCCAGGTAACTCGCCGAGAGCTGTCCGTTACCTCCGAGCTTCGCTGCGCGGGCCAGCCCGCTCAGAGCTTCCGTGTTGTTCGGGTCAGAGAGCAGGACCTGCTGCCAGGTCTGCGCTGCCATATCCATTCGACCTTTGACCTCGAGCGTATGCGCCTTGTCCAGCAGAACCTGCGTTGCCGACTGGCCAACCTGTCCTGCTGCTGAGAGGCTTAGCGGGACCAGTCCGAGCGAACTGCCGAGAAGTGCGGTGAGAAGGGTCCGGGATGCTGGTTTTCTCTTCATAGACTTTCGATATCGTGCAGAGGAATCGGAGTGCAGCAACTGAGTATTTGCTAAGGTGTGTCTAACTTTCCGAAGCTTACCGCGTTTAGGTAACTTTGTACCGCATTATCTCCGGAACTTACCGAGATCTACAGCCAAAGTTGCACTCCCTCAGGGCGCTCATCGCCAGCGCACAATCAACTTGCCTCCGCGGTCAAAGTGATATCGCTGTTCTGTCCAGCCTGTAGCGAATAGCGCGAGGTTCTGGTCGTAATACGCCGCTTGCTTTCCATACAGACCACTTGTTTCATCGCGTGTAGCCCCGAGTCGGGTCAGCTGCGTGCGCTCTTCGTTCCGCTTGCCCAGCAGATGCAGGTAAGGGACAACCGCGGCCGAGAATCCCGGCGAAGCATCCTTCTTCAAGACCTGGCCGTTCGCACTCACTTCCAGCGGCGGCGTGAGCTCATGCTCTAAATACGCTGCCATGCCGGGCAGTTGCGCCAGCATAGCCGTGAGACCCGGTGTTCCCGCATCCGTAAGGCCAAGCCACAGATACACGCGGATCGCTTCATACGCACCGATCGGAACAGCTTTCTGGTCACCGCTTGCTCGCTCTGCAGGCGAGATAGACGGGTGGATGGTGGTACCGGCTGCGACCCAATCCATCGCAAACCCGGCGCCACTTCCCTTTTGCAGCATTGTCTGCAGGCTCGCCAGCACCGAGCGCCATGGACCATCTGACTGTAATTCGGACAAGCGCATAAGCAACGGAGGTGGCAAATAGCATGGGTTAACAATCCATGTCTCACTGTCCGGATGGAACCCGGTTGCACCCGGTAACAACGTGATTCCCAAACCCGGAACAAAAGCGACCTCCTGCTGCGCGACCCGCGTGGCGAGAACAGTTCCGAGCTTCTCATAGCGTGGCTCTCGCCAGAGGCGGCCAGCCTCGGACAGCGTGTACGCCATCCAGAGATCGGCATCAGATGCAGGGTGTGCATCGAGCACCCTCCATGTGCCGTCCGTCGCCTTGCCCCAACTCCATGCCGGCAAGCGCAGCGTCAGGTCACCGCCGGCAAGGTTTGCCTCGGTCCATTGCAGCAGATTATCGAAGCGCCCGCGGTCGTTCGCAACCAGAGCGAAAAACATGCCGTATGCCTGCCCTTCGCTGGTCGTGCGATCCCCGGCGCTGTGGTCTACAACCCGGCCCTGACCATCAACCATGTGATCGGCATAGCTGGCCCAAAGCGGCCAGGGCTGCTCGGCTCGGCACCCGTCGCTCAAGCAGATCGAGAGAGCGAGCAGAACACCGGCGCAGCGGAGCACAAGTCCGCTACCGGCTGCAGCTTGGGTTATATTTCGCTTCCGCATCATGGTCTGCCTAGTCGTTACCCTGCAAACGCGCTCTTGCTTTCCGCCGCAGAACGGCTCGCAGCAACGTCGCCATCAGAAAACAGATCACCAGAGCCGTAACGACCATAAGCCATGGAAATCGGGAGAACAGTATGTTCAGGTAGGTCCAGGTTGAAAGCGATCCCACGTTGTAAACATCGTTGCCGATTCGGTAAGAGACGAAGCGCGTTCCGTGAAGCACACTAACGGATTGCGACACGTCCGAGGACTGCGAGGTTTTCAAGAACGTCGAGAGAAAGCTTGGAATCGTTGCATGATCCCGAACCACCATCACCACCACTGACTTGCCTGAACCGCTCGGCCACTCGATACCTTCCATCAACGCATCCGGCAAGCCACCCGCTGTTTCCAGTTGGCCCGATTGCACATGATCAGAGCTGCGTACCTTCCACCAGGCGTGTTGAAGCTGCGCAAAGAAGCCCTGTGTGTCCTGGATATGAAGACCGCTGCCGTCAATAACGACAGGCAGATTCTGATTGAGGCGACTGAGCGCTGCCTGGTCTTCAACTGTTCCCATCACCAGGTAGTCTTTGCCACTGTCGCTCTTCATGCCGTCGTTGTTTGTGACGGACACGTTTAGTACCGGATACCCGGTCTGAGCTCCGAAATGTCCCATGAAGGTGAGATACATCTCGATCTCATCCGCTGCGGGCGTGTCTGGCAGAACAACCGTTGTGTCGGCAAGGTCCGCTTTCCGCGTGAACGGGTAGCCGGCATTCGCGAAGATCTCGAGATTGGGCATCGGCGCCCAGTGTGGAATGTCCGTGATGTCAAGGTACGAGTCTTTGAGTACTGCCCCTTGCAGGTTGTATGGCGCAGTATCTTGGCACCTTCCCTTCTTCGGTAAGAGGAAGATAAAACGCATCATGAGGGAATTAGAGAACGGCCGCATGTTCGCGACCGGGATCGGGATGACCGTCTCCAGCTTTGCCGATGCTTTGTCTGTATGCGGCATCGGCGTAGAGCTGACATACCCATCATTCATGTAGACCTGAATCGTGCTGTCATTCGAGATAGGAATGCCGTTGTAGCGGTATCCCATATGGAAAGAAAGATCCTGCTTGTTGCCGTAGAACAGATCAGGTGGCAGCCGCATGTACCCGCGAATCGGCACAGCGCCGTCTCCCTGGAGATCACCCGTTTGCGCGATGTCGCCTAGATGAACCGCCTTGTCGGTACGCAGCCAGCGGGGAGCATCGTCCGGCTCACGAGGCGCAGGAGCCTTCAGACTGGGAATCCGCACCTGGTCTCCCTGGAACAATCCGCGTTGCAAGGTTAACGCCATTGCCGCCGTCACCAGGTCATCGGGGTTGTCGCCCGTGAGCACGAGAAGCTTCGAATAGGGATCCGAAGGATTGGTGCGCATCGCGACCGTCGGTCCGGAGCTTCCCGTGATGTTGAAGCTGGTCGGCAACTCCGCTGAGTTCTCACTGATCACGATCGCATTGCCAGAAGGAATCGTTCCGAATGAAACGGGAAACCTCACCGGTCGAAAATCTGTCATGATCCCGAACCAGGACGCGACAATGCCTGCAGCCTGCATCGCCTTCGGCGAAGGCTGTGCGAGAAAGACGATGGGCACAATCGGATGCAGGTTGACAGCTGCATCGTAAAACGGCAGTGGCAACAGCTTAAGATCGTTCTGCAATGGAAGCAAAGCGCCAGCGAGCTCAATTGTGGAGGTCGTATCAACGTGACTCCACAGCGCCGAGCTCGATGGGTCTTCGCATTGTGTCGTGTAGTGACCAACGAACTCGAAGTTCAACTCGTTCTGATGAACCAGCATCTCCGCCGGCATCGTCAGAGTCGCCTCAAGCATGGCGCTCGATTCATTCCGCGTCACCGTAACTGAGCTCTGCCCGGCTCCAGTCTGATCTGCACCGCCCTCCAGTCTTGCGCCATTCACAGTGGGCTGCATGGAGACCGGCAGCGTTGCGAACAGCGTCCCGTTGAGCGATACCTTTAGATGACTCAGCGCTGGCAGCAAGGCCGGCGAGAAGTGATATCGGATATGCATCGTCGCTGTCTTGACGACTTGGGTCTGCGGAACAGAAAAGTAGACGGAATGATAGGCATCTACACCACGCAGGATGATGGTGTCCTGAACTCCGACATCGGCCAGAGTGAACAAATTGTCGAAGCTGCCTGACGGTGTCGCTCGCGACTGCACCCCCCCATCCAGCACAGCTCCAGCGCCGGCCACCTGTGGTTCCGCACTCTGTTGCAACGACTGAGCACCGGTCGGAGCCTGTGCGCCCCGCAGAATCGCTGATCCAAAAACCGCCAAGAAGAGCAAGGGGGCGATGCTCGTTGCGAGTCGGCCCTTCGGAACAGGTCTGGCGCTACCCGTCTTCCAGAACAACTCCTTTGCGGTCATGCCGAGCCCGCGCATCGAAAGTGAGAAGATCCTGCGCAGACTGCGTAGCGGACGGTCCGGCTCCCGTGATTCACCCCATCCAAGCCACGTATCGGCCCGGGAATAAAGCACCATCGTCAAGGCCTCTTCTTCTTGCAGCGTGAGCGGACTGTACTGCGCGCGAAGGATCGATCCCTGTGCTTCGACGACCGTTGCCGGGAGCGTGGCGTCACCATCAAGAACGGGAAAGATCAGCTGAATGGGCTGGCCCGGTTCGACACCGAGTTCACGTTCCACCCGCATCATCACTCCACCACTGGACATATCTGCTGTCGTGCCATGAACGATCGTGCCGTTTGGCAAGACAATCTGACCCGGCACCTCCATGTTCACGCGAACCGTTTGCCTTCGTTGTTGCCCCTCCCACGCCACTCCAACGCAAACCCCCAAAATCACCATGTTGAAACATGTCCAGACCAGGTTCATCAGAATGGTTCCAAGGTGGTTGGAATCATGCATATTCGCAAGCAGGTTGAGCGGAAACGCCCATCCAGCGCCTGGGAACTGAAAATAACGAGGGAGCGCGGCGAGGATGCCAAGAAGGTTCAACGCCATCATCAGGAGAAATGGCTGGGCAATGCGTGAATCAAAGAAGCTCTTATTGACGACGCCACCTTTCGCGGTCACGTTAAAGCTGCCCAGCTTCGGGTTCACCATGGCCAGCATGGTCGGAAGGAAAATGTACGGCGCCAAGACAGTCTCGTAGATTTCGTTCCAGAAAGAGTGTCTATGCGCTCCTTGAATGCGGGAGTTCGTGATGTTTGAAAGCACAAGGTGCGGAAAGGCGTAAGCCAAAATCGCGGCCCAGTAGCCTGGCACATTCGTATGTCCCAGCAGAAGATAGATCAAGGGGGCGGTGAGGAAGATGAGCCGCGGGAAGGCATACAGAAAGTGCGACATCGCGTTGAAGTAGCAGAGGCGCTGTGCTGGCTTCAACCCCCGCGCAAACAAGGGATTATCTGTTCGCATGATCTGGATCATTCCGCGCGCCCAGCGGATCCGTTGCTTGACATGCCCGGACAGACGTTCGGTTGCAAGACCCGCTGCTTGCGGAATGTTGATGTACGCCGTATTCCATCCATTCATCTGCATGCGAAGAGATGTGTGTGCGTCTTCCGTAACTGTCTCGACAGCGATACCACCGATCTCATTCAGCGCAGACCGCCGTAGAACGGCGCAGGAACCACAAAAGAAAGTGGCGTTCCAAAAATCATTGCCGTCCTGCACGATGCCGTAAAAAAGCTCTCCTTCGTTCGGAATCGTCCGGAACTGCCCAAGATTCCGCTCAAAGGGATCAGGGGAATAAAAGTGATGCGGTGTCTGCAGCATACCCAGCTTCGAATCGCGCAGGAACCAGCCAAGCGTCACCTGCATAAAGGATCGCGTCGGCACGTGATCACAATCGAAGATCGCGACATACGGCGAATCCAGTCTGGCAAGAGCCCGATTAATGTTGCCCGCCTTTGCGTGATTGTTGTCGTCTCGCGTCATGTAGCCGATGCCAGCCTCCTCAGCGAAGGCGCGAAACTCCGGCCGTTTCCCGTCATCGAGGATGTACACGTTCAGCTTCTCGGCTGGCCAGTCGATGTTCATCGCCGCGAGCGCGGTATACCGAACAACACTCAGAGGTTCGTTGTAGGTCGGAATCAGAAGATCCACAGCGGGCCAGGACTCAGGATCATCGGGCAACGGGACAGGCGTGCGGCGCAGCGGCCAAAGTGTCTGCAGATATCCCAGAAAAAGAATGATGAAAGCGTATGCCTCTGCCAGCACCAGCAGCGCGATGAAGAATGCATCCAGCAGGCTCCAGGTTGTTCCAGGATCAGCAAAGAACTTTACCGTCGTCGCGAGGCGCCAATAGCCATAGCGAAAGGTCGAGAACATCGATACCAGCATTAACGTCAGGGTCACCAGATACGAGCTGGAGCTGCGGTCCATCCATATCGCTAGCGGCACAATGAGCACGTCGAGGATGATCTGCTGGGGCCAAGTCAGCTCAAGAATCCCTGAAAAGATGAGAAAGGAAACACCACCCGTGATGATGAGAAATCGAAGCAGTTTAAGGGGTGCTCCGTCCCCAGACTCAAACTCCTGCCATAAGGAAGTGCGGCTCATCGTTCACTCCAGCGCACATTGCGAAAGCCAGCGGTAGCAGGTGCAGATTGCGCGCGTAACCACGCAGCTAAGTTCATGTAATCCTCAGCTACCGGAGCCTCCGGCGAGTAATCGATGACGGTCATTCCCTCCGCTAGCGCCTCACTGACCGCAGGTGCGCGGCGGATCACGAACGGAAGCAGGCGCTCGCCGAGTTGGCGCCTCAGCACCTCGCGCACATCAAGGTGCAGAGGCAGCGCCGCATCAAATTGGTTCAGCACATAGAAGAACTTCAGCGGTGTACCGTCTGCACCGTTCACACCATGGAAGAACTTTTCGATCGCCTGCAGACTGATGACGGAGTTCATATCCGGAGCCACCGGAACCAGCACGGTTGGATTCAGTCGAGCCATACGTCGAATCACCCAACTGGTACTTGAGGTTAGATCGAGGACAATGCGGTGCGTCCCGCGTCCGCTCCCGCTGATCTCTTCGACCAGAGCCTCCTGCGCTGCCTCATCACCAGGATCCTGATCCACGCCATAGTTCACCAGGTAAATTGGCGCATCCGTGCTGCCGCTTGGCGGCGAGAAGGTGCGCACGGTGCCTTGTCGAAGTTCACTTGCTCCGAAGTAATACGGCAGAAGACCGTGAGATGTTGTGTCGGTAAGCAAGACCTTCTCCCCTAGAGAAGAAAGGGATCGGCCAAGTGTCGCTACGAGCGATGTCTTACCCACTCCACCCGCAAGGGAGAACACCGCAAGCACTGGTGTGCGCGTCTCCTTCTGTCGAACAGGCGTTGACTCTTGGCGCTCCTGCCCCGCCTGCTCGAAGACTCCCTTCAAGGCGTACCACCGAGAAGCGACTCGCTCTCTCGATCTCTGAAGGGTGTCCGTAACAGATTCCTGAGCCTCCCCGCCCTGTAAAGCAGGTGCGCTGGAGGAGGCTTGGACCGGCAGCTCTTCCGACTCCTGCGAGTAGATCCAAGCAGGGCCAACCGGATCGGGGCCCCGCTGCGCCTTGGTCGCGGACCCGCCGTCCTGAACAGACTGGCGAAGCTCAGGTACGGCACGAACGGCGGGCGCATTCGCAGGGGCAATAGGTTGTGCCTGCTCTCGGCGATAGGCGGCAATCGCACGATCAGAATCGGTCGGTCTATACCCAGCAAGGTCCTGCCGTCGACGCTTGGGGGTCGGGTCCTCCACCTGTCCCCTGGTCTCCTCTCGCGCGGTCACTCGCTTATCAGGAATGACCTTAGCTTGAAGTGATTGTGCAGTGGTCGGCTTTCGCGTCGCGTCCGGGTTACCGCTGTCTCGGGCCGATGGCGATCCACCTGGGGCCGAGTTGGCCCAAAGCATCTGTCGCGGAGCAGCCGATGCAATTGCAGGCGGCGTTGTCGGCGCAGGAGACCAGATGCGGGGTTCGGCGACCGGAGAGATCTCATTAGCGCGCACCCCAACTCGAGGTAGAGTCGTCTCCCGCGTGGCATAAGGAGGAACGAGACGGGATGGCTGGCGCGACGGCGGTGGTGCCGGCTCGCGAGAAGCTACCCTGATCTCTGGAACCGAATCAGACTCGGGTCGATAGATCTGGCGCACTCCAGACGCATCGTCGGGGCTGTACCCTCGTGGGCGACGAGCTACGGGCGCCGGCTGAGAAGGCGACAGAAAAGCCTCCGGCCTCACGTCAAGGTGAGGTTCATATGGCTCTTCCAGGCCACGATGTTTCTCCGCAGCGGAAGACGGACGAGCGCGTTCGGGTCGGAGCCGGTTCGGATGAAGCTCTACCGACGGCTCTGGAGGTTGAACCGCAATCGCTCCTCCTGCGTCGGCGGAGGTTACTCGCACCTCGGGGGTGTATGGATCAGAGATCCTTCCTGGCACATCCGCGTCCTCTAACTCAACCTGTGGACGCCTGTCGCGCGAGTCGGCATCCGCATACAGGGCGGCCTGTCGTCGGGCGGAAGCATTGGCACTCGCAACCTCGCGTTCCTCCCGGCGCGCCGCTGCGCCGGCCTGTGCTACAGCCTCGGCCCGGCGGGCGGCTTCGATGCGCTCAGCAGCGGCGATTTGACTGGCTGCCTCGGCATCCCGAAATGACTGCATCTGCTGAAGATCATGACTTTGCCGGCTTTCAGCGATCTCCCCTGCTTGTTTCGCACTCTGCTCCGCGACGGTGGCTGCTGCCTCTGCGTCGGCTTGCGCGAGCAACTCATCTTCTCGAACCTGCTCCGCTGCGCGATGGCGCAGTTGCGCCCGGTACTCTCGTCGCGAGGCGGAGAAATCGCGATATTTTGCTCCGTGGAGATTGGCCCAGGAGTAAAGGACGGCGACATCCTCGGGAGTCTCCACACTTGGAACTTCGTCGAGATATTCGGAATTGCGGCTATCCATAAGTCATTCCTGTAGTTACCGGTAACCACGCATTTTTGGGTACGGCGGAGATCTGGGTGCGGCGGAAAAGGGTGACTGTGCACTGGGGTTCGTGCAATATGCAGAGGCTACCGGGGGGGTGGTGGGGAGTCAATGGATTGGGCATGACACTTTAGTGTCATCTAATACAACTGCAAGTGGCGGCGGATGCAGGAGTTAGAGCCTTCAAGTGATTGAGTATGCTACTCTTGTACGTAGGTGAGAGCCTGTAGCTCAGTCGGTAGAGCATCGCCCTTTTAAGGCGTTGGTCCTGGGTTCGAGCCCCAGCGGGCTCACCACTTCCCCCTTGCAACGTGCTTCGAAATGGCAAAAGCCGCTGAGGTCCTGCGCGTTTTCGCGGAGGTTCAGCGGCTTTTTAAGCTGTTTTTGCGGAGTTACTCAGGCGCGGATCGCGGGTTCCTCGGCGAAGGTCTGCCTGACGCCTTCTTCGAGCTCGGTGAATGGGGTGACGTAGCCGGCGGAGCGGAGACCGGAGATCTCGGCCTCGGTGAAGTGCTGGTAGCGATTCTTGAGGTCACCCGGGAAGGGGATGAACTCGATCCTGCCCTCCCCGTGAACGGCCATCAGGGACTCGGCGACTGCCTTGAAGGTGCGGGCGTGGCCGGTGCCCGCGTTGACGATGGCCTGGACGGGCTTTTTCGGGGAGTCTGGAAGCAGGCCTCCGAAGAACAGGTTGATGCGGGCGAGATCTTTGACAAAGACGAAGTCGCGGCGCTGTTCGCCGTCTGCGTAGCCGCCTGAGCCTTCAAACATGCGAATGGTTCCGGAATCGAGAAGCTGCCGGGTGAAGTGATGGATGACGGAGGCCATGCGACCCTTGTGCTGTTCGCGCGGTCCGTACACGTTGAAGTAACGCAGGCCGATCACGGTCGAGTTGACGGTGGGCGCAAGGCGGCGAACGTAGTTGTCGAAGACGAGCTTGGAGAAGCCGTAGACGTTGAGCGGACGCTCGTTTTCAGGATTTACGGCGAAGCGGGTGGAGGCGCCGTAGGTGGCGGCGGTCGAGGCGTAGACGAAGGGGATCTCGCGCTCGGTCGCGAAGTGCAGGAGCACCTTCGAGTAGTCGAAGTTGTTCCGCATCATGTACTGGCCGTCGTCTTCGAGGGTGTTCGAGCAGGCGCCCTGATGAAGGATGGCTTCGATCGGCTCGTCATCGAAGTCGCCTGCGATGAGGCTTTCGAGGAAGTCGAGCTTATCCATGTAGTCGGCGTAGATGGCGCCCTGCAGGTTGAGGAACTTGGGACCGGAGAGATTGGGAGCCGGGGCCAGGTTGTCGACCACAAGGATGTCGGTGTAGCCTGCGCGGTTAAGCTCGTGGACGAGGTTCGAGCCGATGAAGCCGGCGCCGCCGGTAACGATGATCACGTGAGTGGATTCTCCCTGTCGCCTAGTTTAGACGGAGGACGGGGCGGGAGCTTGCACGATGAACCTCGCCCCAAGCCCAGCCCGGGGATGGCAAGAAGATCACTGATCATGCGGGAGAGCGATTTGAGTCGTGTGGGCGACGATGGACTCATGTCAGAGACCACCTCTGATTCGCCTGGCCAAGGGGTGGCACCGCTCCGCTTGCAACCAGCAGTACGTCAGTGGGAGAGCAATGGATCCTGGCCGAAGAGCTGAACCAGATCAAAGGAGTCAGGTTCCAGCGCGAGGTTGTACAACTCCGACCAGCGAAGGATGGCGATGCGCCCGTCGGAAAAAGTAACGAGGAGGTTCTCGCGAACCAGTTCGATATCAACGACCTGGATGTTGTCCATCAAAGCGTGTTCCTCACGGCCTTGCGGCAACTTTCTTCGCGGGCAATCTGCTTAGCTTGCGGCATGCGAGGGTCGGTCCGACACTAGGCAAAGCCCTAGGGAGACGCGCGATCTTTCCCGCTGCGCAGGTTTTGTTCACGCAGCAGTCAGGCACAGGATCGGCTGTGCCTCGCGGCTGTGGTACCGTATTCCCGCTACGCGGGCCAGCAAAGCTGCGATCTGCGCATGGCTTTTCCGCGGATCCGGGGAGACCAGCAAAGCTGGATAGGATGGCCAAGGGGCTGCTGGTTGCTCTACAGGCAGGAGCGGAAGGAGGCTGTATGAGAGTCGAGACGTACCTGCTGTTTCGTGGGGAGTGCCGGGAGGCGTTCGAGTTCTACCACTCCGTGCTGGGCGGGACGATGGTGACGATGATGGCGCATCGCGGGTCGCCGGCCGAGGCGCACGTGCCGGAGGAGTGGAAGGACAAGATTCTGCATGCGCGCCTGGAGATCGATGGCTATGCGCTGATGGCATCTGACGCGCCGCCGGGACGGCAGTCGGCGGCAGGCGGCTTCAACGTGTCGATCACGATGGAGACGATCGAGCAGGCGGAGCGGACGTACGCGGCGTTGAGTGAAGGGGCGCGGCAGATCACAATGGCGATGGGTGAGACCTTCTGGGCGAAGCGGTTCGGGATGTTTACGGATCGGTTCGGGGTGCCGTGGATGGTGAGCAGCGCGGTGTAGCCGCTTTCCCTTACGGGCGATGCTGTCAGGCGGGGATCCCGCGGTGGGAGCATTCCCAGGAAGCATCGCGAGGAAATGGCGCAACAGCAGGACGGATCGCGCGACGGGGCTGCGCCAACTTGCCCATGAGCATACGCGGCTGCAAGCGGATTGTTGAGTACAGAAGAGCGCAGGTCCTGCTTTCAATGTCTGGCTGATCAATCTCCAGGAAAGAGCACCCAGAGGGCAGGTCTGCCGGCGTTGCAGTGCACGGCGCGGGCAAGAAATCCGAAACAAGCCCAAGAGAGATAGAGGGTCATGCGCGCGCCTTGCCAGCCACCAATGGACCGCGCCTCCGCCTCGTCCAGGGCGGCGATGCGGCGGTTCACCGAGGGTATGGGATGGAAGACCCACTCGATACCCCTGGTACGCTCGGGTTCGTCGTCCTGAAGACGATCCAGACGGGAGATGGCAGCGACCAGGACTTCCCGAGGTACCCCTTGCTTCAGGGCGAAGCGGTCCAACTCCAGCACCGCCGGCCGATTGAGCGAAGGCAGCGTCAGCAGGCCGGCAAAGGACCAGAGGGTGAACCACAGAGCGGCCTGAACCAATCCGGCGGCATTGCCCGGAGACGAGCCAGGCATCGCGCAGGCGAGGGAAAATCCAAGAACATTCCAGACGAGAGCGATGAGCAGACCGCGTGTCCGAGCACCGGTAACAATCGCGCCCCTGCGGCGAGTAAGCTCAGCCGCAAGTAAATCTGGGGTAAGCTCGCGGTTCCAGGCACCGGGAACGATGAGCCGCTCAGCGGAGGGAAAGCCGACCCAACCGCCGACGAATCCCGGGTCCGAGGAGCGGAATGTGGCGGTGGGCGGTGTAACCGGTGTGGACCTCTGTTCATGACGTTCACCCTCGATGGTGCTTTGAGAGCTCGTTGCAAATGCGGCGACAAGTTGTGCGATTGAGGACTGTGCCGCGATAAGGACCAGCATGAGCAGCGTGAAACAGACGATGGCCGCACCGGTGCCACCCCACATGCCTGCTTTCAGAAGCAACATGGCACAGAGACCCAGGATCAACGCCTGCGCGAGGACACCGCGGATCCAGCCAGCAAAGAAGGTCTGTGGCCCCATCTGTGTGCGGTGATGCCGACGTGGCAGAAGATATCCACCAAGCAGGTCGCTCGGCATCGAGATCCCGATGAAGGTGAGCAAGGTTAGAGAGAGTGCGGTGACATCGGAAAGCCCGCGCAGGAGGCGATGAGGAAGTCCGAACCAGAGCGAACAGCTTGCCAGAACAACGATGAGCCCTACTCCCGAGATGCCTAACCAGAGCCGCGATCGTGCATACGTCATGAGTTTGAGTGTATGTGCCGAAGCGGGCACTTCTCTGCGATGAGGGCGGGATGGAGCCACAGTGGGAGCAGCGCAAGGATAGAGGTGTGCGGTACGTTGATGGCATCACGCATGGCGCCTGTGACAAGAGGATTGGACCGGGACAGAGACGCAGATCGCGAAGAGGGGACAGGGAGAGAGGGATACACCGACGAGGTCAGGCGAGATGTTACTTGAGTGAGTAGGTGATCCCGGCGGCGAAGGTGAGGCTATTTTTGTGGTAACCGGGTGAGGGGTTGTTGATGAAGGCCTCAGTGAGCGAGGTCGAGAAGCTGAAGCGATTGGTGACAGGAAGCGCGATGCCGAGGAAGCCGTTGGCCGAGTAGGCGTTGAGTTGATTCCAGGCGGGGATGATGCTGAGGTTCTGGTTGAGCTGGATGGATCGCGGCAGGGTGCGGCGGTAGGTCTCTGCGAAGGAGGAGCCGATGAGGTTCTCGTTGGTGCCTGAGTCGAAGAACTGCTGCTTGAGGTAGTGCACGTCCGCCTTGAGATCGAGCTGCTGGATGGCGTTTGAGAACGGGGTGAAGCCGTAGCCGACGCCGTAGAGCTGCTGCAGATCGAGGCCCTGGGCGAAGTTGTGATCGAAGCTGGTTTCGGCAAGCAGATAGCGGCGCCTGGCGATGTACTCGTCGCGTTCGGCGTCGGCGTGGAAGATGCTGGTCTTGACGACGGCGTCGGGGGAGGGCGGGTCGGTCTGTGGGATGACGGGCGTGGTGGATTTGCCGAAGGTTTCGTCGACGTTGACGATCATGCGATTTCTCGGGTTGAAGTAGAGCAGGGGAGGAATCTGCCGGGTGAGCGCGACGCCGGCGTTTAAGGTTCCGCCGTGCTGGGTGGCCTGGACGAAGGTGGCGCCGAGGGTAGCAGTGCCGACCCAGCCGGAGAAGAAGTTTGGCGAGTGCTGCAGAGCCTTGCTGAAGGTGTCGGCGTCGACGAGGTAGGCGACTCGGCTGAGTGGGATGGGCGGCTGCGGGGTGTCTAGCTGGATGAGGCCGGTGGCGGTGATCTCGATGCGCTGGGGCTCAACCCGGCGGGATGCTGCGATGGGGACGCCGTGCTGGAGGACGGCGAACTTGCCGGTGGTCTTTAGGTTTTTAATCCTGGTGAGCGGGATGGTGATCTCGCCGGCCATGTCGCTCTTGAAGACGACGGAGTCTTTGACCTGGCGGAGGAGG